>CACDPE010000007.1 GCA_902554655.1 uncultured Bacteroidota bacterium
ATCCATTTAATAAAAACATAATTATACCCGCACCAATTGGAATTAAAGTAAACATTAAAAAGAATCCTGATAAACCATATCCTTCAGATATTTTGTCGATATAACTTCCTGTTAAACCTCCTAATCCATTAGCAAATGCACTTGATAATAACCAAAAACCAAACATTAAACCTATCAATCTTGCAGGTGCTAATTTACTAACATATGAAAGACCAACAGGTGAAACACATAACTCGCCTAGAGTATGGAATAAATATGCAAATACTAACCAAAAAATACTGACACTTGCAGTTTTAGCTCCAAAAGGAATCGACAATGACCCGTATGAAAGAAATGCAAAGCCTAAGCCTAAAAGTATTAATCCAATTGAAAATTTTATGGGACCAGATGGATTATATTTTGACGCCCAAATTTTAGAAAAAATTGGAGCAAAGATTATAATGAATAAAGAATTTAAAACAGAGAACCAAGATGCTGGAATTTCTGTTGCCTCTTGGCTAAACTCATTATCAATCATCCAAATGACAATTCCCCATATTATAATGAAACTAATTGCTAGAAAAAAGTTTGATACAAAATATTTTTTAAAAATGTTTTGAAATAATCGGAATAAAACATAAGTAATAACTAGCATAGGAACAATTGTTATTATTGTATTGACTATTTTAAATATCATTGATGAATCTCCGGTTAAGTTTCTTTCAGTATAATCGTTAGCAAAAATTGTCATTGACCCCCCTGCTTGCTCAAAAGCCCACCAAAAAAATATTGTTGCTGCCGAAAAAACTAAAATAACTGAAATCCTGTCCCATTCGACACTTGTAGGCCAATTACTGGTTTTTTCAACATTAACATCATCTATTTTCTTATGTGGCTTCTGCCCAATTTTTCCAAAAATATTCTGAGCAAAATAAAACTGTAACATACCAAAAAACATAAAAATTCCAGCAAGTCCAAATCCCCAATGCCACCCAACTTTTTCACCTAAATAGCCACACAAAAGAATACCTAAAAATGCCCCAGCATTTATACCCATATAAAAAATTGTATAACCTCCATCTTTTCTGATGTCATCATCTTTGTACAACTGTCCCACAATAGAAGAAATATTTGGTTTAAACAATCCATTACCAATTATTAATAGAGCAATTCCAAGAAAAAAGAATGAATCAGAAAAATATTCTAATGCCATTGAACCATGGCCGAGTGCCATTATCAGTGCCCCCATTACTGTAGCATTTCTGTAACCAAAATATTTATCAGCTAGAATACCTCCAAATAATGGCGTTAAATATACAAGACCTGTGTACAATGCATATAATTCCATTGCATCTTCTCTTTCCCAACCCCATCCTTCGTTCATTATTGAGGAGGTCAAAAATAAAACAAGGATAGCTCTCATACCATAGTAACTGAATCGCTCCCACATTTCTGTAAAAAATAAAACAAATAAACCTGTTGGATGATCAAAAATTGTTTTTTGATTAAGTTCTGATCCATTAAATTGCGCTCCTATCATATCTAATTTTTTTTAAAAATATTTATTTAATTATAATTCTCCAACGATTTTTCTACCATGATAATATCTTCCATTAATTTTCCTATGCAAAGATTCAAGATTTTCTTTAGTAATTTTTCCAGCACTGATCATCTCAAAGCCATTAGGTGAGATATCAATCATTTTTTTTAAAATTTCTGACCCCTTTGATGCTGATGATTCTCCACCAGACGAAAGTACTCCATCAACATTCTCGAGCCTTAATATTTTTTTTAATGATTCTAAAGGTGAAAATGTTAAGTCTATAGCTTTGTGAATAATAACTTTTAAAGGTTTAGATAATGTAGTTAAATATTCGATTTTTTTTAAATCCAGCTCAAATTTATTATTTAAACATCCATAAACAACTCCATCAAACTTTTCCTTTTTACAAAATTCAATAGTTTTTTTCATTTCTATTAAATCCTCATTATTATAATTAAAAGTTTTTGAGTGAGGTCTGATCATTACTCGAATTGGTATTGGTATTTTTAATTTTGAATTTTTTAAAACCTTGAAACTCGGAGAGAGACCATCTTCAAATAAGTTTGAACAAAGTTCGATTCTATCTGCTCCATTACGAAATGCTGATATTGCATCATCTAAATTGTCAACGCATACTTCCTTTATAATCATTTAAAATGATATCTTCTGAAAGTTTCCATAGCTTGATAATCTGCCATACCTAAATTTCTATATTGTTTAGCTATATCACGGTTCCTTTCTTCAACTCTTTCCCAGAATTCTCTTTTATCATCGCCTTGAAACATAACAGTATTATTTTGAGATTTATGAAAAAAAATAGATTTTCTTTTCTTTAAAACTTGTTGTGGGCTCAATGGTACAGCCATATCTATTTCATTAATTTCCCACTCATGCCATGCTCCTCTATATAACCAAACCCAACAATTATTCATAAATTTTTCCATCTTTAACTTATTTAATGATTGGAAGAGTAGCTTTATGCAAACAGAGTGTGTTCCGTGAGGATCAGCAAGATCTCCAGCAGCATAAATTTGATGTGGTTTAATTTTTAAAATAATTTGATTCATTAAATCTAGATCATTTTTTGAGGTTTTGTTCTTAACTATCTTTCCAGATTCATAAAAAGGTAATCTTAAAAAATGTACGTTTTGATCATTTAATCCAACGTAACGTGTTGCAGCTAATGCTTCTTTTTCTCTTATTTTAGCGGCAACTTCTCTAATAAATTTATCATTAATTATTTCATTATTATCTAATAATTTATTTTTAGTTCTATCAATAAAATCATCATCAACATTAAAAATATCAGAGTAAACTTCTAAAAATTTTAGTACTGAATCATTTGAAACAGCAATATTTCCAGATGTTTGATAAACTACATGTACATCATGTCCATGATCAACTAATCTTTGAAAAGTTCCACCCATTGATATTACATCATCGTCAGGATGAGGACTAAATATTATAATTTTCTTTTTTTTTGGATTGGCTCTTTCAGGTCTGTATGTATCATCTGAGTTCGGTTTTCCACCCGGCCAACCAGTTATAGTCCTTTGAACCCTGTTGAAAATTTCAATATTTAAATCATAAATAGATTGATTAGCAGCTAAATCTGAAAGATGATTTTGTATATAATCTCTTAGAGATAATCTTAGTATTGACTTATTAGTTTTCCTACACAACCAAGTGACTGCCCTTGTTTTAGTATTTAAATCCCAATTAACATTTGTATCAACCAACCATGGACATTCAATTCTTGTTAGTTGAGATGAACTTCCATTATCCAAAATAAAAGTTGTGTTTTTATGTTTTTGTAGAAAACTAGCTGTGATATTTTGTGATATATCAGATTCTATCGATTTAAAAACTACATCTCTTTTGTTTTCTCCCCAAGCAAGTAATACTACTCTTTTAGCTTTTAAAATAGTTGAAACACCCATTGTAATTGCTGTTTGTGGAACATTATAAATTCCTCCAAAGGCTGAAGCAGCATCTTCTCTTGTTAAGTAGTCAAGTTTTACAAGTCTCGTTACTGAATTAAAACTAGAACCTGGTTCATTAAATCCAATATGGCCTGTTCTACCAATTCCAAGGAGTTGAAAATCAATACCACCAAGTTTTTTAATTTTTTCTTCAAAATCATTACAATACTTTTCAATTTCGTTCTTTTTTAAATCGCCTCTTGGAATATTAATATTATCTCTATCAATATCAATATGATTAAATAAATTTTCATACATGAAGGTATGATAGCTCTCGAAATTATCTAATGATATTGGATAATATTCATCAAGATTGAATGTAATAACATTTTTAAAGCTTAATTTTTCTTTTTTATGAATATTAATTAACTCATCATAAACTGTAATTGGAGATGACCCAGTAGCTAAGCCTAAAATACATTTCTGCTTTTTTGATTGCTTGTATTTAATCAAATCTGCAATTTCTCTAGCCACTGCTTTTGATCCAATTTTAGAATTATCAAAAATTACATTATGAATTTTTTCAAGTCTTGTTTCTTGAGTAATACCAGGCTTTACATGTTTTAATAATTCACTCATTCGATAGAATTTTTTTAGAAATATAGAACAATATAAATGAAAAAATAATTGTAGTTGCTAAAAATATAATACCATTTATTATTTCTCCATAAATGAAATATCCTGTTGAGAATAATGCTGAATAAATTGCAAAACATCCAAGAATCATACATAAAATGCCTCTTGGAACAATCCATTCGGAATTAATTTCACTTTCACTTAGTTTAGCTAAATCTTTAATTCTTTTCCAACCAGGACCTCCTGGCTTTGTTTTTTTATAAAATTTAACTAAGGTTTCATCATCATCAGGCTTAGTCATAAATGTAACTACAACCCAAACAAAAGTAGTGATCAATACAACCATTGGAAATTTAAAATAAGGCTGAATAAAATCTTTAGAAAAAATCATACTTCCAATAGGTGTAAATTCAAACAAAATTGACACTAAACCAGAACATATCATTGCTGCAATTTCACTCCACGCATTAATACGCCACCAGAACCATCTCAAAATAAAAATTGAACCAGTACCAGCTCCAAACATTAAAATAATTTGAAATAATTGAAGAGCATTATTTAGCATAAGAGCTAATATAGAACTAACTATCATCAAACAAACAACAGAAATCCTTCCTACGTTAACTAAAGCTCTTTCATCACCATCATCTTTAATTAATGCCTTATAAAAATCATTTACTACATAGGAAGATCCCCAATTTAAATGAGTTGAAATAGTTGACATATAGGCAGAAACCAATGAAGCTAAAACTAATCCTAGTAGTCCAGAAGGTAATAATGTTAGCATAGCTGGGTATGCTAAATCATGACCTATTTTACCTTCGTCAACATTAGGAAATGTTTCTCTTATTGCATCTAAATCAGGAAATATGATTAGCGAAGCAAGAGCAACTAATATCCAAGGCCATGGTCGAAGTGCATAGTGCATGATATTAAAAAATAAGGTTGCACCTAATGAATGATTTTCATTTTTGGCAGCTAGCATTCTTTGAGCAATATATCCACCTCCACCTGGCTCAGCACCTGGGTACCATGAACTCCACCATTGAACAGCAAGTGGAATAATCAATAATGTCCATAGTAATTCTTTATCTGATAAATCTGGGAACATGGAAACTTTGGATGAAACTAAATCGTTGTTTAAAATCCCTGTTACGCCACCAACTTCTGGTAAATTAATTAAATAATATGCTGCTCCTATGGCACCAGCTATTGCAGTGAAAAAGAGAATAAAATCAGTATATACCACTCCTCTAAAACCCCCAACTGCACTAAAAATTAATGTAACCCCACCAGCATATAAAACAGTCTCAATTGCTGAAATATCAAGCATAATTGCACCAATTTTTATTGCAGCTAAGGTTACACCAGCCATAGCTAAAACATTAAATATAATTCCTAAATAGATCGATCTAAAACCCCTTAAAAATCTACCTGGAGTACCACTGTATCTTAAATCATAGAATTCCATATCAGTGCTTACGCCTGATCTTCTCCACAATTTAGCATAAACAAAAACAGTTAATAAACCTGTAAGTAGAAAAATCCACCAGACCCAATTTCCTGAAACACCATTCTGTCTAACTATATCGGTAACTAAATTTGGAGTATCAGTAGAAAATGTTGTTGCAACCATTGATAAACCAAGTAACCACCAAGGCATTGTTCTTCCAGACAAGAAATATTCACTAGAACTCTGAGATGATTTTTTTGAAACGGCAAAACCAATTGCTAAAACAAGAAAGAAAAAAAAGAATATAATTATCTTATCAAAACTAGTTAGTTGTATCATTCAATTAAAAATAGAAAATCATTTTCGATTTTCCATGTTCAATCAAATAATTTATTAATTGTATGAATATCTGATTTTGAAGTAAGGTCGGGGACATGTTCAGCAATTGCAATACCTTTGACATATGAACTACTTTCATTAATCATATTCATTATTGCTGTTGGAAGTTCTTTTTCTTTTCGAATAGGGTTTAAAGGACAATTTTCTAAAAATTTGAATATTTCACCACTAAACTTAAAAATATTCATACTAACTCTAATCTTATTTGAACTGTCAAGATTATCTTGAACTTGTTCGGGTGTGGGCTTTTCAATAAATAGATTTAAATTATCATCCGAATCCATTTTGACAATTGAAAATGATGAAACTCTTTCTTTGGGGAATTCTAAATAATCTCTATCATATGCTAAAAAAGCATTAGTATATTCATTATTCTTTATTAAATTAAAGGCATTTATTGAGTAAAGATTATCGCTATTACAAACACAAAAAGATGATTGTTTTAATTCTGGTACCTGTTTCATAGTTTGATAAACTGCATCTGATGTTCCTAAAGGCTTTAGTCTGTCACTTGGTATTTTTTGAATAGCAAATTGAACTTTAAAATCAAATTCATCATTAAATTTTTCAATAGTATTCTTAAAATTCTCATAATCATTACTTACAAGTAAAATGACATTTTTAAAACCCGCTAGTGAAATATTTTTTAGCAAATAAAATATAAATGGCTTATTATTCCCAAATGTAATTAGTGATTTACTTGATTTATTTGCTTGCTCAACTTTTTCATTCTCTAATTCAGTATCTTCAGATGTCTTCATTCTTGAAGACATTCCTCCAGCAAGTATAACAATTGTATCAGTCAAGATGATTAATTTTTTTTTAAAGATATTACTCTAATATTAATTATCTATAGCTTTAATCTTAAAAGTTTCAAGTGTAGGAGTTGTTCTAGCAAATTGCATGATTGATTCAATTTTTTTTACAATCATTGGATTATCGTCTGAAACATTTTTTATTTCTTTAATATCATCTTCAAGATTAAATAATTGTAAAGGCTGAGGCCCCTTTTGAAGATCTGTTTTAAGACCTTTCCATTTACCGTATCGAACTGCTTGTTGTCCACTTTGTGTGGAAAATTCCCAATATAAATAATCATGTTTTTTTTGATTTTTATTTGTTAGTAGTGGTAAATAACTCAAACCATCAATATAATCTGGTTTATCTAATTTTAAAATATCTAAAGCAGTTGCATAAAAATCTTGAAATGCAGAAATGTGATTAGTAGTTCTTTCACTTTTAATTTGACTTGGCCAATGTGCAATCATTGGTACTCTAATTCCTCCCTCATAGACTTTCCCTTTAACTCTGCTTCTTTCTCCATTTAAAATACCAGCACTATTAAAATAATCTATATCCACATGATCTACATGTGTGGGTCCATTATCACTTGTAAAGATTATCAAAGTATTTTCATATTTTCCAATTTCCTTTAGTTTCTCAACTATTTCTCCAACTTGCTCATCGAGATATGAAATCATTGCAGCATATGTAGCTTTGGGATATTGATTAGGATAATATCGCCTACCTATATAAGGTTTTTCAGATCCTATTTTATTTCTGTAGTAATCAACCCATTCTTTTGGTGCCTGTAAAGGTAAATGAGGTATAGGAGAAGCATAATAAAGAAAGAAATTCGAGTCTTTATTTTCTTCAATAAAATTAAGTGCTTCATTATGCATTAATGTTGCTGAATAGTCAGCCTGATTATATTTGATATAACTTTCTTCTGAATTTATGTCTGCACCTGGATCAAGTCCTTCTTGCTTTGTTACTATGTAATTATTTAAAATATCCTTTTCAGTGTTTTTCCATAAGTGTGTTGGATAAAATGTATGAGCTTGTCTTTGACAATTATATCCATAAAAAAAATCAAAACCCATCAAATTTGGAATACTATTGGTATGTGGAGCCCCTAAACCCCACTTGCCTACCATTCCGGTTTTATAGCCATTATCTTTAAAAACTTTTGCTACAGTAACAGTCGAGTCAGGAAGAGGTCGTTGACCCTCAAGTGAAGGATCATTAAACATAGCCTCAAAACTCCATACATCTCCTCTTTCTGACCACTCACCATTATTTCTAATATATGTGTGACCAGAATGTTGACCTGTCATAAGCACGCTCCTTGCTGGAGCACAAACTGGAGAACCAGTGTAATGATCAGTGAATAATAAACCTTTTTTTGCAAGAGCATCTATATTGGGGGTTTCAATAATTTTTTGTCCATAAATACCCAATTCACCATAACCTAAATCATCAGCTAATATGTAAATTACATTAGGCTTATCAATTACATGATTGTTACATCCAGTGATTATTGCAAGTAATATTATCAAAAAAGTTTTAACGATCTTACTCATTTCTTAAAAGTTTTATTAATAACAATATATATATTTACTTTTAATTTATGAAAGAAGGTTTCTCTAAATTATCAAAGCAAGAAAAAATAGATTGGGTACTAAAAACCTTTTTTAAATCAGGGTCCAAAGATTCCGAAATTTTAAAAAAATATTGGAATGATGACAAATCAATTCAAACCATTCATGATGAATTTGCAGAAAATACCATAACCAATTTTTACCTTCCATTAGGCGTAGCCCCAAATTTTATTATCGATAAAATTAATTACACGATTCCAATGGCAATTGAAGAAAGTTCTGTTGTTGCAGCTGCATGTAAATCAGCAAAGTTCTGGTCAAAAAGGGGTGGTTTTAAGTCAACTATTATTAGTACAACCAAAACTGGTCAGATTCACTTTAAATTTAATGGTTGTTCAAAAAAAATTAATGACTTATTTAATTCAATTAAAAATAAACTTAAAGATTCATGCAAAGAAATAACAAAAAACATGAATAAAAGAGGTGGTGGAATTATTAATATGAAACTCTTGAATAAGACAGAGTCAATTAAAGATTACTTTCAGATTGCTGTTGAATTTGACACCGTAGATTCGATGGGTGCTAATTTTATTAATTCATGTTTAGAACAAATTGCATTAACATTTGAAACAGAATTCAATGAATCTAATATTTTTAATGAGAGTGAAAAACTCAAAATAATTATGAGTATTTTATCAAATTATACACCTAAATGTGTAGTCAAAGTTGAGTTAAAATCTAAAATTTCTAATTTAAAAAGTAAAGACATTTCTGATCCTGAAAATTTTGCCAAAAAATTTGTTGAAGCAGTTGAAATTGCTGAAAATGATATATCAAGAGCTGTAACTCACAACAAGGGGATTATGAACGGAATTGATGCAGTTGTTATTGCAACTGGAAATGATTTTAGAGCAGTTGAAGCGGCTATACATGCCTACGCTTCTAAAGATGGATCGTATAAGAGCTTAACTCATGCAAAAATTGAAAATGATGAATTTGTCTATTGGATTGAAATTCCTATTTCAATTGGAACAGTTGGTGGAATAATTAATCTTCATCCAATGGTAAAATGGTGTCTGAACTTATTACAAAAACCAAATAGTAAGCAACTAATGAGTATAATTGGTGCAGCTGGTTTAGCTCAAAATTTCTCAGCTATTAAATCACTTATTACATCTGGAATTCAAGTTGGACACATGAAAATGCATTTAATAAATATTTTAAATTCATTAGGTTCAAATGAGAATGAAAAAACAATAATGATTGAATATTTCAAATCGAATAAAGTCACTTTTAGTTCAGTCAAAACAGCTCTTGAAAAGTTAAGAAAAAATGAGTTATAGTATTGAAAGCTTTGGTAAACTTCTTATTTCTGGTGAATACTTAATTCTTAGAGGAGCAAAAGGATTATCAATTCCTGTAAATTTTTCTCAAACACTTAATGTTGATGAAAACACAAGTGGATATTTTGATTGGAAAAGTTACGATATAAATAAAAAAATATGGTTTAGTTGTAAATTCAAAATATCTGATTTTTACATTAAACAAAATTATAATAACAACCTATTATTATATGAGATAATCAAAAATTTAAATGAATTAAATCCTGGTATAATTTCAAATAAAAAAGGAATATCATTTAAGACTTATATGAATTTTAACCATAAATGGGGCTTAGGTTCATCATCAACATTAATAAATAATTTATCAAAATGGGCAGATATTGAACCATTTAGTGTGTATTGGAGAGTTACCAATGGAAGTGGATATGATTTGGCATCATGCAAATTTGAAAAACCAATTGTATTTCAATTAATTAAATCTGAAACACCAAAAATTGAATCTGTAAATTTTTTACCTGAATTTCATAAAAATTTGTACTTCATCTACCTAGATAAAAAACAAAGCTCAAAATCTGAAATTGAAAATTTTGATAAAATTAATATTTCATCAGAATATATTTCTGAAGTGAGTAGAATTACTGAGAAAATGATTAAATGCAGTAACTTTCTAGATTTTCAAAATCTAGTAAACCAACATGAAAAAATATTAGCCAATGTATTAAATAAAAAAAGTATTAAGGAAAAGTTATTCAATGATTATGATGGTGCAATTAAAAGTTTAGGTGCTTGGGGTGGAGATTTTATTTTAGCAGTTGGCAATGATGATACCACAAACTATTTTGAGGAAAAAGGATACCAAACAATTTTTTCTTTTAAAGAAATGTTAAAAAATATTTAAAGTTTAAAGTTTGGCACGGTTAATGAAATAATACTAGTATAAAAATATATACAATATTTTTTGGTTAGTTGTTGTTTTAAATGCCTGTATCATCCACAAAAGATACAGGCATTTTACTTTTAATCAACTGATACAACTGTCCTAAATCCAGTGTGTAAGGAACTACTATCAGGCGTTGTTTTCATTCTTGCAGCATTTCTATAACCACTACAATAAGAATCATTACATAAAAAACTACCTCCTCTAATAACTTTTTTTTCACTAAATGGTTCAACAGGATCATAACTTGAGTCGGGGCCTGTTGGATCTACTGATCCTTGTTTGGGTAACATAGAATAATAATTAGCATGATACCAATCTGAACACCATTCCCATACATTTCCAGCTAAGTCATATAAACCATAATTATTAGGCTTAAAAGATTTAACAGGTGCAGCATAATAAAATTTATCAGTTAAGTTATTTTGATTAGGAAATTCTCCTTCCCAAGTATTTGCTTTTAAAATCCCATCATTAACTTTTTCATTTCCCCAACTATAAACATTATTAATAATACCAGCTCTTGACGCATATTCAAACTCAGCTTCAGTTGGTAATCTTTTACCAGCCCATTTACAATATTCATTAGCATCTTCCCAACTTACATGAACAACGGGATAATTGTCTTTTCCAGCTATATCGCTTTGAGGTCCAAATGGTTGTTTCCAATTTGCATTCCTAATAAGTGACCACCATTTAGAATAATCATTCAAATTAGATGTGGAAGTTTCTTTGAACACTAGTGATGCTGGGCTTAATAAACTATCATTAGGCTTAGGTGTTCCAGGTGGTAACATTTTTTTTATTTCATCCCAATCAATTTTTCTTTCTGCAGTAGTAATATATCCTGTTTCGTCAATAAATTTTTTAAATTGAGCATTAGTAACTTCAGTGATATCCATCCAAAATGAACTAACTGTAACTTGGTGTTTTGGAAATTCATCAGACCTTGCTTCCTCATTATCTCCACCCATATCAAAATTTCCACCAGGAATAAAAACCATTCCTTCTTTTGACACTAATTTATCTTTTTTTGGATCTGAATTTTTACATGAAAGATTGATAATCAATACAATACAAATTATTGATCTCAATATTATTTTATTGCCGATATAATTTATCATTTTAGAAAATTAATCAATTAATTAAACATTCTATGATTTTTATAAAATTATGATTAATTTAAAAAAATCATCAACAACTAACTTTTTATGAAATTTATAAAATCTAAGGATTATTGGAGAAAGAATTTAAAGTATTTAATTATACTTTTATCCATATGGTTTACAGTATCTTTTGGCTTTGGTATAATTCTAGTTGACCAATTGAACACAATTCAATTTTTTGGTTTTAAATTAGGATTTTGGTTTGCTCAACAAGGCTCAATATATGTATTTGTAATTTTAATTTTTGTCTATATATATTTAATGAATCGATTAGATAAAAAATTTAGATCAAGCAAATGAGTCTTCAATTTTCAATTTGGTTAATAGTAGGATTAACTTTTGCTCTATATATAGGTATTGCAATTTGGTCGAGAGCAAGTTCAACAAATGAGTTTTATGTAGCTGGCAAAGGTGTTCATCCAATAGCTAATGGTATGGCAACTGCTGCAGACTGGATGAGTGCAGCATCTTTTATTTCAATGGCAGGGATTATATCATTCCTAGGTTATGATGGTTCTGTTTACTTAATGGGATGGACAGGAGGATATGTTTTACTGGCTTTACTACTGGCACCTTACTTAAGAAAATTTGGAAAGTTTACCGTACCTGCTTTTATTGGTGATAGATACTACTCAAATACTGCAAGAACAGTAGCTGTATTTTGTGCCCTAATTGTATCATTTACATATATAGCTGGTCAAATGAGAGGGGTTGGCGTTGTTTTTTCTAGATATCTTGAAGTTGATATTAATTCGGGAGTGTTCATAGGAATGGGTATAGTTTTATTTTATGCGATTTTAGGAGGAATGAAAGGTATAACTTACACGCAAGTCGCTCAATACTGTGTATTAATTTTTGCTTTCATGGTTCCTGCTATTTTTATTTCGATAGAAATGACTAATAACCCCATCCCTCAATTAGGCTTTGGATCAGTAGGATCTGATGGTGTATACTTGCTTGACAAACTTAATGGGCTTCATCAAGAATTAGGATTTAGTCAATATACATCTGGGTCAAAATCAAAACTTGATATATTTTTTATTACTGCAGCTCTAATGATTGGAACTGCAGGTTTACCACATGTAATCGTAAGGTTTTTTACTGTAAAAAAAGTAAGTGATGCAAGAAAATCAGCTGGATGGGCTTTACTATTTATAGCAATATTATATACTACTGCACCTGCTATTGCAGTTTTTGCTAGAACAAATTTAATAGAAACAGTTTCAGAAAAAAATTATAATGATATGCCCTCTTGGTTTAAAAAATGGGAGGACACTGGATTATTAGAATTTAACGATAAAAACAATGATCAAATTATACAATACAACGGAAATGAAATTATTAATGAATTGATAATTGATAGAGATATTATGGTTTTAGCTAATCCTGAAATTGCACAACTACCTAATTGGGTTATTGCTTTGTTAGCCGCAGGAGCATTGGCAGCTGCATTATCAACTGCAGCAGGATTACTTTTAGTGATTTCATCATCTGTGTCTCATGATCTAATAAAAAGAATAGTAAAACCAGATATTTCAGAAAAGGGGGAACTTATTGTAGCAAGATTTTCAGCTTTTTTTGCTGTACTGCTTGCTGGATACTTTGGTATTAATCCACCTGACTTTGTTGCTGCAACTGTAGCTCTAGCCTTTGGTCTAGCAGCCGCGTCATTTTTCCCTGCAATTGTATTAGGAATTTTTTATAAACGTATGAACAAAGAAGGTGCCATTTCTGGAATGGTTGTAGGAATATTACTCATGTTGTTTTACATGACAAAATTTAAATTTGGATGGTTTGGTGGAGGAGATTCTTCAGATTGGTGGCTTGGAATATCCCCAGAGGGATTTGGAACTGTAGCAATGATTGTAAATTTTATTGTTTCCATTACAATTTCAAATTTAACTAAAGAACCACCTAAAGAAATAATTGATTTAGTTGAAAATATTAGACTTCCAAATGATACTGACGATTAATGAAATATCTATTTTTAATATTTTCTGTTCTTACAATATATTCCCAGAATGAAAATTTTGAAAAAAAATATTTCATTTATAAGACTGATACTCTTAATTATAGAATTTTAAAACCCCTTAATTATGATTCAAGTAAAAAATATCCTGTTCATCTATTTTTACATGGAGCAGGTGAAAGAGGTAATGATAACGAATCTCAATTGATTCATGGGTCAAATTTATTTTTGAAAAAAAATAATCGAAAAAAATATCCATCCTTTGTAATATTTCCACAATCTCCTAAAAACGATTGGTGGGGAGGTCATTATGATCCTTATAAATTTGATTACCAGGTCAAAAAATCAAAAGCTCTAAAATTAGTGATTAATCTCATGGATGAATTTATTATGAGGAGTGATGTAAATAAAAATAAAATTTATGTAAGTGGATTGTCTATGGGTGGTATGGGGACCTTTTCAATATTAAGTCAAAGGCCTGATATGTTTGCGGCAGCAACTCCAATTTGTGGTGATGGAGATCCAAATAGTGTGAAGTCATTTGCTAAAAAAGTACCAATTTGGATATTTCACGGTGCACTAGACAGAGTTGTTCATCCAAATAGATCTCTAATTATGGCTCAGTCCATAATTGAAGAGAACGGAAGTCCAAGAGTTACCATATATGAGAATGTTTACCATGATAGCTGGAATAATGCATTTGATGAGAAAGATTTTTTATCATGGATACATTCAAAATCCAAAACCAATGAATAAATTTTTATTATTATCAATTATTTTTTTTAGTTTATCATGTAATAGTGGAAAAATGAACAATGAAGTTTATATTCAAGGAGGTGGCACACTTGATGATTGGGCTAACCTAGCCAAATACGCTGAGTCTAATAGTGAATTAAAAAAACAATTTGATGCTAATAGGGTTGTATTTATGGGAAATTCTATTACAGAGGGTTGGTATAATTTTAATCCTGATTTTTTTGTTGAAAACCCATTTGTTAACAGAGGAATAGGCGGTCAAACGACACCTCAAATGCTAATTAGATTCAAGCCTGATGTGGTAAACTTAAAACCTAAAGCTGTTGTAATTTTAGCGGGAATTAACGATATAGCTGGAAATACTGGTCCTATGGAAATTGAAAATATTGCTGAAAATATTTTTTCGATGACAGAAATTGCAAAAGCAAATAATATTGAAGTATACATTTGTTCAGTTCTACCTGCCAAGGATTTTCCTTGGTCACCAGGATTAAATCCTGCTGAAAAAGTTATCAGTCTGAATACTATTTTAGAAAATTATTGTGAAGAAAATAATATAAAATACGTTGATTATTATTCTAAAATGGATGATGGCAATGGCGGGTTAAAAGTTCCTGAGTTCACTTCTGAAGACGATTTAGTTCATCCTAATAAACAAGGATATAGAGTAATGGAATCTGTCATATTAAGTGCTCTTGATTAATATATTTAATTTTTTTAAATTGAGATTAACATGAAAAAAAATATTTTTTATTTCATTATTCCTCTTTTTTGTATGATAATGATCAAATTCATTAATACTTCAACTCAAAGTGAGGAAATAACTATTTCAAATTCAAGTGATGTGCTTCTGATTAGTAGTATTCCTGAAAATATTGATTTCAATTTTCATGTTAAACCAATAATTTCTGATAAGTGTTTTGCTTGTCATGGCCCTGATGAAAAAAAAAGAGAGGCAAACTTAAGACTTGATACAGAAGAAGGATTGTATCAACTTACCGAGGACTTAAATTCGTATGTAATTAATAAGAAAAATCCTGAAAAAAGTGAATTATTAAGAAGAATATTCCATGAAAATAAGTCAATCAGTATGCCTCCACCTGAATCTAATTTAATCTTAACTGATCATGAAAAAAATATCCTTGAAAAGTGGATAACACAGGGAGCTGAATGGAAAAAACATTGGTCTTATATTAAACCAATTTTACCATCTGTTCCTGAAGTTAAAAATAAAGATTGGGTCAATAATCCAATAGATAATTTTATATTAAAAAATATCGAAAACAACCAATTAAATATTTCTAATAAAGAAGAAAAAGAAATTTTAATTAGAAGAGTTTATTTCGATTTAATTGGATTACCCCCTTCTGTTGAAGAGATAGATAATTTTCTTAATGACAATTCAGAAAAAGCTTATTCAAATTTAGTAGATAAACTTCTTAACTCAGAAAATTTTGGGGAAAGGATGGCTTCCATTTGGATGGATATAGCTCGTTACGGCGATAGTCATGGTTACCAGGATGATTTAGAAAGAGTTATGTGGCCGTGGAGGGATTGGGTTATCCATGCTTACAATACTAATTTATCTTATGATAAGTTCATAACATGGCAAATTGCTGGTGACCTTATTCCTAATGCTTCAAAAGAACAAATTATTGCAACTGGATTTAATCGAAATCACAAAATAACTCAGGAAGGTGGTGTTATTCCTGAAGAATATCGTTCTGAATATGTGGCAGACAGAACTAATACTACTTCAAAAGTTATGATGGGATTAACTATGGAATGTGCAAGATGTCATAGTCACAAATATGATGATATTTCTCATGAAGAATACTACGGTATGTATAGCTACTTTAATAACATTGATGAAGATGGATTGATTAGTTATAGTGATAAAGCACCAAAACCTAATATAACAGTAACAAGAAATGATATTGAAAAGGATCTTGGATTTATTAATCTCCCTGACTCGATAAGTGAGATTACTTTTATGGTTATGAGGGAAACAGAAAATTTAAGAAAAACATACATTCTTGATCGTGGATCTTATGATGCCCCAACTATAGAAGTTGAATCTATGACACCCACAGCAGTGTTACCTATCAACATAATTAATTCTAATAGATTAGATTTGGCTAATTGGTTTTTTGATGATGAAAATCCTTTGACATCGAGGGTTGTTGTAAATAGATTATGGCAACAATTTTTTGGAGTTGGAATAGTTGCAACACCAGATGATTTTGGAAGTCAAGGAAATAGACCAACTAATCCTGAATTATTAGATTGGTTGGCAGTTACATTTGTTAAGGATAATTGGAATACCAAAAAATTTATAAAAAGAATTGTTACCTCATCAACATACATGCAATCAAGTAAGGTTAATATTTCAAATAAAAAATTAGATCCAGAAAATATGTTCTTATCTTATTTTCCAAGACAAAAACTAACAGCGGAAATGATAAGAGATAATATATTAGCATCAAGTGGTTTATTAGTAAACAAGATTGGAGGACCAAGTGTAAAACCATATCAACCAGAAGGATTATGGGACGAAGTAATTGGTGGAGGTGGTGGAAGTTTAGCTAGATACATCCCAAGTACTGGAGAAAACTTGTATAGAAGAAGTGTTTATACTTTTTGGAAAAAAACAGTTCCTCCTCCATCAATGATGATTTTTGATGCATCAAGTAGAGATAATTGTGAAGTTAAAAGACAAGACACGAGTACACCTTTACAATCTCTAACTTTGATGAATAATCCTGAATTTATTAAAGCAGCTAATTATTTATCTGGAAGAATTTTTAATGAAAAGATTTCTTTGGAAAATAAAATAAAATTACTTTACAGAACAGTTACTGGCCGAAGTCCAAGTGATATTGAAATTGAAAAACTTGCTAAATATTACGATGATGAAAATTTGGGTGATGATTTTTTAGCATTTAATAAATTAACAATGTTGGTGTACAATTTAGATGAAACAAGTCAAAAAAGCTAGATGAAAGAATTACATAATCATTTTATAAATAACAATAGAAGAAACTTTCTAAAAAAAACTGGATTGTGTATTGGTGGTTTAGCCCTAGGCTCAATGTTAGATCCATTTGGCAATAAAAAAAGTGATCCATTTTCAGTAATTTCTAACAATCTAAATCTACCTCACTTTGCCCCTAAAGCTAAGAGAATAATTTATTTATTTCAGAGTGGAGGACCATCACAACACGATTTATTCGATTATAAACCAAAACTTAACGAATTGAAGGGAATTGATTTGCCTGAATCAGTTAGAATGGGTCAAAGACTAACAGGTATGACATCAGGACAATCAAATTTTCCTCTTGTAGGTAGCGCAGCAAATTTTAAACAATATGGTGAAGCTAGAGCATGGGTAAGTGATTTACTCCCATATATAGGAAAAATTTCTGATGAATTGTGCTTCATAAAATCAATGCATACTGAAGCGATTAACCATGATCCGGCAGTTACTTTTTTTCAAACAGGATCTCAACAACCTGGTAGGCCAAGTATGGGATCTTGGCTTAGTTATGGATTAGGTAGCTTAAATAAAAACTTACCTGATTTTGTTGTTTTACTTTCAAGAGGAACTGGTCGTCCAAAAGGGCAACCACTTTATTCAAGACTGTGGGGTAATGGCTTTTTGAGTTCCTTGCATCAAGGTGTTCAATTTAGATCAGCAAAAGACCCTGTATTGTTTTTAAAAAATCCTGAAAGTCTTTCAAAACAAGAAAGAAGAAAAATGTTGGATTATTTGTCAGAGCTGAACGAAGAACAAGAGAAAAAATTTGGTGATAAAGAAGTTTCAAACAGGATATCTCAATATGAAATGGCTTACAGGATGCAAACATCAGTTCCAGAAACTATGGATATTTCAGATGAACCTGAGGATATTTTAAAACTATATGGACCTAATGCAAACAAACCAGGAACATACGCGGCTAATTGTATTCTTGCAAGAAAGTTAATTGAAAAAGACGTAAGATTTGTTCAACTTTATCACATGGGTTGGGATCAACATTCAGATTTACCAATGCAAATTAAGGGTCAAGCTAATGATGTTGATCAACCTACCGCTGCACTAATAATGGATTTAAAACAAAGAGGTCTTATGGAAGACACACTCGTAGTTTGGGGGGGAGAGTTTGGCAGAACCTCATATGGACAATTACAAACATCATTGAGCAAAGAAGACTTGAGGGTAATTAAAGCTGGTAAATATGGAAGAGATCATCACCCTAGATGTTTTACAATATTTATGGCAGGAGCTGGTGTTAAGCCTGGTTTTTCTTACGGTCAGACTGATGAACTTGGTTATAATATTGTTAAAGATCCAGTCCATGTTCATGATCTTCAAGCAACAATTTTACATCTATTTGGCATCAACCATGAAAAAATGACTTATAAATATCAAGGGCGAAGATTTAGACTGACTGATGTCTTTGGTGAGGTTAAACATGACATCTTATCATAATAATGAGAAAAGTATTTTTACTTTTTTTTATAATTTCTCTTAATAGTCAAAATAAAGATTTTAATAACTATAATCAAAAAATAGCAGGTAGTGATTATGGATTGGAAATGGTTGCTATTCCTGCAGGTACTTTCGACATGGGGAGCCCAAATTTTGAAAGAAATAGACTAGCGGATGAAGGTCCAGTTCATAAAGTTAAAATAGATTCATTTTGGATTGGAAAGTTTGAAATAACTTGGGATATTTTTGAACTATTCATGCTAAGAGAACTGGATTCAAAAAAAGTGTTAGAAGCATCGGAAGTTAAAATTGATGTAGATGGAATTTCTGGAGCAACAACACCTTATGTTGATATGACTTTTGGTATGGGTTCCGATGGATATCCTGCAATTTCTATGACTCAACTGTCCGCATCTAAATTTTGCGAATGGTTATCTGCTATGACAGGTAACTATTACAGATTACCAACCGAAGCTGAATGGGAATATGCATGCAGAGCTGGTTCTAAAACAGCTTATCATTTTGGAGATAGTTCTGAAAATCTGGCTGATTATGCATGGTATGAATCAAATAGTGAGGGAAAATACCACAAGGTTGGACAAAAAAAGCCAAATGATTGGGGTCTTCATGATATGCATGGAAATGTAGCTGAATGGACACTTGATCAATACAACCCCAAAAATTATTATAATTATGTTGGAAAAACAACATCAAATCCAATGAATATTGCAACCAAAGTTTACCCTAGAGTTGTTAGAGGTGGATCTTGGATGAACCCTGATTACAGGTTAAGAAGTTCATCAAGATTACCCTCAAATAAAAGTTGGAAAAAACAAGATCCGCAAATTCCAAAAAGTCGATGGTGGCACACAGATGCTCAATTTTTAGGATTTCGAATTGTCAGACCATATACAACACCTTCTAACAACGAAAAAGAAAAGTTTTGGATTAAATAATATTCACTAAATTAAAGGTATGCTTAGACGAAATTTCATAAATAGTATTGCCGTTGGATCTTCAATAGCTGCACTACCAAATGAAAAATTTCTTCAAAGTAATCCAAAAAATAATTTCAATTTAAATTATGCTCCTCACTTCGGAATGTTCAAAAATTCTGCAGGAAAAAATTTGATCGATCAACTAAACTTTATGGCTGATGAAGGATTTACTGCTTTTGAGGATAACAATTTAAAGAAAAGAAATATTTCTGATCAAGAAAAAATGGCTTCAACTATGGCCAAACGAAATATTAAAATGGGTGTATTTGTTGCTCATACAATTCATTGGAAAGAAGCAAATCTAGCAAGTGGTAAAAAAGAAAAAAGAAATCAATTTTTAAAAGAAATTGAAGAATCTGTCGAGGTTGCTAAAAGAATCAATGCAAAATGGATGACAGTTGTTCCAGGACATAGAGATTTAAGGTTAAATATTTCATATCAACAAACCAATGTTATTGACTCACTAAAATATGCATGTGATATTTTGGAACCACATGGGTTGGTAATGGTTCTTGAACCTTTAAATTTTAGAGATCATCCAGGTCTTTTTTTAACAGAAAGTCCACAAGCTTATGAAATTTGTAAAGCAGTTAATTCTAAATCATGTAAAATTTTATTTGATATATATCATCAACAAATTCAAGAAGGTAATTTAATTCCAAATATTGATTCTTGTTGGGATGAAATTTCATATTTTCAAATTGGTGATAATCCTGGAAGAAAGGAACCAACAACTGGTGAAATTAATTATAAAAATATATTTAAATTCATACATGAAAAAGGTTTTACAGGAATCTTAGGGATGGAGCATGGAAATGCTCTTCCAGGTAAAAATGGAGAAATAAAACTAATTGAAGCCTACAAAAAAGTAGATAACTTTTAAACTTATAATTATGGACAATATTAAACGAAGATCTTTTCTAAAAAACTCATCTATACTAACGGGAAGTTTGGTTCTTCCTTCTTTCTCATTTAAAAAACAAGAACAATTTGACAAAAAACTAAAAATTTCTGTAGTTGGATGTGGTGGTAGAGGAACAGGAGCAGCAGTTCAAGCTCTGAAAGCTGATAAAAATGTTGAATTAGTAGCTCTTAGCGATGCTTTTGAGGACAGACTTGAAAGAAGTTTAAATGCAATTATTGAAGAATTTGAGGGTGAATTAGAAATTAAAGTCAAAGACAAAAATAAATTTATAGGGTTTAACAGCTACAAGAAAGCTATTGATTTGGCTGATGTTGTTATTCTGGCTTCTCCCCCAGGATTTAGACCTGAACATTTTGAATATGCAGTTAATAAGAATAAACATATTTTTATGGAAAAACCTGTTGCTACTGATGCTGCTGGGGTAAGAAAAATCTTGAATGCTGCTAAACTTGTAAAAGAAAAAAAATTAAATGTTGTTGTTGGTTTACAGAGAAGGTATCAACTAAGTTATTTAGATGTTTTTAAACAAGTTAAACGTGGGATTATTGGAAAAATTATCTCTGGGACAGTTAGATGGAATAGTAGTGGAGTTTGGGTAAATAAAAGGAAACCTGGGCAATCTGAACTAGAGTATCAAATGAGAAATTGGTACTATTTTAATTGGATTTGTGGCGACCATATTGTTGAACAACACATTCATAATTTAGATGTAGCAAACTGGTTTCTTGGTGAACATCCTGTTACTGCTCAAGGCATGGGAGGAAGGGAAGTTAGAAAAGGTATTGATCATGGTGAAATTTTTGATCATCATTATGTTGAGTTTAAATATCCATCTGGAGCTGTGATTCACAGCCAATGTAGACACCAGCCAGGAACTGTAAGAAATGTTAACGAATTACTGATTGGGACAAAAGGTGTTGTTAATTTAAGTGGTAATGGTGTTGTAAAAATAAATGATCACAATGGAAACCTGTTACATAAATATGATCCAAAAAATGACCTAAGTCCATATCAAATTGAACACAATAAATTATTTAAGTCTATAAGATCTAAAGGGCAAATTGATGATACTGAAATTGGTGCGATTGCAACTATGACAGCAATAATGGGAAGAATGGCAACCTACTCGGGTAAATTAATCGAATGGGAAAAAGCACTAAATGCTGATCAAAAATTAGTGCCTGAAAATATAGACTGGGATAGTAAACCACCTGTAACACCTGATAAAAATGGTTACTATAAAATTCCTGTTCCAGGAAAATAATTCTAGATAAAATGAAGAATTATAATAGAAGAAGTTTTTTACAAACCTCTACTCTTGGTGCAATCGCAACATCTTCTTTAAGTATAAACTGTCAAAAAAATTTAAACTCTAAAAGGTTGGGTTCATACATGGGAGGCTATGCAGACAAACCGAATAAGAATATTCGAGCAGCATTTATTGGTATAAATAGAGGAAGTACACATTTAAAAAACTTTGCAAATTTACCTGGAACTGAGATTGTAGCTTTATGTGATTTATATGAAGATATTGTGTTAAGAGAATTAAAAAAACTTAAATTATACAAGGCTAATTTTAAAAATGTTAAAACATATTGGGGAAATAAAAACCAATGGAAAATAATGCTAAAAGAAGTTAGGCCCGATGTAGTATTTATAAGTACAAATTGGAGAAACCATGCTCCGATGGCAATCCAATGTATGAAAGAGGGAGCACATGCTTTTTCTGAGGTTCCACTTGGTGTAAATATGGAGGAGCTCTGGGAAATTATTAATACATCTGAAAAAACACAAAAACATTGTATGATGATGGAAAATGTAAATTATGGAAGAGATGAATTGATGTTTTTAAATATTTGTAGAAAAGGTCATATTGGTGAATTGTTACATGCTGAAGCTGCATATATTCATGAACTAAGATGGCAAATGTTTAATACTGACAGAGGAACTGGCAATTGGAGAACTTTACACTACGCAGAAAGTAAAGGCAATTTATATCCAACTCATGGTTTAGGTCCAGTAGCTCAGTATATGAACTTAGGAAGAAATGATGATAATTTTAAACACCTGGTATCATTATCATCTCCAGCCATTGGCAGAAATAATTTTGCTAAAGAGAATTTTGATAAAAGCCATAAGTGGAATAATATGGATTTTTCAAATGGAGATATAAATACATCCATAATTAAAACTCATTTAGGAAGAACTGTAATGGTTCAGTGGGATGAAACTAGCCCGAGACCTTACTCTAGGTTAAATTTAATACAAGGAACTAAAGGAACTTTAGCAGGTTTTCCTACTCGTGCAGCATTTGAAAATGGTTATAAAGACTTGACAAAAGACCATCATTCATGGATTGAAGGAGAAAAATTAGAAATGCTCTATCAGGAATATGATCACCCCCTTTATAAAAGATTAAATAATAAAACTAAAAAATCTGGACATGGAGGAATGGACGGTATTATGATGTTTAGAATAGTTGAATGTCTTAGAAACGGTGACCCTCTTGATCAGAATGTATATGAAGGATGTTTTTGGAGTGCTGTTACTCCGCTTAGCGCACGCTCAATTGAAAGAGATGGTGCTCCACAGGCTTTTCCAGACTTTACTAGAGGTGATTGGAAAAATACAAAAGCTCTGGAAATAATTTCTTGAAAAATAAAAAAGCTCCCCTATTGGAAAGCTTCTCATTGGTTTCTACAAACCTCTTGGAATCAACCAAGAATACACAACACTTCAAATATACCATTATTTCTCAAATAGTGTTAATTTATTGACAGTCATTGATTTTTAATAATTATTATTTTTCAAAAAGAACAGAAAAAGGTTCTCTTTTTATGTACCAAGAATATTCTTTTCTTTTATTCCATTTTTCAAAAAAAGGAAAGTATTTCTCTTGATCTCTCCATTGTAATGGCTCAACTATTTTCTTTTTTTTAATATCAACTTCAACGGTTTTATTCCATTCTAAAAATTCATCTTTCATTTCTTCAAATAAAGCAGTATTATTTTTTGAAATATCATTAGATTCAGTTGGATCATTTAATAAATCATATAACTCAAATTCATAATCTTTAATATTTCGAGCTATCAGCTTTATATTGTTATGAATTAATGCTCCTCTGTTATCAAAACGAAAAGGGATTTTTGATGATCTAATCTCCTTCTTAGAATTAAAAATATCAAATATACTCTCTCCATCATAATTTTTTAATGATTGCTTATCGTTTAATCCGACTATTTCCATAATAGTTGGAAACATATCCATTGTAGAAACCGGATATTTACTAATCTGTGGTTTAATTAATTTGGGCCACTCAATTATAGCTGGAACTCTCAAACCACCTTCCCACATTGTATTTTTAAATCCTTTTAATCCACCAACAGTTGAAGGCACAATTCTATTTAAACCTCCATTATCACTGCAGTACCAAATAATTGTATTTTCCTTAACTCCAATTTCATCAATAGTTTTTCTTAATATTCCTAAAGATCTGTCAAATGCAACAATTTCACCATAATGTTCTCTACTCTCTATATTTAATTTTTCAAATCCTACCTTATCAATATCACTAGACTCAAATGGATTATGTGGTGATCCATCCCAAATCACAGTAAAAAAAGGTTTACTCTCCTCTACACTTTTTTTAATAAATTTTAAAGCTTCGTTAACTATAATCATGGAAGAACTTCCATTAAACTCTTTAAAAATTCCATTATCACTCAATATAGGATTAGTATCAAAAAAATTTGATGAACTTAGCCACCTATCAAATCCATAATATCCTGGGTTATATTCGTCGTCTTTAAAAATTGGGGCACCTGGACCTCTAACTCCATTTAAGTGCCATTTCCCAAAATGACCAGTTGAATATCCAATTTTTTTTAATTCTTGCGCTATAGTTTTTTCATTCTTGTCAAGTGGATAACCATGATAAAAAACACCAACTCTATCATTATTTTTTCCTGTTAAAACACTTGCTCTAGTAGGAGAACATTGAGGAGCACCTGCATAGAATCTATCCAGGCGTAACCCATTAGCTGCCATCATATCAAGATTAGGTGTTTGCAATATAGGATGATTGTAATAGCTAGTTTGACCCCAGCCTTGATCATCTGTCATTACCAGAATTATGTTTGGTAATTTTTTTTTATCGTTTTCTATGCAAGAGAAAAACAAAAAAAATAAAAAAATTATTGTACGAGTTTTGATTGCGCTAATTTTTAACAATATAGTATTTTAAATATCAACCAAAAAAAACCCTTGAAAATCAAGGGTTTATGATGGGCGGTCTGGACGGGACTCGAACCCGCGACCCCATGCGTGACAGGCATGTATTCTAACCAACTGAACTACCAGACCGAATTAGATGTGCAAATATACACTAAATGATAAACTATAAAAGAGCATCAATATAATCAGCGTAAACATTTTTCTGAGAAACGCCTACTTGCCTATTCACTAACTCTCCATCTTTAAAAATTAATACCGTAGGAATATTTCTTACTCCAAATTGAGCAGCAAATTTTTGATTAGTATCAACATCTACTTTTCCAATAACAGCTTTTCCGTCATAATCTGAACTTAATTCTTCAATGATTGGACCCAACATTCTACATGGACCACACCATTCAGCCCAAAAATCTACTAAGACGGGTTGAGAGGACTTTAAAACAACCTCTTCAAAATTTGCATCTGTAATTTCTAATGCCATAATTAATTTTTTGCCAAAAATATGAATAATAATAAACTAATTTAATCTAAAGTCTAATTTTTTTTCCTTTAAACTCTTTAATAGTAGTTCATTGATTTTTACCTTATATTTTGTTGAATTTAAATTTAATTTTAAGCCATCACCATTGCCAAAAACATTAAAAACCAACTCTTGATCACCTTTGTTATTTTTTATTAAATCTTTAAAAAATTTAACATGTTCATCTTCAATAAGATCAATTTCAAGCTTTACTGATATTCGTTTAGCATTATTAGATAAACTATCCTGAAGTTGTTGAAAATTTAAAAATTGTATTCTTGGATCTCCAATACGACCTGAGTCAGCATCTTTCCAACCTTCCTTAATGAACATCTTAATAAACACAAAATTATTTTCGTAAAGAAAATGTTTGAACCTTAAATATTCCTCTCCAAAAATTCTAAGTTCCTGTGATTCATAATAGTCTTCAACTATAAATGTTGCCCATCCTTTTCCATTTTTGGAAACCCTATGTTGAACTTCACCAATTATTCCTCCAAACCTTACTTCTCTATCAACTAAAGGCCTTAAATCCCTTAGATTAGACAATTGTATATTGGATAAAAATTTGATTGTATCTGTATAATCATCTAATGGATGACCTGAGATATAAATTCCAACAACATCTTTTTCCTTTTTTAACTGTTCAAGCTTAGACCATTTATCACATGTTGGAAATTCTGGCTCGACAATTTGAACTTCATCAGAATCTCCAAATAAACTTACTTGCGATGAATTTTGTTTTTCTTGAAATTTAGAACCAAATCTTATTGCTTTTTCAATAAATGTTTGTCCATCTGTGTTTTCAAAAAAATATTGAGCTCTGTGTGAAGATGAATCAATTGAATCGAAAGCACCAGCTAAAACCAAGCTATCAAAAGCCTTCTTATTAGCAGATCTTAAGTCTACTCGTTTAGAAAAATCAAATATTGAATTGTATTTACCTTGTTCTCTAGATTCAATGATTGCAGATACAGCACTTCTTCCAACTCCCTTAACAGCACCCATACCAAACCTAATTGCATTATTTTCATTTACAGTAAACTTGTAGAATGATTCATTTACATCAGGTCCCAAAACATTAATTGACATATGCTTACACTCTTCCATGAAAAAACTAACCTGCTTAATATCATTCATATTATTTGAAAGAACAGCAGCCATATATTCTGCAGGGTAATGGGCTTTTAAGTATGCAGTTTGATATGCAATTAAAGCATAACATGTAGAGTGAGATTTATTAAAAGCATATGACGCAAAAGCTTCCCAGTCTTTCCAAATTTTTTCCAAAATATCTTCTTCGTAACCATTTTTAACCCCACCATCAATAAATTTAGGTTTTAATTTTTCCAGTAAAGAAAATATTTTTTTACCCATTGCTTTTCTTAATAAGTCTGCATCACCTTTAGAAAAATCTGCTAGTTTTTGAGACAGTTGCATAACTTGCTCTTGATAAACAGTAATTCCATAGGTTTCTTTTAAATACTCTTCCATTTGAGGAATATCATAAGTGATTTTCTCAAGATCATTCTTTCTTCTAACAAATGATGGAATATATTCAAGAGGACCTGGTCTATATAAAGCATTCATTGCAATTAAATCCTCAAATACAGTTGGCTTCAAATCCCTTAAATACTTTTGCATTCCTGAACTTTCATACTGAAAAATACCCACAGTATCTCCTCTTTGAAATAATTCATATGTCTTATTATCGTTTAATGGGATTGAGTCAATATCAATGTCCTTATTGTGTATATATTTAACTAATTTGATAGTATCCTTAATTAAGGATAATGTTTTCAATCCTAAAAAATCCATTTTTAAAAGCCCAGCACTTTCAACAACAGAATTATCATATTGTGTTACTGATAATTGAGAATCTTTAGCTGTAGCAATAGGAACAAAATTTGTAATATCATCAGGTGTGATAATAACTCCACATGCATGTACTCCAACGTTTCTTAAACTACCTTCAATGACTCTTGCTTGATTAATAGTTTCTGCTTGTAAATCATCCCCATCTGAAAGCTTTTTTAGTTCCATTGCATTGGAATAATCATCTGATCTTAATTCAGAATTTAATTTTTTATCATCCTTATTAAATATATCAGAAAGCTTTACTGTGTTAGGTACTAATTTTGCCAAAAAATCAGCATCTGACAGAGACAAATCTAAAACTCTTGCAGTATCTCTTAAAGATGATTTAGCTGCCATTTTTCCATAAGTAATTATTTGAGCAACCTGTTTTGAGCCATATTTTTCAATAACATAATCAATTACTTTTGATCTTCCCTCATCATCAAAATCAATATCAATATCAGGCATACTAACTCTATCAGGATTTAAAAATCTTTCAAAAAGTAAGTCGTACTTTATTGGATCAATCTTTGTTATTTCTAAACAATAAGCAACAACAGAACCAGCAACAGATCCTCTTCCAGGTCCAACCGAAACATTCATTTTCCTGGCAGCACTTATTAAATCTTGAACGATTAAAAAATATCCAGGATAGCCAGAATTTCTTATAACTTCTAATTCAAAATCAATTCTATCGGCCAAATCTTTATTGATTTCGCCGTATATGCGCTTAGCTCCTTCATTAGTTAAGTACCTTAAATATTCATTTTCAACATCATCATTTGTAGATTTAAAATCTTCAGGGATTTCAAATTTTGGTAATAAAACTTCTCTTTGTAAATCAAAGTTTTCAATCTTTTCAACTAACTGGGTTATGTTAGAAATTGATTCAGGAATATCCTGAAAAAGCTGAACCATGTCGCTTGGTGATTTGAAATAATACTCTTGATTTTTTAAACCATATCTAAAATTTCTTCCCTTTCCAATTGGAGTTGATTGTTTTTCGCCATCCTTAACACATAATAGAATGTCATGTGCATTTGCATCTTCTTTATTTATATAATGTGTGTTATTTGTAGCTATTAATTTAACATCATAAGTTTTACTAAATTTTAGTAGTTGGTTATTTAGCACTTCATCTTCTTCTTCACCGTGTCTAATTAACTCTAGATAAAAATCATCATTGAATTTACTCTTCCACCACTCAAGTGCTTCAATAGCTTGATTTTCACCAACATTTAATATTTTATTAGAAATCTCACCATATTTATTTCCCGAAAGAACAATTAAACCTTCTGAGTATTTTAAAACTATTTCTCTGTCAACTCTTGGCACATAATAAAATCCTTCAGTATAACCAATTGAGCACATTTTGATAAGGTTTTGGTAACCAATTTTGTTTTTAGCTAAAAACACTATTTGATATCCATCATCTCTACTGCTCTTATCTATATGATTTTCACACACATTTAACTCACATCCGATAATTGGTTTAATTTTCTTTCCTTCTTCATTATTTTCATTAAAATTCTTAATTGCACGATAAAAATGAAAACAGCCCATCATGTTGGCTTTGTCAGTCAAAGCAACTGCACTCATTCCCATTTCAGATGTTTTTTTAACTAGGTCAGCAATTTTTGAGGTTGATTGAAGAACTGAAAATTGAGAATTATTATGAAGATGAACAAAATGGTTTTCTAAACCTGTGTTTTTGTCAGAATTGTTTATTATTTCTGTAACAACCTTCTCTTTAGTTTCTTTCTTGATTTTTTTGGATTCTACCTTAAGATTAAGATGTTTTATTCCAAAAAGTCCAACCTTGTCTTTTGTGTCTAAATTTAATTTGTTGAAAATCTCATTAAAATCTTCAAAATCATTAAAATTAAAATTGTTAATTCTAATTAATTCAAAAAAAGCTCTTGAGGTTGCTTCAACATCAGCGGATGCATTGTGAGCCTGTTGAAAATCATCGTTGAATAAATACTTATATAGTTCAATCAGGGTTGGAAATTTGAATTTACCTCTTCCACCTTTTATTTGACATAAATTTGCAGTTTTTTCAGTACATGTATCTAGTATGCTTTTTTCATTTAAAGAATTGTCAATTTTCAAACGAAAAAACTCAGCCCCAACAATATTAATATCAAATTTTAAATTATGACCTACAATATATTTTACTTTAGATAAGTCTGAATTAAATTTTTCAAGGACATTGTGTAAATTTTCACCTATTTTATTGGCTAAAACTGTTGATATCCCATGTACTTTTTCAGATTCAAAAGGAATGTCAAATCCATCAGGTTTAATAATTGAACTTTGATGTGATATTAATTTTCCGTTATTATCATGTAATTGCCAAGCTAATTGAACACACCTTGGCCAGTTTTCAGAATCAGAGATTGGAGTATTCCATTTTTTTGGTAAACCAGTCGTTTCAGTATCGAAAATTAAATACATAAGGAATTAATAAAATTACAGATCTTTTTTCTGAATTCAATCTTTAAAAAAAAAATAATTTTACTTGGTTATTTAATAAATTCATTTATTTTTGCTGTCCATTAATAAAGGTGGTTTAGGACCTCAAAAATTAATATTATGGCAGTTAGAATAAGACTACAAAGACACGGTAAAAAAGGCAAGCCATTCTATTGGATTGTCGCAGCCGATTCAAGATCAAAAAGAGACGGTAAATTTCTAGAAAAACTAGGAACTTTCGATCCAAATTTTAACCCTCCACTAGTTTCACTAAATGTTGACTCAACTGTCAGATGGATTCAAAATGGAGCTCAACCTTCTGATACAGCTAGAAATATCATATCTAAAGAAGGTGCACTTTTAAAAAATCATTTATTAAATGGTGTGAAAAAAGGTGCATTAACTGAAGATGAAGCTGATAAAAAATTTAATGATTGGATTAATGAAAGAGATAAAAATATCGAGAAGAAGTTATCTGCACTAGAAAAAGAAGCTGCAGATAAAAGAAAAAAAGCTCTTGAACTTGAAAAAGAAGCAAGTGAAAAAAGAAAACTAGCTGCCGAAGAAGCTGCATTAGCTGAAGAGGCACCTGCTGCTGAAGAAGCACCTGCTGCTGAAGAAGCTCCTGCTGCTGAAGAAGCACCTGCTGCTGAAGAAACTCCTGCTGTTGAAGAAGCACCTGCTGCTGAAGAAGTTGCTGATGAAGAAAAGGAAAAGCAGTAGTAAATAACTACCTTTACTTTTAGTGGAAAATCAAGATTGCATTTATCTTGGAAAAATCTTAAAACCCTTCAGTTACAAAGGAGAGTTAAAGATCTATATTGAAGATTTTTATATAGATCAAATTAATGAATTAGATTCTTTTTTGTTAAAGGTTCAAGGTTCTTATATTCCTTTTACAATTAAAGCAATAACAAAAAATAAATCAAATATTTTTAGAATCAGTCTTGATGGAATTGATTCGGAAGATTCAGCAAAAAAATTAGCAGGTATTGAAATCTACACCAAAAACAATTTGATAAAAAGTAAAGTTCTAGATAAAAATGACAATTATATTTTTATAGATTATGTAATATATAATAATAATTCAATTATTGGAAAGATTATTGATATTGTAGAAAATAAAAATCAAGATTTATTTGAGGTTGTCTTTAATGAAAAAAGAATTTTAATACCAATAATTGATGAATTTGTAGTAAATATTGATAATGATAATAAGAAGATAATTATGAATCTACCTGAGGGTCTAACTGATTTATAAACTAGAATGGAAACAAGAATTAATAAATATTTAAGTCAGGTTGGTTATTGCTCAAGAAGAGAAGCTGATAAGCTTATTGACCAAGGAAGAGTTACAATTAACAATAATGTTGTTGAACATGGTTATAAAATAACACAAGGAGATATAATCAAAGTAGATAGCGAAAAAATTAATAATAACATTAAAAGTAGAACATATCTGATTTTCAATAAACCAAGAGGAATTGTTTGCACTACAGATACTGAAAAAGAAGATCAAAATATTATTGATTATATAAATTATAAAAAAAGAATTTTTCCTATTGGTAGATTGGATAAAATGAGTGAAGGATTGATTTTTTTAACGGATGACGGTGAAATTGTAAATAAAATACTTAGATCAAGGTATATGCACGAAAAAGAATATTTAGTCACTGTCAATAAAAAAATAACTTCAGATTTTATTGAAAAAATGGCTAATGGAATTCCAATATTGAATACAATAACAAAAAAATGTGTTGTGAAGTTTGTAAGTGATTATCAATTCAAAATAATTTTAACTCAAGGTTTAAATAGACAAATAAGAAGAATGTGTGATTTTCTTAACTATAAAGTAAAAAAACTCGAGAGAATTAGAATTATGAATATAAAGTTAGATGTACCAAGAGGAAAATGGAGGAAGTTTTCAAATAATGAAATAAATGAACTTAAAAAGTTAATCTCATAATGATACGTATTTTATCAACATTAATTTTAACGCTTTATACTTCAATATGTTTTAGTCAGAACATTAAAACTATTGATACAATCAATCTGGATGAGGTTGCGGTCAAAATCTTAAGAGAACCAAATAAAAAAAACTTATCAGTTTTTTCAATAAACTCAATAAGCACAGAAGAAATTCAAAGGTATGCCTCGCAAATAAATTTAAGTGAATATTTAAATCTGATTCCAAGTGTTTTTATAATGAATAACAATAATTTTGCTCAAGATGAAAGAATATCAATTAGAGGTTTTGGAAGTAGAGCAAACTTTGGAGTTAGAGGAATTAAAATTTTTGTAGATGATATTCCTGAAACCTTTGTAGATGGTCAATCTCAAATTGACAATATAAACTTTGAAATTATTGATAACATTGAAGTTTTGAGAGGAGTCAATTCTTCACTTTATGGAAGTTCATCTGGAGGTGTAATTTCAATTAGAACAATCGAAGATTTTAATGATAAATTAGTTAAAGCAAATTTATCATTAGGATCATTTAATACATCAAAATTTTATTTTACTTATGGTGTGAATAAAAATGATAATAAATTAATATTACACTTAAATCAGACTAAATCTGATGGTTACAGGGACAATAGTGAATTTAAAAATTTGAACTTCAATTTAAAGTATATTAAAAACTTAGAAAAGGGACAGTTAAAAATTATTGCAAACTACTTAAACAGTCCATATGCTAATGACCCTGGAGGATTAAAATTAGATGAGGTCAATGAAAATAGAAGATCAGCTCGAGATAGAAATTTACAATATGATTCTGGAGAAAAAGTTGAACAATTTAAAATTGGAATTCATTTAAAACAAAAATTAAAAGAAAATTTGGCATTACAAAACCATGTTTTTTTAAATAAGCGATTTTTTGAGGGAAAGTTACCATATTCAAATGGTGGAATAATTGACTTAACAAAAAATTACTGGGGGTATAATTTAAATATTGTTAGATACGGCTTATTGAATCATAATTTTGGTTTAGAATTTAATAATCAAAGAGATTTAAGAAAACGAAATATTAACAATAATGGAATTTCCGGAGATTTAGTTATGAATCAGAATGAAGATTATAAGAACTTCTCCATTTACTATTCAAATTCGTTTAATCTTGGAAAATTTACATTTAATAATAGTATTAGATATGATGACAATAATGTCGATTTCTTTGATAATTTAAATAAAAACCAGGGAGATATTTCATTAAGTACATTCAGCCCAGCATCTAATATTAATTATGAATTTAATAACTCAAATGAACTTTTTATTAATTATTCAAGTGGTTTTGAAACACCTACTTTGAATGAACTTTCTTCAACTGTAGGCAATTCTGGATTTAATAGCGATTTAAAAACTTCAAAATTCAATAATCATGAAATTGGTTTTTCAAATTTAAAATCAAATAATAAAATTAAATATAGAATTACTTATTTCTATTCAATATCTAGTAATGAAATTTCACCTTATGAACTAGAAAATTATCCAGGTCAAAAATTTTATAGAAACGCTGGTAAAACAGTTAGAAAAGGTCTTGAATCTGAATTTAAAATAGGAATAAGTAAAAAATTATCTTTTGATTATATTTCATCAATAGGTTCATATAAGTTTTTAGATTTTACTATTGGTTCAAATAGTTTGAATAATAACAGAATGCCTGGAATACCGAATTCTACACACTACTTTAACTTAGATTTTAAATTAAATAATAAAATAAATTTATTATTTAACTGTAAATTAACTGGTGATATGTATGCAGATAATTTTAATAATAGAAAAATAGAAAATTATTCGATTTTTAATCTGAAATTCTTGAGTCAAATAAGCTTATCTAAAACTAAATTTGATGCATTTGTTAGTTTTAACAATATACTTAATGAGAAGTATTTTGATAATATCAGAATAAATGCTTTTGGATCAAGGTATTATGAACCAGCACCAGGATTTAATATTATGTTTGGTGTAAGAAAATGAAAAAAAACGTTGTAATAGTAGGTGCAGGCGTGAATGGATTAGTAGCTGCTAATTATCTAAAAAAGCATGATTTTAATGTAACAATTCTTGAAAAAAAGAATTATGTAGGGGGCGCATGTGTTAAAGATTCAACAATAATCAATGGCAAAAAAATTGATTTTGCACAAGGAGCAACAGTATTGGGAATGATGCCGAATTTCATTTATAAAGAAACTGGACTATCTAAAAAAATAAAAACTTTTTGTCCGGAAAACCCTAAGCTTGTTTACTTTGAAAATGATAATACTCCAACAAGAATTTTCAGAGATATTACATTGTTAGAAAAAGAACTTAAAGATAGATGGAACGAAAAAGGTGATGTAAAAGCTTTTAGAAATGATGAAAATAAGGTAATTGAATTTATTCAAAAAATTTATAAAGAGGGAACCCCTCCAAATCTAGATCAAGCAGTTAACGAAATTGGGAAAGACTTAACTAAACTTTGGATCAAAGGTTCAGCTAAAAACCTATTAGATCACTATTTTACAAGTGAAAAAACAAAAGTATATATGGGTATGACAGTAATTGAAAGTAGTCCTACTTCTTACAATGAAAAAGGTACTTCTTTTACGATTCCATTAATGGATTCTGGATCCATTTTTGGAGGTTATTGGGGATTTGTTAAACAAGGAATATGGAAGATTTCTGATGAGCTTTTAGAACTAAATAATGAACTTGGTATTGAAACAATTTTAAATTCAGAAATTAATGATATAGATACTAACAAAGGAAGAATATCTTATACTAATAACAATCTTGATTCCAAGATATATTATGATTATCTACTTTTTTGTACTGATCCTCTTACACCTACAAAAATTCTTAATGATAATAGCGCACATATAGAGAAAAAAAATTATTTAGGAAGCAGCGGTAAGTTAACAATGTTTTTTAAAAAACCTGTAGAATGGAAAAAAGAGAAAGCTCTTGAAACCTCTTTTAGATTTGTTTTTTCACAAGATACTCTTGATGGCTTGAACGATTCAGGACAAATGGCATTAAGCTCTCAGAATAATTATACACCTGGATATATCCAAATTTATCCCGACGGTGCAGCACAAAGGAAATTAAATAATTCTGAAAATTTTGACAAAATAATATGTTTCATAAAAAATTTCTCTTTTAATAAAAACTCTAATGATCTAATTTATGCTGAACAAAATATTATTGAAAAAATTTCTAAGCTTATTAGTAATCCAGAAGATTTAGTTGGAACAAAATTTCTCACACCCAAAGATTTGAATAAAACCTTCTTTTTTCCTGAGGGAAATATTGATCATATTGCTATAGATGGTTCACAAAATTTTGATAAAAGAACTTTTTCCTCAAACCCCAATACTAACTTTTATAATTATAGCAATTATAAAAATATTTATTACGGTGGTGCCGGCATATTTCCATGTGGAAGTGTAGCTGGAACATCTGGCTTTATGTCATCAAAACAAATAATTAAGGATAGTAATTAATGGTCAATTATTTATTACTTTTCACATAGATGAAAAGACATTATTGGATAAATATTTTTTGTTTAATATTACTTGTTAATCTATTAAATTCTTGTGACGATAAATTAGAAAAAATATTAGACTCTAAAGATTTACAAATAAGACAAATAATTGATAATCTAGATAAGCATAATTTACAAATTATTTATAGTGAAATTATAAGAAATGAAGATGATAAAGTTTCGTTTAAGGACTATTTTTTTAATGTAGACGATGATTTATATTATTACCCAGCCAGTACTGTAAAATTACATGTTTCTGCTTTAACACTTCAAAAACTTACTGAGTTAAATGATAGTGGAATAAATATTAATCTTGATTCAGAAATTGAGATTATTATAGATAATAATACCTTACACAATCAAATCACATTTAGAGAATTGATTAAAAAAATATTTATAATCAGTGATAATGAAGCCTATAATATTCTTTTTGATTTTTTAGGTAAAGATTACATTTCAAGAGAACTTAATAAAAAAGGTTTTTTCAATACACATATTACACATAACTTTTCCACTAAAGAATACAATGAAAATATATTTTATGTTTTTTACAATGATGGAAAAGAAATTTACAGAACAAAATCTGGTTCAGCCAATTTAAGCGTTGTCAGAAGTAAGTTAAAAGAAGAAAAAACTGGTAAAGGATATTACTTTAAAGGAGAAATAATTAATTCAAAATTTGACTTTTCTAATAAAAATTTTATTTCATTAAAAGATTTACATTCTACTACCAAGCAAATAATATTTAGAGACAACTATAAACCAAATAATAAATTTAACTTAAGTAACTCATACTATAATTTCTTGATTGAATGTATGGGTCTAAATACATTAAGTGATAGTAATTATTATGAACCAAAATTTTGGGATAGTTATGTTAAGTTTTTCATGTTTGGTGATTCAAAAAAACTTATTCCTAAGGATATTAAAATCTATAATAAAGTTGGATTAGCATATGGTCATCTAACTGAAACTGCATATATTACTAATAAGAATAAAAAAATAGAGTTTCTATTATCAGCAACTTTAAAAGTTAATGAAAATGAAATTTATAATGACGGGATCTATGAGTATGATTCCATTGGGATTCCCTTTTTATCTAAACTTGGAAAGCTAATTTATCAGACATATGAAAATTAAATCTTTTGAAATTTTTTATAATAAAATCGAACTTAAAAGAACCTTTACTACATCATTAGGTTCGATGCCCTATTCGAAAAATATTTTTGTAAAAGTAATTTTAGAAAGTGGGACATATGGATGGGGTGAATCTGCACCACACAATAAAATTAGTGGTGAACTTATTGAAAGTTGTTTGTCTATTGCTCCTATTCTTACATCAAGTTTAATTGGAAAAAATATTTTTGATCATGATGAAATTTATGAAACACTTGAAAGATGTATTTACAGAAACAGCAGTATTAAGGCTGCTATCGATATAGCTTGTTATGATGCTGCATCAAAAGAAAAAAATCTGCCATTATACAAATATCTTGGAGGTGAGGTAAACAAAAAATTATACACTGATTATACAGTAAGCCTAGATAGTAAAGAAAAAATGGCTGAAGAAGCGAAATCAATTATGGATATGGGCCTAAAAATAATTAAAGTAAAACTTGGAAGAAATGGTAAAGATGATGTTAAAAGGATTCATGCAATTAGAAATGTTATAGGTGATACAATAAAATTAAGACTTGATGCTAATCAAGGTTGGGAAATTGATGAAGCAATTCAAACACTAAAAAGTCTGGAAAAATATAAAATTGAATATTGTGAAGCACCCATTGATAGAGAACTTTCATATAGATTAAACGAAGTAAAAAGTGCAAGTCCAATTAAAATTATGGCAGATGAATCATTATTTAATAGTAATGATGCACAAATGTTAGTTGACGGCAATCACTGCGATATGTTTAATATTAAATTAGGAAAGAGTGGTGGAATTAGAGAGGCTTTAAAAATAATTTCAATAGCTGAAAAAAATAATATTGAAATGCAAATAGGAGGTTTTTTAGAATCAAAAATTGTTTTCACATCCAATTGTCATTTAGCTTATCAATCTGATTTAATTAAAAATCTAGATTGTGACAGTCCATTGTTTCATAAACAAGATCCAGTTATTGGTGGGTTGGAATATTGTAAAGACTGGGAAATGAAAATACACGATAGACCTGGTCTAAATATAGAACTTGACAATAATTTTTTAAATAGTTGCCAAAAAATAAAATGTTAAAGTTTTTTTTAAAAAAAAACTCTTTAATTAATTTTGAATATGGAAATAAGTTTGCCCAAAACAAATCTTCAAAATGAGCTTTTAAAAGTAAAAAAAAGAAGTTCAATTAGTAAAAATCAACAACTTTTTAATTTAGAATATGATATCTCGAAATTGAATAGCGATAACCTATTCCATGTTGATCAGATTAGAAAAATATGCATTGATTACAGACTAAGATTTTTAGATATAAAACTTTTTAAAGGTAAGATTCCTAACGAAGCTTTTAAGAAGCTCGATGAATTTAAAAATAATCATCCACGTTTAAATTTTGAATTAAGGATAATGGCTCCTTCGAAATTATTTGAACTAGAAAATTATGATGATCCACTTTTATTTGCTAGTCTTGGTGATGGATATTACTATTTAATTCACAAATGGGGTAATGACTTGAGTTTTTTTAGAAAAATATCAGTTTGGCCATTTAAAAATCTAGTCAATATTTTAATTTTTATTTCAATTATATCTCTATTAATTACAGCTATGGTTCCTGGCAATATATTTTATTATGAGAATAATCCTGGTGCTGAATTTTTTATCACATTTCTTTTTATTCTCAAATCAGTAATTGCCATTTTCATATATTATGGTTTTTCTTTAGGAAAAAACTTTAATGAATTTATTTGGAACAGAAAATACTTTAATTGATTTTAAATAAAGTTAAAACCGGGTGATGATCTGAAGCCCACAACTTTTTTTCAGTTTTTAAATGAATATGTCTAGATGACTTTAAAATTAAATTTTTAAAGAAAATATAATCTATTCTTCTTGGTTCAACAGCTTCTAATTTAAATCCAGTATATGTTCCATAATACTTATTGTCTATTTTAATATTGTTATTTGAATCGATAAATTCTGTTTGCAATAATTTAATTGATTCACTAAAACTATCTAAATTAAAATCTCCTGTTAAGATGACTGGATATTCATTGACATTCAATTCTTTTATTTTTTTAATTAATAAGACTGCTGAATTTTTTCTTGCTAAGTCTCCAACATGATCAAAATGTGTGTTAAATACAAATATTTTTCTTTTTAACTTTCTTTCCTCAAATAGACCATAAGTACAAATACGCTCCATTGATGCATCCCATCCAACTGAAATAGAATTAGGTGTTTCTGAAAGCCAAAAAGTATCTCCTTCAAGAAAAGAAAATTTATTACTATCAAAAAAAATTGGAGAATATTCTCCTTTTTGCTTACCGTCATCTCTTCCAACACCAACATAATCATAGTCAATCAAATTAGATAAAAAGAATTCTAATTGAGAATGAGTTACTTCTTGTAATCCAGCAAAATCAGGATTTTCTTCATTAATAAAATTAACAATAGTTTGTTTTCTATTTTCCCAATGATTAACTCCATCATTAGGATTATTGTATCTAATATTATAGGACAAGACCTTTAAATCATTATTAATAAGAAAAATTGACAATAAAAATATCCATCTAATCACTATCAATAAATATAAATAAAAAAGGAGATGCTTAATAACACCTCCTTTTGAGTACTCGGGGCGGGACTTGAACCCGCACGAACATTACTGCTCATTGGATTTTAAGTCCAACGTGTCTACCAATTCCACCACCCGAGCATTGTCCTGAGCGAAAGACGGGATTTGAACCCGCGACCCTCACCTTGGCAAGGTGATGCTCTACCCCTGAGCTACTTTCGCAAAAATGGTATGCAAATGTAAAAAGAAAATTAAAAAGACTATTATTTTTCATCTGTTATTTTATTTTTCAATTCACTCAGTTTTACTAAAGCTTCCATGGGAGTAATATTGTCTGTATCAATTGATTCCAATTCATCTTTAAATTCCTCATAATTTTTATTATCGATATCGAAGAAAGTTAATTGCATTTCAGAACTTTCGTCAATTTGAATATCATTATTTTCACTATGCGATTTTTCTAAACTTTTTAAAATATTTTTTGAGATTTTAATGATTTCTGAGGGCATTCCAGCCATTTTTGCAACATGAATTCCAAAACTGTGAGCACTCCCACCAGGTATTAATTTTCTTAAAAAAATAATATCCTTTCCAGTTTCTTTAATTTGTATGTTGAAGTTTTTAACTCTTTTAAATTTATCACACATCATATTAAGCTCATGATAATGTGTAGCAAATAGAGTTTTTGCTTTTGTTGCGTGATCATGTATAAATTGAGTTATGGCCCAAGCTATTGAAATACCGTCATAAGTGCTTGTTCCTCTACCAATTTCATCCAATAAAATTAAACTTCTATCACTAAGATTATTTACTATAGATGCTGCTTCTAACATTTCTACCATAAATGTAGATTCTCCTTGTGAAATATTATCACTGGCTCCAACTCTTGTAAATATCTTATCAAAAAATCCCATTTTGAGTTTTTTTGCAGGAACAAAAGAACCTATTTGAGCCAATATTGAAATTAGAGCTGTTTGTCTAAGTATAGCAGATTTACCAGACATATTTGGTCCAGTAATCATCAATATTTGTTGATCAGTTTTATTAATTTTTATATCATTAGGAATATAAGATTTACTTTCTTCTAAAGTATGTTCTATTACTGGATGTCGAGCATCAAATACTTCAAAATTATTAGACTCATCAATTATAGGTTTTGAATAATTGTAAGTTTTGGATATTTCTGAAAATGATAATAAACAATCAGAATATGCAATAATTTTAGCAATATCTTGTAAATCACCTATATGTGGGATTAATTTATCAATCACTTTATTATATTCTATGATCTCAATCTCTTTAATTTTTTCTTCTGCAATTAAAATTTTTGACTCATATTCTTTGAGTTCTTCTGTTATATATCTTTCAGCATTAACAAGGGTTTGTTTTCTAATCCAATTTTCAGGGACTTTATCTTTATGAGCATTAGTTACTTCCAAATAATAACCAAAAACATTATTAAAAGATATTTTCAAAGAAGTTATTCCCGTATTTTCAATTTCTCTTTCTAAAATTTTTTGCAGATGCATTTTACTATTATTGAATACATCACGAAAATTATCAAGGTCCTTATTAATTCCATTTTTGATAGTATTACCCTTGTTTATATTAACGGGAGACTCTTCAAAGAGATTTTTTTCAATCAATTGAACGACCTTATTAGAATTTTTAAATTTTTTTGATAATAGCTTTAAATTTTTCGAGGCGCTGTTTAATTCCTTTTTAATTTCATCAACCCTTAAAAGCGAAAGTTTAAAACTTACTAGCTCTCTTGGATTAACCTTATAATTTGTAATTTTTGAAACTACCCTTTCAATATCAATAATTGAATTATATTTTTCAATAAGATTAGTACTTGATAACTTAACCAATTCTTCAACAATATCATATCTAAATTGAATTTCATTTAAATCAATTGAAGGAAAACATAACCATCTTCTTAAAAGTCTAGATCCCATTGGTGTCATTGTTTTATCAATAATATCTAAAACTGACTTTCCACCTGGAAATTTAGAATTGATCAATTCTAAATTTGAAATTGTAAATCTATCCATCAATAAAAATGACTTATTATCAATAGGATTTATTTTACTTATATGTGTTAGATGCTTTTTATGTGAATCTTCTAAATAATGAAGAATCATAGATGCAGAAATCACACCTAAACTATTATCACTAATTCCAAAACCTTTCAAAGTTTTAACATCAAAATGATTATAAACCTTTTTTAAAGAAGTGTCTAGATTTATCATCCAATCATCGACAAAAAAGAAATACTCTTCACTAATATTTTTGTTTTCAAAAAATTTCTTATCACCTTTTGAAATAAGAATTTCTTTAGGATCAAAATTTTCAATAAGATTTAAGCAATAATCAAATGAACCTTCACTTGAAATGAATTCACCAGTTGAAATATCAAGAAATGCTATCCCAACATTTTTTTTATTAAAGTTAATTGCTGCTAAAAAATTATTTTTTTTCTGATTTAATATCTCATCATTTAATGCAACACCAGGTGTAACCAAATCAGTAACTCCTCTTTTGACAATAGTCTTGGTTAACTTAGGATTTTCTAGTTGCTCACAAATTGCAACTCTATGTCCTGCTTTTACTAATTTATGTAAATATGTATCTAATGAATGATGAGGAAATCCAGCTAATTTAGTTTCTTTATTTACTCCAGATCCTCTCTTGGTTAAAACAATTCCTAAAACCTTAGACGTAGTAATTGCATCTTCATGAAAAGTTTCGTAAAAATCTCCAACCCTAAATAATAAAATTGAATCAGGATATTTTTCTTTAATCTCCCGATATTGCTTCATTAATGGCGTTTCTTTACTTACCTTAGAACTCAATTCAAATAATTTATAGTTAAAACTTATTTTTGGTTAATGAAAAAATTAAAAAATTCTGAGCTTAACAGAATTGATGTTTCAACTTTTAAATCTATTAAAAAAACTCCACTAATCATCATTCTAGATAACATTAGAAGTTTAAATAATATCGGCTCTATTTTTAGAACCTCAGACGCTTTTTTAATTGAAAAAATTTACTTGTGCGGAATAACTGCCACTCCTCCAAATAGAAAGATTACAAAAACTGCAATTGGATCTACAGAAACAGTTGAATGGGAATATATAAATGACATAAACAATTTGATAGAAAATTTAATAAGTCAAGAGGTAAAAATATGGTCAGTCGAACAAGCTGTAAAGTCTTCTAAACTAAAAGATTTGAAATCAATTGATGCAGACAAAAAACACGCTTTAATTTTTGGAAACGAAATAGATGGAGTAAGTCAAGAAGTCATTAATAAATCACATGGAGTAATTGAAATTAGCCAGTATGGAACAAAGCATTCTCTTAATATTTCAGTAGCTGCTGGAATTGTTATTTGGAAATTTTATAATCTTATAAAATCAAATTAAGAATTAACCTTTATTATATCTAATCTTCTAGGCAAATCTAAAAGAAGTTCATTAACAGTCTTTTTTTTCAAAGGATGAAAAATTTCTTTACTTATATCACAAAGAGGAATTAAAACGAAATGTCTTGTATGCATTCTAGGATGAGGTACAGTTAAACTTTGTGTTTTCAAGATCATATCATCTATAAAAATAATATCAATATCAATATTTCTAGATTCGTAAACGTCATTCAATTTTCTTTTTCTTCCAAATAAATTTTCAATTTTTAAAATGGATTTTATCATGTTATAAGGGGATAAATTTGATTCAATATGCAAACACGCATTTAAAAAATCATCGCCAATAAATCCCTCAGCTGGATTACTATAAAAATTTGAAATCTTAACAATACGACCCATTGATTCTTCAATTTGTTCTATTGCTAAATTTAAATTGTATTCTTTATTTCCTATGTTAGAGCCAATTGATAAATAAACGTTTCTTTTTTTCAATATTAAATTCTTAAGGGTTAAATTTATTATAATAAAATGGACTACAATAATACTGAAAAAGTTGAGTTAGCAAAAAAAATATACTTATATCTAGGTGCAATTTTTATAACTTCATTAGTTGTATCAAACTTGATTTTCCAAAAGTTTTTTTACTGGTATCCTTTTGATATATCACTTTTTGGATTTAATTTATTTGAACTCTCGGTTGGGATTTTACCTTACCCAATTACTTTCTTAGTAACAGATTTAATATCTGAGATATATGGAAAAAAGAATGCTAACAAAATAGTTGTAGCTGGAATTTTTGCTTCTTTTTTTTCATTGTCAATTATATATGTTGCAAACTCTGTTCCCGCAATAGAATCATCACCTGTTGATAATGAAACCTTTACAAGCGTTTTTTACCTATCGGGTCTAGCAGTGTTATCTTCAATGCTTGCTTATCTATTTGCACAATTTATCGATATCAAGATATATCACTATTGGAAGAAAAAAACAAAGGGAAGAATGCTTTGGTTAAGAAATAATTTTTCAACTTTCTCGTCACAGTTTATAGATACTTTTACAGTAGTTTTTTTATTGTGTATTACAAATACACTTCCCTGGGATATGTTCACTGGGTTACTTATTTCTGGATTTTTATTTAAAGTACTAGTAGCTCTTATTGATACTCCTCTTTTATACATGGGTGTTTATTATTTCAGAAAAAAGTTTGATCTTGAAATAAATGAAGAAATCAATATTTAATCTATTTTAATACCAACTACCAAACCTTCATTAGATCTTACATTAAAAACTGTACTGTCCTCAAAAATTAAATACTGACCTTTAATTCCAATCAATTTGCCTGAAAAGTTTTTCATTTTTTTTATGTTTAAACTTTTTGGAGTTATAATTTCATCAGAGATTGGATAATTAATTTTTAAAGTCTTTGATTTACTTAAAAAATAGTTTTTTGCTTCTTCTGGAAGAATTGAGTAACATTCATTTTTTTTGATTGATAAATCAACATTAGACTTATTTGTAGTTAACATTGTTCTCCAATTTGTTTTGTCTTTAAAATATTTTTTTAACTCAATCTCACAAATACCAGCCAAATATCTATTTGGTAATTCTGCTATCTCAATTGCTTCAATAGCACCTTGATCAATCCATCTAGTTGGAACTTGAGATTTTCTTGTGACACCCACTTTAACATCACTTGTGAATGATAAATAAACAGAGTGTGGTTGCAACTGAATTTTTCTTTCATAATCTAAGTCTCTATCCTGAATCCCCAAATGAGCTTTACTAAGTTCAGGTCTGATAATCCATTCTGCTGTACTCGGGGATTCAAAAAAACATTTTTTACAATGTCCTTGACGAAAAATTTCTTCACCAGGTGGATCTGTTTATGCAGGTCTAGGTATTTATGATACTATGCAATTTATTGGTCCTGATGTTGCAACAATTTGTACTGGAATTGCTGCATCTATGGCTGCAGTATTGCTTTGCGCAGGTGAAAAAGGTAAAAGATCAGGCTTAACTCACTCAAGAGTTATGATTCACCAGCCTTTAGGTGGAGCTCAAGGTCAGGCTTCTGATATCGAAATTACTGCTAGAGAAATTGGAAAGTTAAAGAAAGAATTGTACGAAATCATAGCCAAACACACTGGTCAAAAATATGATAAAGTTCATGCTGATTCTGATAGAGATTATTGGATGAAAGCAGTTGAAGCTAAAAAGTATGGTATGATTGATGAGGTACTTGTCAAAAATTAGATCATGTCTGATGAAAATTTATCATGTTCCTTTTGTGGAATAAGTAAAGTACAAACTAAAATTCTTGTAGCTGGCGAAGATGCTCATATTTGTGATCAATGTATTGAACAAGCCTATTCTATTCTTAATCATCAAGCACAAACCAAAGAAATTAAGTCAAATGATGATATATCACATTTAAATCCAAAATTGATCAAGAAATTCTTGGATGATTATGTTGTTGGTCAGGAATATTCAAAAAAAGTAATTTCTGTTTGTGTATATAATCATTATAAGAGAATTAATCAGGAAGCGATAAACGATAATCTTGATATTGAAAAAAGTAATGTAATAATTGCCGGTCCAACAGGAACGGGTAAGACATTAATAGCTAAAACTATTGCTAAGATGTTAGATGTTCCCATAGCAATTGTCGATGCCACTGTATTAACCGAGGCAGGTTATGTTGGAGAAGATGTTGAAAATATTTTAACAAGACTCTTACAAGCTGCAGATTATAATATTGAAAAAGCTGAAAAAGGAATAATTTTTATTGATGAAATAGATAAAATATCAAGAAAATCAGATAACCCATCTATTACAAGAGATGTTTCTGGTGAAGGTGTCCAACAAGCATTATTGAAGTTAATGGAGGGTACTGTAGTAAATGTTCCCCCTAAAGGAGGAAGAAAACATCCAGATCAAAACTTTATTAAATTAAATACCTCTAATATATTATTCATTGCAGGTGGAGCTTTTGATGGAATTGAAAGAATAATTAACAGCAGATTAAACATGAGTTCAGTTGGATTTAAAAACTCAAAATTAAAAGCTAAAATTGATGATAGTACAATTATTTCAAATATAAAGCCTAATGATCTGAAAGACTTTGGTTTAATTCCAGAAATACTAGGTAGGCTTCCAGTTCTTACTTATATGCTTGAATTAGATGCTAAGACACTAAGAAGAATTCTTACTGAACCAAAAAATGCTTTAACAAAACAATATGTACGTCTTTTTGAAATAGATAATATTAAACTGACTTTCACAAATGAAGCTTTAGATTATATCGTAGAAAAAGCTGTTGAATTTAAACTAGGAGCTAGAGGGCTTAGATCTATATGTGAAACAATTTTAATTGATGATATGTTTAACCTTCCTGGATCAAAAACAAAAAAGCTAATTGTTGACAAAAGCTATATTGTATCAAAATTAGATGACACAAATTTTACTGATTTAAAAGAAGCTTCTTAATTTATTTCTAGTAATTCCTCAAAGAAGATTCTGTCGTTAGATAATCTAGGTACTTTATTTTGTCCACCTAACTTATTTTTCTTTTTTAACCAGTCATAAAATAAATTTTTTCTTCCTAAATATAATTTAGGAATGTCTAATGTTATGTTTTTAAACCTCTTTGCTTTGTAGTCCGTATTAATTTTTTGGATTTCAAAATCTAAATCTTCAATAAATTTTTTAAAATTTTTAGGTTCCTTAGAAAATTCAATCATCCACTCATGTTTGCCTTTTTTTCCAGATTTCATGAATTTAGGAGCAACGGTGTAGTCAACAATTTTACATTGATGAACTTCAATAACCTTCTCAAGGGCATTTTCAACATTATCTATAATAACTTCTTCACCAAAAGTATTTATATAATGTTTTGTTCTACCTGATACGATAATTCTATAAGGATTTAAAGAAGTAAACTTGACAGTATCACCAATTTTATATCTCCACAGTCCTGAATTAGTAGTAATTAGCATTGCATAATTGATTCCTAGTTCAACTTGAGATAAATCAATTACTTTTTCTTTTTTATTACCATCATCTATAGAAATAAACTCATAAAAAATACCATAATCTAACATCAATAGTAAATCATTTCTATCATTTGAGTCTTGAATTGCAAAAAACCCTTCAGATGCATTATAAATTTCATAAAATTTAAATCCTTCATTAGATATAATATTTTCAAATTCATTTCTATATGGATTAAAACTTACACCACCATGAAAGTATACTTCCAGGTTATTCCAGATTTCATCAATATATTTTTTTCCAGTCCTTTCAAGAAGTTTATTTAAAAGAGTAAGCATCCATGAAGGAACTCCAGCTAAACTTCTTACGTCTTCATTTAGAGTACCTTCAATTATAGCTTCAATTTTTTCATCCCATTTATCCATCAGAGAAATAGAATTATTTGGAGTACTTATAATCTCTGCCCAAACAGGAAGATTATCGATTAAAATTGCAGATAAATCACCAAAGTAGTTGTTATTATTTTCATAAATTTTTCTACTTCCACCAAGTCTTAATGATTTTCCTGAAAATATATTTGAATTCTCATTATTGTTAATATAGAGACATAACATATCCTTACCAGCCTTAAAATGACAATCTTCTAGTGCAGAGTTACTAACAGGAATAAATTTACTTTTTGAATTAGTTGTCCCACTTGATTGGGCAAACCATTTAATATTTTCACTACAAAAAATATTTTGCTCACCCTTAATTGTCCTATCTATGTAATCAAAAAATTCTTCATAGGTTCTTGCAGGCACTCTATCAGAAAAATCTTTATAACTATTTATTGATTTAAAATCATATTGTTTACCAATAAAAGTATCCTTAGATTGATTAACTAGTTTTTTTAGTACTTCGTTTTGAACCTCATGAGGATACTTCATAAATAATTCAATTTGATGAATTCTTTTTTTTAGCATCCATGAAACGACCGTATTGAATAATGAAAATGGCATATATTTATATGATAAAATTAATACAAAAAAATGTTTACAGGAGTTTTAAATAAGATGAGATCAGAAATTAGTGATTCGGTAACTTATT
>CACDPE010000008.1:0-7500 GCA_902554655.1 uncultured Bacteroidota bacterium
ATTACTAATAATGATGTTTTTGGCTTTTTATTTAATTTTAATTGTTCCCCAAACAAGAAGAGCTAAAAAAGAAAAAAAATTTATTAATGCTTTGAAAAGAGGTGACCGAGTTATTACTAAAAGTGGCATGCATGGTAAGGTTATTGAAGTTAATAATGAAAATAATACGTGTGTATTAGAAACTATGGCAGGAAAAATAAAATTTGATAAAACTGCTATATCTTTAGAAATGTCATCAAAATTGATCAAAAAGACTTAAATGTCTAGATTAACAAAATTTGATATTAATTTTAGATTATTTTTAAGAGATATATACCATTTTTTTCCAACAATTGGTTGGAAAATTTTAAAGCCAATTTTCTTTTCTTTTGATCCTGAAAAGATTCATCATTTTGTTGTTAGATATCTTAAATTTACTCCTTTAAGTCTTTTAGGTTATGATGTTTCAACTATAAAAAGTTTAGAGACAGAAGTCTTTGGTATAAAATTTCCTAACCCTGTTGGATTGGCTGCTGGTTTCGATAAAAATGCAGAGGTTTACAGGCAAATGAGTGCATTTGGATTCGGTTTTATCGAAATTGGAACAGTTACACCAAAACCACAAGAAGGTAATCCGAAAACAAGAATTTTTCGATTAATTAAGGATAGAGCTTTGATAAATAGATTAGGATTTAATAATGATGGTGTTGACAAAGTAATTAAAAGGCTAAAGAACAATAAAGAAGTAATTATTGGTGGTAATATTGGGAAAAATAAAAACACACCAAATGAAAATGCTGTAGACGATTATTTGTTTTGTTTTAAAAAATTGTATGATTATGTTGATTATTTCACAGTTAATGTAAGCTCTCCAAATACACCAAATTTGAGAGATCTTCAGAATATTGAAAGTTTAAGGTCAATTTTAATTCCTCTTATTGAAGAAAATAAAAAAAGATCGAAAAAACCTATTTTACTTAAAATTTCACCTGATCTTGCTGATCAAGACATAATATCAGTTGTTGATCTTATTCAAGATATAAATTTAGATGGTATCATTAGTACTAATACGACTATTAAAAGAGATAAATTAAAATCATTAGGTAATATAAAAAATGAAAAGGGTGGGTTAAGTGGAACTCCTTTAAAAAACAGAAGTACAGAAGTTATAAGTTTAATTCATAAATATTCTAAAGGAAAAGTACCTATTATTGGGGTGGGAGGAATTATGTCACCTAAAGATGCTATTGAAAAATTAAATGCTGGTGCTAGTCTTATACAAGTTTATACTGGATTTATATACAATGGACCATCATTCGCTTACAAAATTAATCGAGAAATTATTAAATCATTAAATTAATTTTTAGATTTAAGTATGATTTTTGACAAAAAATTAATTCCCAAAAATGTTCAAGAATACAACGAACTTTATAATTATAGTATTACTAAACCCGAAAGTTTTTGGTCTGAAGTAGCAGAATCATTTATTTGGAAAAAAAAATGGTCCAAAGTCCTAAAATATGATTTTAATAAACCAAAGTTTGAATGGTTTTGTAATGGAAAATTAAATATAACAGAAAACTGTCTTGACAGACATGTTAAAAATAATCCAGAAAAAACTGCAATAATTTTCGAACCTAATAAACCTGATGATCAAACAGTTCATATTTCTTATAAAGAACTTCATGCTAAAGTTTGCTCATTTGCTAATGTTTTAAAAAATAATAATGTTAAAAAAGGGGATAGGGTATGTATTTATTTGCCAATGGTACCAGAGTTGGCTGTTGCAGTCCTTGCCTGTGCTAGAATAGGGGCAGTCCACTCAGTAGTATTCGCTGGTTTTTCATCTACTGCTTTAGCTGCCAGGATAAATGATGCTTCATGTAAAATGGTTTTAACATCTGATGGAAGTTTCAGAGGCAATAAAACAATTGATTTGAAGTCTATTGTGGACGAAGCATTGAATGATTGTGATTGTGTTGATTCAGTGATTGTTTTGAATATAATTAATAGTGGAATTACATTAAAAAATAATGAAAAGTGGTGGCATGAAGAGTTGAACAATGTAAATGATGATTGTAGAGCTGAAATTATGGATTCTGAAGACCCATTATTCATCTTATACACATCAGGATCAACCGGAAAACCAAAAGGTATGGTTCATTCGTGTGGAGGATACATGGTTTATTCATCATATACTTTTAAAAATGTTTTTGATTATGAAGATGATGATATTTATTGGTGTACAGCAGATATCGGTTGGATTACTGGTCATAGTTACATAGTATACGGGCCATTACTTAATGGAGCAACCACACTCATGTTTGAAGGTGTTCCATCATATCCAGATTTTGGAAGATTTTGGCAAATCTGTGAAAAACACAAAGTGAATCAATTTTACACAGCACCAACGGCAATAAGAGCATTAGCTAAACACCCGGTTCAATTAGTTAATAAATATGATTTAAGTTCTTTAAAGGTTCTTGGGACTGTTGGTGAGCCAATTAATGAAGAAGCTTGGGATTGGTATAATGAAAATGTTGGAAAAGCAAAATGTCCAATTGTTGATACTTGGTGGCAAACTGAAACTGGAGGAATCATGATTACATCTCTCGCTAATGTTACAGACGGAAAACCTACTTTCGCTACCAAACCCATGATGGGTATTCAACCAGTTCTTTTTGATGAAAATGCTAAGGAATTAGATGATAATAATAAAAATGGAATTTTAGGAATAAAATATCCATGGCCATCCATTGCAAGAACAATCTATGGTGATCACAAACGTTATAAAAATGTATATTTTTCAGCTTACCCTGGATATTATTTCCCTGGTGATGGAGCTTTTAGAGATGATGAAGGGAACTACAGAATAACAGGAAGAGTTGATGATGTGGTTATTGTTTCTGGGCATAATCTAGGTACTGCTCCTATTGAAGATGCTATAAATATGCATGATAATGTTGTAGAAAGTGCACTTGTGGGATTTCCACACGATGTAAAAGGAAATGCTCTTTACGCTTTTGTGATTTTAAAAGACGATAACACAAGTAATGATATAGTAAAAGAAATTAATGATTTGATTGCAAAAACAATTGGACCTATAGCTAAGCCAGATAAAATTCAAGTTGTTTCTGGACTTCCAAAAACTAGAAGTGGAAAAATAATGAGAAGAATACTTAGAAAAATAGCCTCAGGTGAGAAAGAAAAGTTTGGAGATATATCCACTCTTTTGAATCCTGAAGTTGTAAAATCAATTTTAGACGGAAAAATTTAAGTTCATTTTTATTGTATTTGTTTAATCTTTAATTAAATTCAAATTACTTAAAATAGCTAAAATCATCATCAGGCCCTAGGGTTAAAAGTGTTTCATAAATCAGTTTAATCACATTCTCAATATCTTCTTTTTGAACCATCTCAACCGTTGTATGCATATATCTTAATGGAAGAGATATTAACGCAGAGGCCACACCACCATTACTGTAAGCAAATGCATCAGTATCGGTGCCAGTACTTCTAGATGAAGCATGCCTTTGAAATGGTATTTTTTTCTTCTCAGCAGTCTCAATTATTCTTTCCCTTAACTTATTTTGAATGGCAGGAGCGTAAGAAATGACTGGTCCTTTACCCATTACGTTATCACCTTGAATTTTTTTATTTATCATCGGTGTAGAAGTGTCATGACATACATCAGTAACTATGGCTATGTTTGGTTTGATAGTTTCAGTTATCATCTGAGCTCCCCTCAATCCAATCTCTTCCTGAACAGAGTTAGTAATATAAAGTCCAAAGGGAAGTGTTTTTTTATTTTCTTTTAATAGTCTAGCAACTTCAGCAATAATAAAACCTCCAGCTCTGTTGTCAATTGCTCTACAAACAAATTTATTTTTATTCAAAATTTGAAATTGATCTGGGTAAGTGATTACACAGCCAACATGTACACCCATTTTTTGAACTTCTTTTTTATTTTTTGCACCTATATCAATTGAAATATTATCAAGCTTTGGAGTTTCTTCCTTTCCTGGCGTTCTTGTGTGAATTGCTGGCCAACCAAACACACCTTTTACAATTCCTTTTTTGGTATGAATATTTACCCATTTGGATGGAGCAATTTGATGATCACTTCCTCCATTTCTAATAACATAAATAAGACCATTTTCAGTAATGTAATTTACATACCATGAAATTTCGTCAGAGTGTCCTTCAATAACAACTTTGAATTTAGCACTAGGATTAATAACTCCAACTGCAGTTCCATAAGTGTCAGTAATAAATTCGTCAACATAAGGTTTCATGTAATCCATCCATATTTTTTGACCTTCCCACTCATAACCTGTAGGGGATGCATTGTTCAAATATTTTTCAAGAAATTCAGTAGATTTTTTATTTATAATACTTTTTGTTGACATGAAAATTAAATTTTCTCAAAATTAATCATTTAGTAATTAATTCGATATTATAATTTATAAATTTGCTTAGTGAAGTATTTTATTACAATATTTTTTTTTAGTATTTCAATAAATTTAATTTATTCTCAAGAGGATAATCAAATTTTTTACAAAGTTGAAGGTGACTCTGTTTATTCATCGCACATAAATTTAGAAGAAGTTACTGTTTACAAGCCGATTAAATTGGAAACTTATGAAGATTTGGTAATGTATTATACTTTAAAAAGAAAAACATTAAAAGTTTATCCATATGCAAAAATGGCATCAGATCGGTTGACAAAATTAAATTCTAGGTTATTAAAAATAAAATCAAACAGAAAGAAAAAAAAGTATACGAAATTACTTGAGAAGTTTATTCAAGATGAGTTGACCGAGGAGTTAAAAAAATTAACTAAAACTGAAGGTCAAATTTTAGTCAAACTCATTCACAGAGAAACTGGAATTACTGCATACGATTTAGTTAAAGAGCTGAGAAATGGTTTTAGAGCATTTTCTTACAATACCATTGCTAAATTTTTTGATATATCATTAAAAAAAGAATTTAACCCTGAAAATAATAAGGAAGATCTTTTTATAGAAGATGTATTGACAAAAGATGGTGTATAGTTTATACTATTAAACTAGTTGATTTTCAGATTGTTAATAATTATGTTAGAAAAAAAATATTTATTTTTTAAAATAATGTTTGGTAGAATATGAAAGGAGTGTATATTTGCACCGCTTTTCTGTTGAACAGAGAAGAATGATTAAGTTCATTGAAAGTATTGAGAATTGACAGCGTATAGATGATTTATCATCTTACAACGAATTAGCAAAACCATTCCGAGACAGTCCTTTATCAATTCAAGTTGTTAAATATTATTTAAAATTTTTACAACGAAGAGTTTGATCCTGGCTCAGGATGAACGCTAGCGGCAAGCCTAACACATGCAAGTCGAACGGTAACTTTTGGTGCTTGCACCGAAAGACGAGTGGCGAACGGGTGCGTAACGCGTATGCAATCTGCCTTTTACTAGGGTATAGCCCAGAGAAATTTGGATTAATCCCCTATAATATCAATTATTCGCATGAATTTTTGATTAAAGCTTCGGCGGTAAAAGATGAGCATGCGTCCTATTAGTTAGTAGGTGAGGTAACGGCTCACCTAGACAACGATAGGTAGGGGTCCTGAGAGGGAGATCCCCCACACTGGTACTGAGACACGGACCAGACTCCTACGGGAGGCAGCAGTGAGGAATATTGGACAATGGACGAAAGTCTGATCCAGCTATGCCGCGTGCAGGATGACGGCCCTATGGGTTGTAAACTGCTTTTATACAGGAAGAAAAACTCCGACGTGTCGGAGCTTGACGGTACTGTAAGAATAAGGATCGGCTAACTCCGTGCCAGCAGCCGCGGTAATACGGAGGATCCAAGCGTTATCCGGAATCATTGGGTTTAAAGGGTCCGCAGGCGGTTTTTTAAGTCAGAGGTGAAATCCTGCAGCTCAACTGTAGAATTGCCTTTGATACTGAAAGACTTGAGTTATTGTGAAGTGGTTAGAATGTGTGGTGTAGCGGTGAAATGCATAGATATCACACAGAATACCAATTGCGAAGGCAGATCACTAACAATATACTGACGCTCAGGGACGAAAGCGTGGGTAGCGAACAGGATTAGATACCCTGGTAGTCCACGCCGTAAACGATGGATACTAGCTGTATGTCTACTTCAGGTAGATGTGTGGCCAAGCGAAAGTGATAAGTATCCCACCTGGGGAGTACGATCGCAAGATTGAAACTCAAAGGAATTGACGGGGGCCCGCACAAGCGGTGGAGCATGTGGTTTAATTCGATGATACGCGAGGAACCTTACCAGGGCTTAAATGTAACGGGACAGATCTAGAGATAGATCCTTCTTCGGACTCATTACAAGGTGCTGCATGGTTGTCGTCAGCTCGTGCCGTGAGGTGTCAGGTTAAGTCCTATAACGAGCGCAACCCCCATCGTTAGTTGCCAACGAGTAATGTCGGGAACTCTAACGAAACTGCCGGTGTAAACCGTGAGGAAGGTGGGGATGACGTCAAATCATCACGGCCCTTACGTCCTGGGCTACACACGTGCTACAATGGTCGGTACAGAGAGCAGCCACTACGCGAGTAGGAGCAAATCTTCAAAGCCGATCTCAGTTCGGATCGGAGTCTGCAACTCGACTCCGTGAAGCTGGAATCGCTAGTAATCGGATATCAGCCATGATCCGGTGAATACGTTCCCGGGCCTTGTACACACCGCCCGTCAAGCCATGGAAGCTGGGAGTGCCTGAAGTCGGTAACCGAAAGGAGCTGCCTAGGGTAAAACTAGTGACTGGGGCTAAGTCGTAACAAGGTAGCCGTACCGGAAGGTGCGGCTGGAACATCTCCTTTCTAGAGAAAGTATGACGACTGAATTTTTGGGCTTTTTAGGTTTGTGTTTTGCTAACTGCTGTCATCTTAATTATCATGAAGAGTCTCGTAGCTCAGCTGGTTAGAGCGCTACACTGATAATGTAGAGGTCGGCAGTTCGAGTCTGCCCGAGACTACTATTTTATGATTAAGGGAATTTAGGGTTGTTAATTCATTCATACTGAATTCTTTCAGAATGGGGAATTAGCTCAGCTGGCTAGAGCACTTGATTTGCATTCAAGAGGTCGTGGGTTCGACTCCCACATTCTCCACAAGTTTTATAACTTAACGTTCATTGACATATTGAAAAATTTAATATCACAAACAACAGTTATCCAATTAGTGTTTGTGATAATTAGATACACATAAAGTATTAAATATATATTTATATATATGGATATACGAGCAAATTAAAATAATAAGTAAATACAATTTCAAAGAAAAGTAAAGTTACGATAGGCTAATTAAGAGCGTAAGGGGAATGCCTTGGCTCTCAGAGGCGAAGAAGGACGTGATAAGCTGCGAAAAGTTGCGGGGAGTGGCACATACATTATAATCCGCAAATGTCCGAATGGGGAAACCCGGTTATTTGAAGAATAATCATCCATTTATGGAAGCTAACCCGGAGAACTGAAACATCTAAGTACCCGGAGG
>CACDPE010000008.1:12500-43959 GCA_902554655.1 uncultured Bacteroidota bacterium
TCAACAGGTGCTATTACAATTGATCCTCACAATTCTTCAAAAATATGGTTAGGAACTGGAGAAAATGTCGGTGGAAGACATGTTGGTATTGGACACGGAGTTTACATGAGTGAAAATGGAGGTGAAAAATGGAATGATATGGGTTTAAAATCCTCTGAACACATTTCAAAGATTATAGTAAGCCCAGTTGATCCAAATCTTATTTTTGTCGCCTCACAAGGTCCTCTATGGTCTCCCGGTGGTGATAGAGGGTTGTTTAGGTCTATTAATGGTGGTGATGATTGGGAAAATGTATTATATGTTAATGAATGGACAGGTGTGACTGATATTGTAATTGATCATAATAACCCCAGCATTTTATACGCCGCAACCTGGCAAAGACACAGAAATGTAGCAGCTTATATGGGCGGTGGTCCTGGTACATCTATTTACAAATCTGTAGATAATGGTAAAACATGGGTTGAAATTAAAAACGGTCTTCCAAGTTCTAATCTTGGAAAAATAGGCTTAGCTATTTCACCTTTTGATAGTTCGATTCTTTATGCAGCTGTAGAGACAGACAGAAGAAATGGAGGCGTTTATAAGTCAACTAATTCCGGTGGAAGCTGGAAAAAAATGTCAGACACTGTTTCTGGAGCTACTGGTCCGCACTATTATCAAGAGCTTGTTGCCTCTCCTCATGTTTTTGACAAAATATACTTAATGGATACAAAAGTTCAAGTTTCAGATAATGGAGGAAAGGATTTTTATATCATGAATGAAAGTGATAAGCATGTTGACAATCATTCATTAACATTTAAGATGAGTGATCCGAATTATTTACTTATAGGAACTGATGGAGGTGTTTATGAATCATTTGATGACACAAAGTCTTGGAAATTTGTTGCAAATCTTCCATTAACACAATTTTATAAACTTGCTGTTGATGATGCATATCCTTTCTATAATATTTATGGTGGAACTCAAGATAACAATACTCAAGGAGGTCCTAGTCGCACATTTAAGAGATCAGGAATCACAAACTCTGATTGGTTTGTCCTACTTGGAGGAGATGGTCATCAACCTGCAACCGAGCCTGGAAATCCAGATATTGTTTATGCTCAATCTCAACAAGGTAATATCCATAGAATTGACAGAACTAATGGAGAAGCAACATTTATTAAACCTCAAAATGATGTTGGTGAACCATATGAAAGATTTAATTGGGATGCACCAATTTTGGTCAGTCCACATGATCCAAAAACTTTATTTTTTGGATCACAAAGAGTTTGGGTTTCTAAAAATAGAGGAGATGATTGGAAGTCAATTTCCGACGATTTGACATTAAATCAAGAAAGGTTAGAACTGCCAATTATGGGTAAAGTTCAAAGTTGGGATAATCCTTGGGATGTTTATGCAATGTCAACTTATAATACAATTACGTCATTGTCTCAATCTCCAGTTGATAAGAATATTATCTATGCCGGTACTGATGATGGAATAATTCAATATACTAGAGATTTTGGAAAAAATTGGACTAAAGTTAATGTTGAAAAGTTACCTGGTGTCCCTAAAGGCTCATTTGTTAACGATATAAAGGCAGATTTATTTGACTCTAATACAGTTTATGTTCTTTTAGATAATCACAAGTTTGGAGATTATAAGCCCTATGCGTATAAATCTGTAGACGGTGGTGAATCTTGGGTTAATATTGTTAATGGTATTCCTAATGGTTTTCTATGTTGGAGAATTGTTCAAGATCATGTTGATAAGAATTTAATGTTTTTAGGAACAGAGTATGGTGTTTATGTCTCGCTTAATGGCGGAAATAATTGGATTAAGTTTTCTAATGGAATACCCACGATTTCAATTAGAGATTTAGCAATTCAAAAAAGAGAAAATGATCTCGTTGCTGCTACATTTGGTAGGGGATTCTATGTTCTTGATGATTATTCTTCGTTAAGATTTAATTCTCCTGAATCATTAAAAAAGAATTTAGTTTTCTCACCAAGAAAAGCCTTACAATACAGTCCAATAAGATCAGGTTCAACGTCTCAGGGAAGCGATACTTATTATGCTAAAAATCCCGATTATGGCGCAATGTTAACATTTTACCTAAATGATGAATTGCTCACTAGAAAGGAAAAGAGGAAAAAAGCAGAGAAAGAATTATTAAAATCTAATTCTGATATTCCATTTCCTGGATGGAGTGAATTAGATAAAGAGGTTAATGAATCATCTCCTAAAACAGTAATTGAAATTTTTGATAGTAGTAATATTTTTATTGATAGATTTTCAGTGCCATATAAAAAAGGTTTTAATAGAGTTTCATGGGATCTTACAAGGGATATAGAGAGCAATCTAGTTTCTGGTTCATCGCGATCATATTCACCTAGTGTTAGAGTTAGTCCTGGTAAATACTCTTTTAATGTTTATACAGAGTTTAACGGAAAGGTAAATAAAATTGGAAGTAAGTTTTTTGAAGTTGAAAGAATTAGAACAGGTGTTTTAAGTAACCCTAATATAGATCAAATTGAAGCATTTATAGTTGATTTGGAAAACACATATAAAAACTACACTACTGTTAATCATAATTTTAATAAGATTAAAAGATCAAATAAATCAATTGCAGCTTTAATTTCAAAAACATCAAATTATAAGCTTTATGTTGAAAATTATAATCAAATTAAAGAAATGATAAATACGATTGATGTTTTTGTTTCAGGAAATAAATCAAAAAAAGATATTAGGGAAAAAGATACTGAAACAATATCTGATAGATTAAGTGTTGCAGTCCGCGGAATAAATAGTTCTTATGGTCCAACTTCGATGCAAATATCAAGTTTAAATAAGGCTAAACATTTAATTGCTGAGTTTGATAATATGTTAAAAGAATTAGGTTTAGAATTTAATAAACTTAGAAATCAGATAGAGGGGGAGCTTGAAAGTTTAATTTTGGACTGATAATCATAAATAAGTAAATTAACAACCAATCCGTATGATTTAATCCCATATGATTGGTTGTTCTTTTTTAGATACAAATCATATGCTTTTTTAACAAAAGGTTCAAGCTTATTTTTGTATTTTTTTCTGAATTCTGCTTTTTCATCAATATTTTTTAAAACCCCTTTATTTATTTTTTCTATTTTATTATTGTACAAGATTTTGTTATTTAAATATAATTCCCTCAGTAAGTGCTGTAATGCAACGAGGTTTCCTGAGTAATTAATTTCCACATTCTTTGATATCTGGTTAGATATAATTCCAATATAATTTGCCTCATTTTCGCTAGCATATCCTATTTGATGTGCAATTTCGTGAGAAATTGTAGATGGGTATGATATTTTTGGTAACCTTGAGTTTATATTAGCTTCTAATGTGAATGGGTTTATGTATCCATTAAATCCTAAGTATGATATTAATAAAGAAAAATAAGATTTATTTACCTTAAGATTTTCAGTAGATATATTAATAGTTTTTAGTTCTTTAATTGATTTTTTGCACTCAAATACTATTTCTTCAAAAGAAGAGGTTAGAGTAACTTTTTGATTAGGATTCACAGAAAGTGTTTCGTGAATATTATTTACTTTTCTAATGTAGTAGTCAGTTGTTTCAACTAATTCATTTATTTGATAATCACCAAATGCATATTCTTCGTTAATTGATTTTTTATTATAATGGATTCCCCAGCTCAAATAAAAAAAGGAATAAATAAAAATACTAGTAAATGCAGTTCTTGACAAAAAATCTCGCCTTGTCTTTGATTTATATAGGTATTTAAAAAAAATAGGAAACGAAATTAGGTAGAGTAAATCACCAATATTTAACTTTAAAAAATTAGTGATATTAGAAATTAAATCTATCCATATAGGATAAATTAAAATATATGAACTATAGAACCACTCATTTTTAGGTTTATTAAATAATAGAATTAATATGAAAATAAATATTAAAAGAAATTTAAAAATCCTCTTAATTTTCAAATTCATGCTAATTTAATTTTGATCAACAATTTCAACTTCAAAAATCAGATTTGATTTTGCTGGAATTCCTCTGGATTCAGTTTCACCATATGCTAAATAATAAGGTAAAAATAATGTTGCTGTATCACCGATTTTCAAAAGTTTGAGACCTTCTTTAAATCCTGAAATCATCATATCTTTAGGACCAACTCTAGCCTCAATTGGAGTATATCCGCCAGCACTTTTTCTTTGAGCATTTACTTGATTGAATCTTTCAGCAACTTCTAAAATAGAAGTATCTAAAAGTGAGCCGTCTTCAAAATAAACAGCATAGTGGGTAAGTATAGTTTTGTTTTCATCAACCAAATCACCATTATTTGTTGAATTTATGTAGTATTTTAAGCCTGTATCAGTTTCAATTGATTTTAACTTTAAGTTTGCATGATCTTTAGATACATCGCTTTTTAACTTCTGAAACATTTTTTCTTTTTCTTTTTTTATTTTTTCTTCTTCTTTGAAATGATTCGTAAATATTTTTGAAGCATTAAATTTATTAGCTTCCTTTCCTTCTCTTTGAATTGCAATATTTAAAATTGAATCTCCTTGCTCAATTAAATCTACAATTTCTTGACCTGAAATTACTTTTCCAAATACAGTATGAAGACCATCTAACCATGGAGTTTCTTTGTGAGTAATAAAAAATTGGCTTCCATTTGTTCCTGGACCTGCATTAGCCATAGATAATATTCCTTCTGAGTCATGCCTTAGATCTTCAACAATTTCATCTTTGAATGAGTAACCAGGTGATCCCGATCCTGTTCCAGTTGGATCACCGCCTTGAATCATAAAGTCTTCAATTACCCTATGAAAAGTTAATCCATCATAATAATTTTTTCCTTTATACTGTTCACTGACTTCTTTGTTGTTTCCTTCTGACAATGAGATAAAATTAGCAACAGTTATGGGTGTTTGTTTAAAAAAAAGTTCAGTAACTATTTCTCCTTTATTAGTTTTAATCAACGCATTAATTGTTGAATTATCTGATTTATGTGACATATTACATGAAAAATTAATTGTTAATAATAGTAAGATTATATTTTTTTTGTAGACCATTTTAATGAAATTTAAATTCTTTTATTTTTTTTATAAAAAATGCTATTGCATCATCAATTTTACCTTCAAACTTTCCGCCAGCGGCATTTATGTGACCTCCTCCGTTAAAATTATCTTTTGCAAACTTATTACATGGAAAATTATTTTTTGATCTAAACGATATTTTTATTAAATTTTCTTTATCTAAATCCTCAATAAACATAGCAGTAAATTCAATATTTTTCAAAGATAAGCCATAATTAACTATGCCTTCAGTATCTCCTTTTTCATAATTATTTTCCTTTAATTCACTTCTATTTAGATACATATAAGTTGTTTTATATTCATTTAAAACATTTAAACTATTTAAAGCCTTACCTAAAACCATTAATTTGCTGGTACTATTTTCGTTATAAACTTTATTATATATTTCTGATTGAATTATTCCTTTATTAATAAGTTCAGCAATTATTTTATGTGTTTTACTGTTGACTCCATTGTATTGAAAAGATCCAGTATCTGTCATCATTCCTAGGTAAATACATGTGGCAATATTTTTATTAATAAATTTCAAATTGTTTGAAGCTTCAATAATAAAATAAACAATCTCACATGTTGAGCTTATATTTGGAAATGAAAAGTTAATATCAGCATAATCCTCAGGAAGTTGATGGTGGTCAATCATAACTATTTTTTGATTATCCTTATTTATAATATTAGATAATTCACCACATCTATCTAGGCTATTAAAATCCATTGTAAAAATAAGGTCTGAATCAGCTATTATTTTATAGGATTTTTCAGTGTCTTCATCGCATATGATAATATCATTAATTCCAGGTACCCAATCTAAAAATGATGGATGTCTGTTTGGTGTAATAACATTGCTAATTAGATTTAAATTTTTAAAATAATGGTTGAGCGCCAAAGAACTTCCAATAGCATCACCATCAGGATTCAAGTGAGTTAAGATAGAGATTCTTTTGCATTCTAAAAGTAATTTTTTTAGTTTCTTAATTTTTTTTTCCATTTATTTGGCGCTAAGATAGTCATTAGTTTAAGAAGATTTAACTCAATAATGATATCATTTTTAGTAAATTTATGATCAAAAATCAAAACGTTGAAATTAAATCTCTTCAAACTCAGAAAAAATAAAAAATTTAGATATTCACCCAGATATTCTAAATCTGAAAAAAAATCAAATATTTATGAATTTGATTCTGCATATTCAAAAATTAGAGAAAATAAAAGTATTTATGATAAATCTAATTCTTGGACTGAAGCTAGGCTAAATTCTAGAAACAGAGGAAATTCTTTTTTTTCTAAAACCATTTTAGTTATTGTACTGGTTTTGACACTTGTTTTCTTATATGTAATTGATTTTGACTTAACAATTTTTTTACCTTCAAATAATGATTAGAGAGTTAGAATATGATGTCATTAATAAAATCGCTGCTGGTGAGGTTGTTCAAAGACCTTCATCTGTTGTAAAGGAATTGATTGAAAATTCGATAGACTCAGGTGCTAATCAAATAGATGTTTCAATAATCGACTCTGGTAAAACTTTAATTAAAGTAAGTGATAATGGCATAGGAATGAGTAAAAGAGATATCAGATTATGTTTTAAGAAGCATACTACTTCCAAAATTCTTAATTCTGATGATCTTTTAAGACTTAGTACAAAAGGTTTTAGAGGTGAAGCTTTATCTAGTATCGGATCAGTTTCTAAGATGATAATATCAAGTTCAGACAATAAAAATGGTATTAGAAACGTTTTGAATATCGAAAATGGTCAGAATGTCGAAGAAACTGAGGAGTCAGGCTTAAATGGAACTTTGATTTCAGTACAAAATCTTTTTTATAATGTTCCTGCAAGAAGAAAGTTTCTAAAGTCTGATAATGTCGAACTTAGACATATTGTAGAGGAATTTGTTCGTCTTGCTATAGGTCATTCAAATATTTATTTTTCACTCAAACATAACGGAAAGGATTTGTATTTATTAAGCCCCTCAAACTTAAAAGAGAGATTAATTAGGGTATTTGGCAAATCAGTTGATTCTAAAATTGTTAGTATTTCTGAAGAAACTCCTATTGCAAAAATAAATGGTTTTATTTATAAGTCTGAATATTTAAATAAATCAAGAAAATATCAATATTTATTTGTTAATAATAGATTTGTCAAAAGCAGTTATTTAAATCATGCAATTAGTAAATCTTATGAGGGATTAACTGCGGAGGAAAATCAACCCTCATACTTTATTTTTATTGATGTACCTGAGGAAACTATAGATGTCAATGTTCATCCTACAAAAACTGAAGTTAAGTTTGAGGATGAAAAATCAATATATGCAATAATGAGATCCTCTGTGAGACATAGTTTAGGAAAATTTAATGTTATTCCAAATATTGATTTTTCAAATGACATTAATTTGTCAAATTTAAGCTCAACTAAAGATGTTAATCCACCATCATTAACTTTCAACGAATCTTTCAATCCATTTGAAAAAAATACAACTTCAAATCTCAAAAATGATATTTTTGATCACAACAAAAACCATAAGTTTAATTCTAATATTAATATTTTTCAAAATCATAAAGACATTTCAGATAGAGTAAAATTCTTTAGTTTATCAGAAAGATTTATTGTTACAAAAACTAGTAATGATTTGATTATCATTGATGTTTCAAGAGCTAAATACCGAATTTTGTATGAGAGATTTTTGAAAGAAATTTCAAGTGATAATAATTTTTCACAAAAGTTAATGTTTCCTATAAGTTTAGATTATGATAAATCTGAAATAAGAATTCTTAAAGAGGTCAGAGATCAATTGATTCATTTAGGCTTTAGTTTTTCAAATTTTGATGATAATAATATTGAATTAGATGGTATACATCCTAGTTTTAATCATGATTCAATTAATTTATTATTTGAGGAATTAATTGAAAACAATATTCTTGATTATAAAGAGTCATCAACAAGTTTAAATGACTATTTATCAAAATTAATGGCTAAATCAAAATCAATTAATAAAAAAACAAGTATGAATGATTTAGAACATGAAGAACTTATTAACGGGTTGTTTGCATGTAGGGAATCATCTTTTTGTCCTGATTTAAAGAAAACATATCATACATTTGATTTAAATCATTTAAAAAAATTGTTTTAATGATGTCTACACCAAGAATAATAATGCATTTACTGATCGTTAACATTATTTTTTTCGTTGGCACTCAGTTTTCGTCAGAAATAAGTAACGATGTTTTATCTCTGCATTATTTTGAAAATGAAAAATTTATAGTTTCTCAAATTTTCACTCATATGTTTATGCATGGAAATTTAGCACATATTGCATTTAATATGTTGGCTTTATGGATGTTTGGGTCTACTTTGGTTAATGTTTGGGGGAATAATAAATTCATTTTTTTTTATTTTTCATGTGGAGTGGGTGCTGCATTAGTTCAGTTAACAGCATACTATTTAAACATACAATCAGTTACAGGTGAGTTATTAAGTCTTGGTTTAACATCACAAGATGTTAATAATATACTTTTGTCTGGAAGATATGATCAAAATATTGTAGATTATATCTCAGAAAATAGACTTGCCTCAATGTATTATGATTACAATGCAGTTATGGTAGGCGCTTCAGGAGCGATATACGGCGTTGTTGTGGCTTTTGCTTTTTTATTTCCAAATTCAAAGTTAATGTTGTTATTTCCTCCTATTCCAATTAAAGCTAAGTTTCTAGTGCCTTTGTTAATAGTTGGTGATATCTTCTTTGGTTTTACATCAGCTTCAATTGGCCCAATTGCTCATTTTGCACATTTAGGTGGAGCGCTTACAGGTTTTATAATGATGTGGTATTGGAAAAGAAATCAATTTAATAATAGAAGATGGAATTAAGAAATAAAATTGAAAACTTTTACAGGACCTCTAACTCTATTCAGAAGCTAATAGTTATTAATATTGTTTTGTTTATAGTTCCTTTCTTTTTTGAAACGTTTGTTTTTTTATTTGCTCTTGAAAATTTTAGTTTTATAGGATTTTTTACAATTGAGCCTGATTTAATTAAATTAATATTAAAACCATGGTCGATTTTTACATATGGATTCATTCATGGTGGTTTTTATCATCTTTTTTGGAATATGATAATGTTATATTATTTTGGAAACCTATTACAAAATATATTCGGTGACAAATTAATTTACAATATCTTTTTTAATGGAATAATCTTCGGAGGATTATTTTATGTTATTAGTTACAATATTTTTCCTGTTTTTAGAGGAACATCTTCACAAATGATTGGTTCGTCTGCTGGCGTAATGGCAGTTTTATTCTATTTAACCTCATACAGCCCAAATATGAGTATAAGATTATTTATAGTAAATGTAAGGTTAGTTTATATTGCAGTTGCCTTATTAATTATAGATATAATTCAAATACCAAGTGGTAACTCTGGTGGTCATATTGCTCATATAGGTGGTGCTATTACTGGTTATTGCATGTTAAAATATAATTATCAAGGTTTTGACCTATTTTCATTAATAAGTTTTTTTAGGCCAAAAAGTAAGTCAAAAAAGAATAATATAAATTACAACAAAATAGATCAAAAAAGAATTGATCAAATACTTGATAAAATTTCAGAATCTGGATATGATAGCCTTACAAAAGATGAAAAAAATTACCTATTCAAAGCAGGAAATAAAAAAGATTAAAATTAAAATCAACTATTTATAAAACTATAAATAAAACACTGGTTATTAGGTATTTGTGTTTTTAAAAAAACTAAAAAAACATCCTCCATATTTTCTCGTCTGAAAATATTTTTTAAAGTTATTCAGTTCAATTTTATTTGAATGTTCAATAATTAATAAACCATGATTATTTATAATTTTGGATTTAAAAATTTTATCAATAATCAATTTATATTTCATTATATCAAAATTATATGGTGGATCTGCAAAAATTATATCAAATTGGTCATTATTGACATTTAAATATTTAAATGCATCACTTTTAATAACATCAATATTTAAATTCATTCTTTTAATTTCAGATTTAATAAAGTTATAATATTTAAAGTTTATCTCGACTGCTCTAATATATTTTACTCCTCTTGAAGCAAACTCATAGCTTATATTTCCTGTTCCAGAGAATAAATCAAGTACTTCTATGTTGTTAAAATCAAAATAATTTGATAAAATATTAAAAATTCCCTCTTTGGATTTATCAGTTGTTGGTCTCAAATTAAAATTTTTAGGAATTTTTATTTTCTGACCACCATTTAATCCTGAAATAATTCTCATTAACTATAAATAAAATCTTGTTTATTAATTTCTGAATCGTGTAGAATTTTAATCTTAGAATAAAAATCATTTGATTGATCTAAAAGACTAGCAACTTTTGAATTTAGTATATAGTTGAGTATGACTTTTTTAATATCAATTTTAAGATTTTGACATGTAGCTAAGAGAAAATATAAAATATCTGATGAGTTAGAATATTCAAAAGAATTAAAAAAATAAAGTTTATTTTCATCAAAAACTATGATCTTAAATTTTTTATGAGAAACTACACAATAGAGTTTATTTTTTTGTTCTATTTTATTGTTTATTTTAAATAATTTTTTGAGAAGAGAAGTATTGTAATGATAAAAATTTATTTCAGAAAATTTTTCAATTAATAGGTTATTTACATTAACATAAGGTAAAAAAATATTTTTAACATTTATCTCATTAATAGAATCATAAGATATATAATCATCTTTATTTAGTTTGGTTATGTATTTTAAATATTCTTTTTTTTTTGATTCATCAAAAAGTTCATTTGGAACTAAACAATATAAATCATTATCAAAATGTATAGTTACATTATTAATATCATAACTATAAATTTTTTTATCAATAAGTATTTTATTTAAGAAATCACTTAATGAATGAGAACTTAATTTTTCATCAAGTTCATAATTACTGTAATTATATTTCTCTGAATTTGTTGTTTTTAAGCCAGCATAACTTTCTCCCAAACAAATATCAAGATTTACGCTATTATTTACATTACTTGGTTTCGACATCAAACGTAGTTGGCCAATTTCCATTAGTACTAACATCACTCATAGAGCCTAGAATTAAAAAAGGACCATTTACACCATCAACTGAAATAGTTTCTTTTTCTTGAGCTATTAAATCTTTGTTTTGATCATAAAGAATTAAATCTTTTGAAACACGTACTTCAAAAACAGGCACGTTATAACCATTTTTGTCAATTATGTCAGCTTTTAGTTGAAATTCTCCTTCAACTCCATCAATTGGTATATTTGCCATGTCCTTGTAGCTATTATCATTTTTAAACAATGAATCTTTTACAGAAACAAAACCAAGAGTATCAATAACAATAACCTCTCTAAGCATATCAATTCTGTAAACCCTATCATACTGCATGTAGCTAGAATCTCTTTTTTCAATTATAGTAAATTGAGCTGAATCAATGAAGTTAATAAGAGAATCAAAATTATTTGAATAAATTCCATTTACACTTTTAAAAGCTATTTGCGCATTTCTGATATCTTTTAGTCTATCGATGACTTTCAGATATCTTTCATTTTTTACTTTATTAAATTCTATTGGAGCGTCAACTGAGTTGTAAATAGCATATACAAGAATTAATGAAAAAAAGTATAAAATATAAGTTACTATTCGTCTATTTTTTTCAGATAAAGAAATTTTCATGCTTGTTGTTTATTTAGTAGTCAAACAAATCTACAATTTTTTTTAAATTACAAAAATTATTAATTAACTCTAATTTACTTCTTGTTTTATTAATTATTTTTACTTAATGAGAACTATTGCTGTAGTACCTGCACGACTTGAATCAACAAGGTTAGAAAAAAAACTATTAAGAACAATTTTAAATCTTCCTATAATAGTTTTAACATCAAAAAATTTGATTGAATCAAATTTATTTGATGATGTATTTGTTGTAACTGACTCTGATGAAATTATTGAGGTTTTAAAAAAACACTCTATAAATTATTTAAAAAGTAAAAAAAATCATGAAACAGGGACAGATAGAATATCCGAATTTGCTGACCACTTTGATTGTGACATATTAATAAATGTTCAGGGTGATGAACCTTTTATTAATAAAATTGACTTGGAGTTGATAATTAATACTTTTGAAAATGATAATGATAAAAATATTGATGTTATTTCGCTTAAAAAAGAACTGATCAACGAAGATGAAATAAAAAACCCTAATAATGTTAAAGTTATATGCGATAATCAATCTAATGCTATTTATTTTTCTAGAAATCAAATACCACATAACAGGTTTGGTGCCACAGTGAAATATTTTAAACACATTGGCGTATATGCTTTCAGAAAAAATGCTTTAAAACATTTCTCATCATTAAAAAAATCAAATTTAGAAAAAGCAGAAGTTATTGAAGCAATAAGGTTTATTGAAAATGGCTTAAAAATTAAAATTTTAGAAGTATTTAATGATTACATTTCTATTGATACTGAGGAAGATCTATTAAATGCAAAAATGTTATATGGTAATTAAATTTATTTTTTGTAAAATTCTAGGCTGGAGTATTAATGGTAAAAATAACTTTACAGATAAATGTATAATAATTGTTGCTCCACATACGCATTGGTTAGACTTTTTTTTAGGAATTACTGTTAGACATATACTAAAAATTAAAATTCATTTTATTGGAAAAAAGGAATTATTTTTTTTTCCATTAAACTTTTTTTTAAAATATATGGGAGGTATTCCAGTAACAAGAAACAGTAATACAAATACAGTTGAATCTGTTGCTCAAATTTTCAAAAAAAAAAAAAAATTTAGATTAGCATTATCGCCGGAGGGAACCAGAAAGAAAGTTTTCAAGTGGAAAACAGGTTTTTATTACATTGCAAAAAAGGCAAGTGTACCAATTATTTCAGTTTCTTTAAATATCCCAAAAAAACAAGTTAATATTTCTGAGCCATTTTATCCAACATCAAATATTGAAAAAGATACTAAATCAATTAAAAAAAATTTTGAAGGTGCGATCGGAATAATAGCTAATTTTTCATAAAGAATTGTGCGTTATGGTGAATCTGTTGCACATCATCATCTTCTTCACACATTTGAATAAAATTTTCAAAATCAGTTCTTTGAACTTCGCTAATATTTATAGTGTTCTTTGGGATTTTTTCGATTTCTGAGCTTATAATTTCAATTTCTTTTTTTTCTAGTTCATTTTGTATATCCCCAAAAGAATCAAAACCTGCATATATTATTATATCTTTTGTGTTTTCATCAATTACTATTTCTTCCATGCCATAGTCAATTAAATCTAATTCAAGATCATCAATTTCTTCTAATTTCTTAATCTTAAATACACACATTTTATCAAATAAATATTCAACTGATCCATTAGTACCCAAACTTCCTTTACATTTGTTGAAATAGCTTCTAATATTTGCAACAGTTCTATTGTTGTTATCAGTTGTACAGTCAATTATTACAGCAATCCCATGTGGACCATAACCTTCTAAAACTATTTCCTTGTAATTATCAGTATTTTTTTCACTTGCATTTTTAATTGCTCTTTGAATATTTTCTTTTGGCATGTTTGCAGACTTAGCATTCTGAATTATTGCCCTTAACTTTGAATTAGTTTCTGGGTTCGATCCTCCATCTTTGACTGCAATAACTATATCTTTTCCAATTCTGGTAAATGTTTTGGCCATGCTTGACCATCTTTTCATTTTTCTGGCTTTTCTAAATTCAAATGCTCTACCCATTTATATTGACATTTTTGTGATAATTGCTTTAGAAAATTTGTTTCTGTTTTCAATATAAATTTCGTTAGAATTAAAATATTTAAAATCAATCATTGCCATGCCAATACCAACTTTTTTTGATGGAGAAAAAGTCCCCGATGTTACTTTTCCAATCATTTTATTATTTACATCAAAGATATTGTAATCCTTTCTAGGTATAGCTCTGTCTATCATTTTGAATCCAACTAATTTTTTCTTTGAATTAGAAATTGATTCAAGTATTTTCTTATTCCCGATAAAATTTTTATTTAGATCAGTTATCCACATCAAGTTAGCTTCGTGGGGAGTAGTTAAGTCATTTATTTCATTTCCATACAATGGGTAACCAGCCTCAATTCTTAGAGTATCACGAGCTCCAAGTCCAACAGCACATAACGAATATTTTTCTTTTTTTGAGTAAAGTGATTTCCAAACATCAATGATAATTTTATTGTCAACATATAATTCATACCCTACAGACCCGGTATACCCTGTATTTGAAATTAAGATTTTTGAATTTTTATGAATTATCGATTTAAAATTAAATTTTTTAATAGATTCAAAATTATCATTAAAAACATAGTTAATTAATTTTAATGAATTTGGTCCTTGAACAGAAATTAAACCCATGCTGTCAGATTTGTTACTTATATTACAATTAAATTTCTTTATTTGTTGATTTAACCAATTCCAATCTTTTTCAATATTAGCAGCATTAACAACTAACATGTAATCTTTTTCATTGGTCCTGTAAATGATCAAATCATCAATTATTCCTCCGTTTTCATTAATTAAGCAATTATACTGAGCTTTATAAATTTCGATCTTGTGAATATTGTTTGAGCATACATAATTTAAAAATCCTAAAGCGTCATTACCATTAACATAAAATTCTCCCATATGAGATACATCGAATATTCCAACATTATTCCTAACATTTAAATGTTCAGTTGATATTCCCGAATATTGAATTGGCATGTTAAAACCTCCAAAATCCACCATTTTTGCATTTAGTTGAATGTGTTCACTATAAAGTTTAGTTTTTCTCATAAAATTTTATGCAATTTAAAATCAATTTTTTAATTTACAATTTCATTATGAAATCTTTGAATAAATTAATAATTATCATTTTCTTTTTAACATTCAATCTTAGTGTTTTTTCACAAGATTATAATTTTACTAAACAAGATACACTTCGTGGATCAATTACTCCAGAAAGGGCTTGGTGGGACTTAGTATATTATCATTTAGACATCTCAGTTAATCCTGATGAAAAATTTATTAAAGGATCAAATACAATTACTTATAGTGTCATAAAATCTGAAGATAGAATTCAAGTTGATTTACAAAATCCATTAAAAATTACAAAAGTTGAACAGAATGGAAAAACACTTGATTTTGAGTCTGATGGTAATGCACATTTTATAAAACTTATAGAGAAACAAAAGAAAGGTGATATACAGTCAATAAAAGTTTTTTATGAGGGAAAACCTAAAGAAGCAGTAAGAGCACCATGGGATGGAGGTCTTTCATGGAAAAGAGATTCTAACGGCAAGCATTTTGTTGCAACTAGTTGCCAGGGTATAGGGGCTAGTATTTGGTGGCCAAACAAAGATCACATGTATGATGAGGTTGACAGTATGTTAATTAGTGTAAATATACCAAAGGATCTAGTTAATGTTTCAAATGGCAGATTAAGAAAAGTTGAAAATTTTGAAAATTCAAATACATTTCATTGGTTTGTTTCAAATCCAATAAATAATTATGGTGTTAACATAAACATTGGAGATTATGTTAGTTTCTCAGAAATTTATCAAGGCGAAAAAGGGCCCTTAGATATGTCATATTACGTTCTAAGAGATAACATTGAAAGAGCAAAATCACATTTCAAAGATGCTCCAAAGATGATGGATGCTTTTGAATTTTGGTTTGGTCCTTATCCTTTCTATGAGGATAGTTTTAAAATTGTTGAGGTTCCATATCTAGGTATGGAACATCAAAGTTCTATTACCTATGGAAATAGATATATGAAGGGTTATCTAGGAAGGGATTTGTCCAGAACAGGCTGGGGGTTAAAATTTGATTACATAATTATTCATGAAGCTGGACACGAATGGTTTGCTAACAACATAACATATAAAGACATTGCTGATATGTGGATTCATGAATCTTTTACAACATATTCTGAAAATCTTTATTTAGATTATCATTTTGGTAAAGAAGCATCATCTGAATATGTTATAGGAACTAGATATAGTATTTCTAACAAAGAACCAATGATTGGTCCGTATGGTGTTAATAGAAGAGGAAGTGATATTTACACTAAAGGTGCAAATTTATTACATACCCTTAGACAGATAGCAGATAATGATGAATTATGGAGAAGTATACTAAGAGGTTTAAATAGTAATTTTTATCATCAAACTGTTGAAACAAAACAAATTGAAGATTATATTTCTTCAAAAATTGGATTTGATTTATCATATTTTTTTGATCAATATTTGAGAGATGTAAGAATACCAAAATTTGAATATAGTATCGATAAAGGTGTATTGACTTACAGATGGGTGGATGTAATTAAAAATTTTATAATGCCAATTGAGATAAATGTTGATGGTGAGAATATTAAATTATATCCAACAACACAAAAAAAGTCTATTAAAGTTAAATCTGAAACTATAATTATTGATAAGAATTATTATGTAAACTCTGAAAAAATTTAATTTATTAAGTTTATAAAATTAACTAATTCATTGTAATCGTTTTTGATTTTATGAATGGTCTCTTTGTTATTAAAATTTAAATTTATTTTAAAAAAATCTTCTCTGATTTTAAGTATTTTCCCAACAGTATCCATAAACTTTATTGGATGAGCAGTTTCAAAAAAAACCCCAGTTTCATTATCCTTTAAATTTCTCTTTAATCCAACCAAACCAACTGCACCATGTGGATCTAAAATATATTTAGTATTATTAAATATTTTTTTTATTTCATCTTTTGTTTGAAATTCGTCAACCATTTCACTAATAAGATTTTTAGAGAGTGTCTTAAAATTATCATCATAGATTTTTTCTATCCTTGGAAAATTATTTGGAATTGACACATCCATTGCGTTAGATATTGTTCTTTTTGTTTGTTTTGGATCAAAAACACCTGAAGATAAGTATCTGGGTATTGTGTCATTAATATTTGTTGAAGCAATAATTTTTTTGAAATTTAACCCCATTTTTTTAGACATCAATCCCGCACAGATGTTTCCAAAATTTCCACTAGGAATTGATATACAAACTTCTTTTTCTTTATTTATTTTTTTTAATTCTTTATGTAAAATAAAATAGTAAATTATTTGTGGTAACCACCTTCCTACATTAATTGAATTCGCTGAAGAAATATTGATTTTTTTTCGTAATTTCTTATCATTAAAAGCTTGTTTTACTAGATGTTGGCATGCATCAAAATCTCCAGCTAATTCAACAGCATAAATATTATTTCCTCTTGTTGTAATTTGTTTTTGTTGAAATGAGCTTATTTTATTCTTAGGATATAATATAATTACATTTATGTTTTTCTTGTTGAAAAAACTATTAGCAACAGCTGCACCAGTATCTCCTGATGTAGCCACTAAAATATTTAAAACCTTATCTTTAGTGTAATATTCTAAACTATTTGCTAAAAATGATGCACCTACGTCCTTGAATGCTAAAGTAGGCCCATGGAAAAGTTCAAATGAAAATATATTATTTTCGATTTGTTTCAATGGAAAATCAAAATTAATTGTTTGATCTATTATTTTTTTTAGTTCTTTATCAGGAATTTCACTATTGATAAAGTTTTTCATTACTAAGAATCCAATTTCTTGATTTGACAATTCTTTTATATTTTGGATTAATTCATCAAGTGTTTTTATTTTTCTGGGAAAATAAAGGCTACCATCAACTGATAACCCATTAAAAATAGAATTTTTAAAAGTATCATTTACATTACAATTTTTTAAGCTTGTAAACATTTTAAATAATTTTTATTCCTGTATCATTTACCATTGATACATAACTTTTATATTTTATGTTTTTTTTCTCGAGATGTTTTTCTAAGTTAATTTTAACATCGTTTGCTATTTTTGGTCCTTTTGATAATGAAAACATTGATGGTCCTGAACCGGAAATTCCAAATCCGATGGATCCACTTTCCAATGCAATTTTTTTTAAATTATTGAATTCTGGTATTATCTCAGATCTGTATGGTTCAACTACGATATCTTTGATACATCTACTAATCATATCATAATCTTCATTGTATAATGCGCTGATGAATGCTCCTAAATTTGAAGCTTGTTCCGTTAATTTAGAAATTTCAATTTTCCTTTGAACTAATATCCTAGAGTCAGATGTTTTAATTTCAACCTGAGGATGAATAATTGTTACAAATAGTTGGAGTGGGGTTTTTAACTTAACGACATCAAATTCCTTATTACTTCTTACTAAGGTAATTCCACCTAGTAATACGGCTGTGATATTATCAGCGTGATATGAATTTGTACATGCATATTCACCCTCAGCAGCAAAAGGAATTAATTCTTTATTAGTAAATGGTCTTTTTAAAAGCTCATTTATTGCAAAAACACTACCAGCCGAGCTAGCTGCACTACTACCGATTCCACTTCCAGGTTTAATTTTTTTATTTACTGAAATGTGAAATCCAAAATCTATATGCTTAAATGATTTTAAAAGTGCAAGTGCAGAAACACTTGCAGCGTTTTTATTTATATCTTTTGTTACGATGTAGTCGCCACAAATTTCAAGTTCAATTCCTTTTTTTTTTGTTTGTGTTACAATCATTTCATCTCCTACGTTATCTAAACATAGTCCAAGAATATCAAATCCACAAGAAATGTTTGCAACACTTCCTGGACAAAAAATTTTTATACTTTTCATCTGTTAGCTATTCTAATTATATCTGCAAAAATCCCAGCAGCTGTTACTTCTGCTCCAGCACCAGCTCCTTTAACAATAAGTGGCTGATCGCTATATCTTGATGTATAGAACAACACTATGTTATCACTTCCTTCCAAATTATAAAATGGATGATTTATATCTACACTTTTAAGAGAAACTTTAGCTTTGTTATTATTTAATTCTGCGACATATTTTAATTTTTGTTTTTTTTTCTTAGACTTTGCAAGTAAATTATTGAAGTGAAATTTATTTTCAATTAAAGAATTTTTGAAATCATCATAATTGGATTTTTTTAAGCATTCATCAGGTAAAAAACTTTCGTTAAGTATTTCATTAAGTTCTATATTTAACCCACTTTCTCTCGCTAAAATTAAAATTTTTCTAGCTACATCAACTCCACTTAAATCAATCTTTGGGTCAGGTTCAGTGAATCCTAATTTTTTTGCCTCATCAACAATATCATGAAATGTGTTTTCTTTTTTAAAATTATTAAAAATATAATTTAAGCTACCCGACAAAACAGCTTGGATTGAAATTATTTTATCACCTGAGTTAACTAAATTATTTAAAGTATCAATTATTGGTAGACTAGCTCCAACATTTGTTTCAAAAAGAAATGGGGCATTATAATTTTTTGAAAGATACTTTAAATTTTTATAATTACTAAACTCATCAGCACACGCTATCTTATTACAAGTTACTACCGAAATACTATTTTTTAAATAATTTGAGTAAAAATTGGAAATACTATCGGAGGCAGTGTTGTCTACAAAAATACTATTACGTAGGTTTATTTTTTTAGTTTTATTAAAAAATTTAATTGGGTCTGCATTTACTCCTTTTTGTAAAAAAGTTTTCCATTTATTTAGTTTTATTCCACTTGATTTGAAAATCATTTTTTTTGAATTTGAAATAGCAACAACATTAATTTTTATGTTAAGATTATTGATTAAATATTCTTCTTGATTTTTAAATTGATTTAATAATTCACTACCAACATTTCCAACACCAGTAATGAATAGGTTGACTTCTTTAATGTTCTTTTCAAAAAATTTTTCATGAAGAGTGTTTAATGCTTTATTAACGTTTTTTTCTTCAATAACTGCACTGATGTTTCTCTCTGAAGCTCCTTGTGAAATAGCTTTGACATTTATGTTATTATTTCCTAGTGCACTAAACATTTTTCCACTAATTCCCTGATGATTCTTCATTTTATCACCAACCAAAGCAACAATACATAAATTATTTTCTACAGAGATTGGGTCTAGAGATTTATTGTTTATTTCATTTTCAAATTCTTCAGAAATAATTGTTTGACTTTTCATAGCATCTTGTGAGCTAATTCCAATACAAATAGAATGTTCAGATGAGGCTTGAGTGATCATCACTATATTAATATTTTCATTAGATAGACATTCAAATAATCTTTTTGAATAACCAGGTGTACCAATCATTCCGCTTCCTTCGAGAGTAAGTAAACAAATATTGTCAATATGTGATATACCTTTTATGGTTGAGAATTTATTTTTTGATCTAATTCCGATAAATGAGCCTTTAGCTTTTGGTTTGAATGTGTTTTTTATATTAATAGGAATATTTTTAGCTATTAACGGTTGAATTGTTGGAGGGTAAATAACTTTTGCTCCAAAATAAGATAATTCCATAGCTTCCTCATATGATAATTCAGAAATTGGCTTAGCTTGTTTGACGATTTTAGGATTTGCGGTATACATCCCACTAACATCAGTCCAAATGTCTAGTTTTTTGGCATTAACAATATTAGCTAATATGCTAGCTGAAAAATCTGAACCACCTCTTCCAAGAGTAGTGGTTTTTTTATCATGACTTGAAGCTATAAATCCTGGAAAAATCAATAATGAGCTATTTTTTTTATTTAAAACAAAATCAAGCTTTTTTGATGTTTTGTCAAAGTCTATAATAAGATTGTTGCCTTTCGATTTTTTTGTAAAAATAATTTTCCTTGCATCTATATATTCACTTTTTAAATTATTAAATCTAGTAATTTCATAAAATATATATGAAGAAAGTAATTCACCGTAGGATGATATTTTGTCCAATATTGTTTTACTAAGTTCTCCAACGCCATAAATACCATCTAAAATATTTTCTAGCTCTAAAAACTTTTTTTGAACCTCAGTCAAGATTTTAACCTGACAGTTAATATCAACAAGTTCTCTGATTATTTTAAAGTGATAAGATTCTATTTTTTTAAAAGATTCCTTGTAAGTAATTTTCTTATTGGCAGCTAGTTCTCCACAAACAATTATATTATTTGTTGTCTTTCCAAAAGCGGAAAGTACAACAATGGTATCAGACTCATAAGTTTTAACAATATTTAATACTTTGAATATGTTTTTGCTTGATGATAATGAAGATCCTCCAAATTTTATTACTTTCAAACTTTTTGGTTATTTAAGAAAGCAAAGGTATTATTTTCTTTAAAAAATTAAATGATTTTAAGAAGAAACTGAAAATTCTAATGTAGATTTGTCTTTATTGTGTGAAATACTTATTAAATCATTCTTTTTTATTTCATTATTCACAATTCTTTTTGCAATTTCATTTTCAATGTATTTTTGAATAGCTCTTTTAACAGGTCTTGCACCGAACTCTTGATTAAATCCTTTTGAAGCTATAAATGAAATTGCTTTTGAATCAATTTTTACTTTATATTCAATCTCAGAAAGTCTACTTATAAATTTTTTAATTTCAATCTTTACTATTTTCTCAATTTCTTTTTCTTTAAGCTCGTTAAATACAATAATTTCATCAATTCTATTTAAAAATTCAGGTGAAAACTTTTTACCTAAACTTTTTTTAAGAATTTCAGTAGATAATTTATTTTTTTCCTTTTTTCTAAATTCAGTATCAAAACCAACGCCTGTACCAAAGTCTTTTAATTTCCTCGTTCCAATATTTGACGTCATAATAATGACAGTGTTTTTAAAATCGACTTTTCTACCAACACTATCAGTAAGATAGCCGTCATCCAAAACTTGTAACATCATATTAAAAACATCAGGATGAGCCTTTTCAACTTCATCTAATAATACTATTGAATATGGTTTTCTTCTGATTTTTTCACTCAATTGTCCTCCTTCATCATATCCTACATAACCTGGAGGAGCACCTATTAATCTACTAACTGAAAATTTCTCCATATATTCACTCATGTCTAATCTGACAAGTGAATCTTTGCTGTTAAATAATTCTTGACCTAAATTTTTTGCTAATTGGGTCTTACCTACACCAGTCTGTCCTAGAAAGATAAATGATCCAATAGGTTTGTTAGGATCTTTTAAACCTGTTTGATTTCTTTGAATTGCATTGACTAGTACACTGATTGCGTCATCTTGACCAATAATACTCTCATTTAAGTTCTTTTCTAAATCAAAATTAATCGATTTTTCATCCGTTGTATTATCAATTTTTCTCAACGGAATTCCAGATATTAGCGATACCACTTCAGTTATATTTTCTTCACTAACTATTTCCCTTTTTTTCTTTAAGTCATTTTCCCATTCTAGTTGTTGATCAATTAATTTTTTTTCTAATTTTTTTTCATCATCTCTAAGCTTAGCAGCTTCTTCGTATTTTTGATTTTTTACAACTGAATTTTTCTTTTCTCGAACATTCTCTAGTTTTTCCTCAAGCTCTGTAATCTCTTTGGGTACATCCATGTTTGTTATGTGAATTCTAGATCCTGCTTCATCCATAGCGTCAATAGCCTTGTCAGGTAGATTTCTATCATTGATGTACCTGTCAGTTAATTTCACACATGCCTCAATTGCACTATCAGTATATTTTACGTTATGATGATCTTCGTATTTACCTTTAATATTTTTTAATATTTCAATGGTTTCACTAATCGAGGTTGGTTCAACCATAATTTTTTGAAACCTTCTCTCTAAGGCACCATCTTTTTCAATATACTTTCTATACTCATCGACTGTTGTTGCTCCAATACACTGTATTTCACCTCTTGCAAGTGCTGGTTTAAACATGTTTGATGCGTCTAAACTTCCCATAGCTCCACCTGCACCAACAATTGTGTGTATCTCATCTATAAAAAGAATAATATCTCTATTTTTCTCAAGCTCATTCATCACTGCTTTCATTCTTTCTTCAAATTGACCTCTATATTTAGTCCCTGCGACTACACTAGCTAAATCAAGTGAAATAACTCTTTTGTTATAAAGCAGTCTTGAAACTTTTCTCTCAATTATTCTTAGAGCTAAACCTTCAGCAATTGCTGATTTTCCAACACCAGGTTCACCAATTAATAAAGGGTTATTTTTCTTTCTTCTGCTTAATATTTGTGAAACTCTTTCAATTTCTTTATTTCTCCCAATAATAGGATCAAGTTTTCCTTCATTTGCGAAAGCAGTTAAGTCTCTTCCGAAATTGTCTAAAACAGGTGTTTTAGATTTTTTAGCTTTTGAGGAACCAGATTTTACAGTAAAGGGGTTTTGTTCAATTGAATCATCATTATTATCATCGTTTTCTTCTTCATAAGTACTTGATGAAGAAACTTCTTCGAATCCGTCATTACTTTCAGATATAAGCTCTTTAAACTGGTCCTTAACAATCTCGTAATTAAGATTTAATTTTTCCAAGAGTTTGGTTGTTGGATCATTTTCATTTCTCAATATGCATAAAAGTAAATGTGCTGTGTTAATTGAACTTCCTTGAAACAATTTTGCTTCTAAAAAAGTTGTTTTTAATGCTCTTTCGGCTTGTCTTGTTAAATGGAGGTTTTTTCTTAGATTTTCTTCAAAATTCATTATTGGATTAGGAGGGCTTAATATCTCAATTTTCTTTCTCAAAAAATCAAGATCTATCTCTAAACAGGTTAATATTTTTATTGCCTTTCCACCACCATCTCTGAGTATTCCAAGCAAGAGATGTTCAGTTCCAATAAAATCATGTCCTAAACGAATTGCTTCTTCCTTACTATATGTTATAACATCTTTAACTCTTGAAGAAAAATTATCATCCATTCTGTAAAATTATGAATAAAAAATATTAATCTATAATCTAAATTTAAATAATGTTGAAATCTTTAAAATAATGTTAATAAGTTTATCAAATTCTTCTCTGTTAGTTTGTTAAAATTTTGAGCTTATAATTATATTTGAAATATATCTTATAATTATGTCTGAAGGCGAAAAATTGATCCCCATAAATATTGAAGAAGCAATGAAATCTGCTTACATTGATTATTCAATGTCAGTTATTGTTTCACGAGCTTTACCTGATGTTAGAGATGGTTTAAAGCCTGTTCACAGAAGAGTTTTGTTTGGAATGAGTGAATTGGGCTTAAGATCAAACAGTAAATATAAAAAATCTGCATTTATTGTTGGTGAGGTGCTTGGTAAATATCATCCTCATGGTGATAGTTCAGTTTATGATACAATGGTTAGGATGGCGCAAGAGTGGAGTTTAAGATATATGCTCGTTGATGGTCAAGGAAATTTTGGTTCAATAGATGGTGATAGTCCTGCAGCAATGCGATATACTGAAGCTAGACTAAAGAAAATATCTGAAGAAATGGTGGAAGATCTTGACAAGGATACGGTTGATTTTCAACTTAATTACGATGATTCGTTAAATGAACCAACTGTTTTGCCTACAAAGATACCCAATCTGTTAGTAAATGGGGCCTCAGGAATTGCGGTTGGTATGGCAACTAATATGCCACCACATAACCTTTCTGAAGTCATTGACGGAACAATTGCTTACATCGATAACAACAATATTGAAATTGATGAATTGATTAAATTCATTAAAGCTCCTGACTTCCCTACTGGCGGTGTAATTTATGGATATGAGGGTGTAAGAGATGCCTTCAATACAGGTAGAGGTAGAGTTGTCATAAGGGGAAAAGCAGTTTTTGAAGAAGTTAACGGTAGAGAATGTATAATTGTAACTGAAATTCCGTATCAAGTTAATAAAGCTGATATGATACAAAAAACAGCTCAATTAGTTAATGACAAAAGAATTGAAGGAATTGCAAACATTAGAGATGAATCTGATAGAAAAGGTATGCGAATTGTATATGTTCTTAAAAAAGATGCAATTCCAAACATAGTTTTAAACACTCTTTACAAGTATACTCAATTACAATCCTCTTTCAGTGTTAATAATATTGCCTTGGTTAATGGAAGACCAATGCTTTTAAATCTTAAAGAGATGATAAAGTATTTTGTAGATCACAGGCATGATGTTGTTGTTAGAAGAACTAAATATGATCTAAAAAAAGCTGAAGAAAGAGCTCACATACTAGATGGGTTAATTATAGCATCTGATAATATTGATAAGGTAATTGAAATAATTAAATCTTCATCTAATGCAGATAATGCTAGAGAAAACTTAGTCAAAGAATTTTCACTTTCAGAATTACAGGCTAAAGCAATAGTTGAGATGAGGCTTAGGCAACTAACAGGTCTTGAACAAGATAAATTAAGAAATGAACATGCCGATTTATTAAAATTAATAAAAGATTTAAAAGATATTCTTGACAGTAAGGATAGAAGAATGTCTATCATTAAAGATGAGCTTTCTGAAATTAAAGAAAAACATGGTGATGATAGGAATTCAATTATTGAATTTTCTGGTGGCGAACTCAGTATTGAAGATATGATTCCTGATGAAAAAGTTGTGATTACTATTTCTCATGCTGGTTATATTAAAAGGACATCTCTTGCAGAATACAAAACACAAAATAGAGGAGGTGTTGGTCAAAAAGGTTCAACTACTAGAAGTGAAGATTTTTTAGAATATCTATTTGTTGGAACTAATCATCAATACATGTTATTTTTTACTCAAAAAGGTAAATGTTTTTGGATGAGGGTTTTTGAAATACCTGAGGGAAGTAAGTTGTCAAAAGGAAGAGCAATACAAAACCTAATTAATATCGAGCCTGATGATAAGGTAAAGGCGTTTATTTGTACTCAGGATCTGAAAGAAGATGCTTATATTAACAGCCATTATGTTATAATGTGCACGAAAAAAGGTCAAGTTAAAAAAACTTCTCTTGAACAATACTCCAGACCCAGATCAAATGGGATAAATGCTATAACAATTAAGGATAATGATGAATTACTAGAGGCAAAATTAACAACTGGTAACTCACAGGTTTTAATCGCTGTAAAGTCAGGAAAATGCATAAGATTTGAAGAGGGTAAAACAAGACCAATGGGTAGAAATGCATCTGGAGTCAGAGGGATCAAATTAAAAGATAATACTGATGAAGTGATAGGCATGATATCTGTAAATGATATGGATAGTGATATATTGGTTGTGTCTGAAAATGGATACGGTAAAAGATCTAGTCTTGAAGATTATAGAATAACCAACAGGGGAGGTAAAGGTGTAAAAACAATTTCAATAACAGAAAAAACTGGAAGCTTAGTTTCAATTAAGAATGTTTCGGATGGTGATGACTTGATGATAATTAATAAATCAGGAATAGCAATCAGAATGGAAGTTTCAGATCTTAGAGTCATGGGTAGAGCTACTCAGGGTGTCAAATTAATTAATATAAAAGACTCTGATTCAATAGCGGCTGTTGCTAAAGTTGTTTTAGACGAGGATAATGTTCAAGATATTGATAATATTGAAGTAGTAGAAGAAGAGTAAATAAATTAATGTATTTTTGAGTAATGAAAAAGATAGCTTTATTACTAATCACCTTATTCGTTTCTGATTTAAATTCTCAAAAAAAAGAACTAAGACAAGTAGATAAATTAATTTCTCAATCATTCTTTGATGAAGCCCTTAGTGAGTTGTCTAAAATAGAATCACTTGTTCTTTCTTCTGAGGATAAATACAAAGCAGATTTTTATTATAAAAAAACCAAAGTTTCTACTGAACTCAAAAATTTTAAAGATGCCATTTTTTCTTATAACTCTCTTGAATCTATTGAAAGCAATAACTATTCAAATACCATCAAGGTTGAGATTGATATGTTAAAGTCTAATATAGAGACATCTTTGGTTAATTCAGCAGTTGAAGATAACCAAAATGAAAAATTTGAAGACGCATCTGATAAGCTTTTTATGGCTTACAATCTTGATAAAGTAAAAAATATAGACTATTTATATTATGCCGCTGGAAGTGCAGTCAATTCAAAAAATTACGATACAGCTCTTAAACATTACATTGAACTCAAAGAATTAAATTATACTGGTATTGTTGATGAATTTTATGTTACAAATAAAAGCACTGGTATTGAAGAAAAAGTTGATGAAAGCCAATATAAAGTATTACAAAAATCAAAAGATTATATAAACCCAAGAGTTGGTCAAACGCCGTCAAGATATCCAGAGATCGTAAAAAACATAGCACTAATTTTTGTTCAACAAGGAAAAAATGACATTGCTATAGAAGCTATTAATGAAGCTCGAAACATTCAACCTGAGGACACGGGACTTATCTTAAACGAAGCAGACTTATACATAAGATTAAGTAACTCATCAAATGACTCAGTTCAAAGAATAAATTATCGACTCAAATTTAAATCATTAATGGAACTTGCTATTACTAAAGAGCCTGAAAATGGTATATTATATTATAATCTTGGAGTCATATCGGGTGAACAGGGAGAAATAGATGATGCTATAAATTATTATCAGAAAGCTATTTCACTTAAGCCTGACTACGTAGACGCTTATTTAAATTTAGTTTCTGAAATTCTTAAAGGTGAAGAATCTATTATTGATGAAATGAACAACTTGGGAACATCCAGAAGAGATAATTTAAGATATGATGAATTAAAAGTCATTAGGGAAGATTTATATAAGAAATGTATTCCATTTTTGGAAGATTTAATAGGAATTGCACCAGAAAACCTTAGCGCTTTAAACACATTAAAAAATATTTATGGAGTTATTGGAGATAATGATGGTTTTAGAGCTATTTCTGCAAAAATTTCAGAGCTAGAAAATTAAAAATTACGTCTGACGGCTTGTAAGGTATGAGTTTTCTTAAGCGATATTGCGTTAATTACACCTACCTTATTTAATTTATCAACTCTTACTTTTTCGAATGCATGAATGATTTCATTATTTCCAATGTAAATTCCGACATGTGTAATTTTCCTAGGGTTTTCACCAAAAAAACATAAATCATTTATTTTAATTGAGTCGTATTCGACTGTTTTTCCATGATTAATCTGATCTTTTGCATCGCGTGGCAGTAAAATACCAAAGCTTCTAAAGACAATTTGTACAAAACCAGAACAGTCAATCCCGTAAACTGTCTTTCCACCCCATAAGTAAGGTGAGTTAATAAATATCATTGGATTTAACTTAGATGCATTATTTTTAAATGAAGTAGATATCTTTAGAAAAAATGATGAACTTATTTGGGATCCAATAGGTAATAATTGTCGAGAATTGTTAATTGGGTTAATAATTTCAAGTTCTTGATCTGAAAAGTATGTTTTTCTGTTTATTAATTTAAAATCTTTATCCGAAATTTCTTTGATATTAATTTTTTCAATCCATCCACAGTAACTATCAAGTGAAGATGAAATAAATGCCCATTTTTCTTTACTTTTTATTATTTTAAAAGTCTCTCCAAAAAGAAGTTGATTAACCATTTCAGACTTGCTGTTATCAATTTTTCTGACCGCTACAACACTTTCTGTAATTATTCCATAATTCACTCTTTTAAGTTAAAAAATTGTTATCAATTATAATATTTTTATTTTTGAAATATGAAAATTGAACAGATTTACACAGGTTGTTTATTTCAAGCTTCTTATTTTATAGAGAGTAATGGGGAAGCTGCAGTTATAGATCCTTTAAGAGAAAGTGACTTATATTTAAAAAAAGCTAAAGAAACTAATTCCAAGATCAAGTATATATTTGAAACGCACTTTCATGCTGATTTCGTTAGCGGTCATATTTCATTATCTAAACTAACTAAAGCCCCGATTGTATTTGGTCCTATGGCTAATACAGATTTTGAGTCAATTGAAGCATATGACTCACAAGAATTTAATTTAGGAGATTTAACCATAAAAGTTTTACATACACCAGGCCACACTATTGAAAGTACTACATATTTACTAATGGACGCTAACAGAAAAAATCATTCTATTTTTACTGGTGACACACTGTTTCTTGGTGATGTTGGTAGACCTGATTTAGCTCAAGAAAACTCTAACATGAATCCTAAAATTCAAGCTGGAATGTTATTTGACTCAATCCAAAACAAAATTTCTAATCTATCTGATGATGTAATTGTTTATCCAGCTCATGGTGCTGGCTCTTCTTGTGGAAAAAATATGATGAAAGAAACTTTTGATACCCTTGGTAATCAAAAAAAAGTTAATTATGCCCTAAATGGAAGCTGTTCAAGATCAGAATTTATAGAGATGCTTACTAAAGATTTATTGGATGCTCCTGAGTATTTTCCTCAAAATGTCCGAATGAATAAAAATGGTTATAATGACTTAGAATATATTATTCAAAAATCTTACAGAGGTTATGATGTTAAGGAATTTATTGAGTTAAATAACAAAAAAAACACAATTATTTTGGATACTAGATCGCCCTATGATTTTAGTATTGGACACATACCTAATTCATATTTTGTTGGTTTAAACGGAAATTTTGCTCCATGGGTTGGTGAAATTTTAAAAGATACTAAAACCAAAATTTTACTAGTTGTTGATCCTGGCAAAGAAATAGAAGCAATAACTAGACTTTCGCGTGTTGGTTTTGATAATTGTTTAGGATATTTAGAGGGTGGTTTTAAAACTTGGTTAAATACTAATAATAAATGTGAGTATGTTGAAAATATTGATCCTAAAAACCTTATGAAAATTATTAATGATGTTTACATTCTAGATGTTAGAAAGCAATCTGAAATATCAAATTCAGCTTTAGAACATTCAATTAAAATTTCTTTATCAAGTCTTCAGTCAAATTTTGAAAAACTCAATCGTAACAAAAAAATTTATGTTCATTGTGCAGGTGGATATAGAAGTATGATTGCAGCTTCAATACTTAAAAGGAATGGATTTTATGATATTATTGATATTAATGGAGGTTATGCTGGAATTCAAAATTGTTTAGTTACATGTTAAGAATATTTTCTTGCTTTCTTACCTTTTTTGTTTTTTTTTCTTGTTCAAAAATGAATGTACACAGAGAAGCTACTTTTTCAAGCTATTATAAAAATAAATCAAGTAAGATTTTAATTGATGTAAGAACACCAGAAGAATTTAAGAACGGACAAGCTATTGAAGCAATTAATATTGATTTTTACAATGAAAATTTTGAAAATAATTTACTTAAAATATCTAAAAATAAAGAAATTTATTTGTACTGCAGATCAGGAAGAAGAAGTGGTATTGCATCACAATTTTTAATTAAAAATGGTTACGGGAATATATACAATATTGTTGGGGGAACAATTAAAATGGATTCCATTTACCTAAACTCTAGTGCCTTCAACAACTAAAGTTCCTTTCCAATTATCTTTTGTACAAAATTGGTAATCTTTTACTCTAGAAAATCCAGATTCTTTAAAATATTTAATCCATTCATTTTTACTAATTAATTTCATGGTGCTTATATTAATTTTATTTTTCCAGCCATGACATTCTTTATTTTCCAGATAATGATCAATACCCATGATTAATTTTCCATTTTTTTTTATCCAGTTATCATGAATTTGTTTAATCAATTTTTCTGGTTTCTTAAAATAGTAAAAAACCTCCATCGAAAAAACCACATCAACTTTTAATTTGGGATTCCAGTTTGATAGCTCACAGCAGAAATATTTATTATTTTTATCTAAAGATCTTGCTTTTTCAATCATTTTTAACGAACCATCAATACCAATAATACTTTTACATTTTTTGTAATTAGATAAATATCGCACGAGCCAACCATTCCCACATCCAGCGTCTATACTTGTAAATTCATTTTTACTTTTAAAGAGATTAATCATTTCTAAAACTGGCTCAAAATGATTTTTTTCCATCCCTACATCTTTTCCTAGATCTACCCATTCTGAAAACACTTCTATAGGCGATCTCATTAAGTTTTTTTTCTGGTGCTGATCACGTAGAGTGTGTATGTAAAAATCACAATTATAATCTCCCAGTAAATAATGTAATATGGCCATTCACCAATTATTAATGGATTATCCACATTGGGAGGATATGCTAAATACATGTAATTTGAATTTATTTTAAAATTAAGTGGCATTATAAAAATCAATAATATGTTTAAATAAATTAAAACTTTTAGCCATGAAAATTTACGAAGCTCATAACCTAAATTATTAAACATATAAATCGGTAGAAGTAAAATTCCTCCATGGGAAATATAATATTCAACATATTCATAATTTGTCCCATCAAAATTATTGATCTGAGGTGTCAAAAAAGCTTGAATTGCTCCAATTATACCTGCAAAATAAAAAAACTCAAATAATGTTTTATTTTTTGGAATAAATAATATTAAACAGGCGATTAAATTTGATATTCCACATAATTGAAGTGGAAGATTTTCGCTAATATTCCAGTAGCCGTTAATTATGTTTCTCGAATGTCCTGTAATTGTGGTAATAATTAAAATTATAGAAATAATTTTTGCGAATTTTAATTTGTCTTTCGTT
>CACDPE010000009.1 GCA_902554655.1 uncultured Bacteroidota bacterium
ATGGTTTTAGAGAAAGAATGTCTACAGCAGAAGGTAGAAAAGTCCTTGCATCAAGAAGAGCTAAAGGAAGAAAAAAATTAACTGTTTCTTGTGAGCCGAGCCATAAAAAATAAGTTGATAAAAAAAATATAAAAAAAGGTGTTGCTATTATTAGTAACACCTTTTTTTGATATATTAATAATCTAAAAAGATGCCCCTAAGAAAAGACCTAAAAAGTATACTTATTATTGGTTCAGGACCAATTATAATTGGACAAGCATGTGAATTTGATTATTCTGGATCTCAAGCACTTAGATCATTAAAAGAGGATGGTATTGAAACTATTTTAATCAATTCTAATCCTGCAACAATAATGACTGATCCAGTGATGGCTGATCACATTTATTTACTTCCGCTAAACACCAAATCCATAAAAAAAATTCTTTCTAAGCATAAAATAGATGCAGTTTTACCAACAATGGGTGGTCAGACAGCTTTGAATTTATGTATAGAGGCCGATGAAAAAGGGATTTGGGAAGAATTTTGTGTTGAAATCATAGGGGTTGATATTGATGCTATCCAAATTACTGAAGACAGAGAAAAATTTAGATTGCTCTTAGATAAAATTGATATTCCTTATGCTCCTTCTGAAACAGCTTCATCATTTTTAAAAGGTAAAGAAATTGCTCAAGAGTTTGGATTTCCTTTATGTGTTAGACCCTCTTTTACTTTAGGTGGTACAGGTGCGTCTATTGTATATGAAAAAGAAAAATATGATACTCTTCTCAAAAGAGGCTTGGAAGCTTCTCCAATTCATGAAGTCATGATTGATAAGGCACTGATTGGATGGAAGGAATATGAATTAGAGCTGTTAAGAGATAAAAATGATAATGTTGTAATAATTTGTACTATAGAGAATATGGATCCAATGGGTATCCATACAGGTGATTCAATAACTGTTGCCCCTGCCATGACTCTTTCTGATAACACATATCAAAAAATGAGGGATATGGCTATTAAAATGATGAGAAGTATTGGTGATTTTGCTGGTGGATGTAATGTTCAGTTTGCTGTAAGTCCAGATGAAAAAGAAGACATCATTGCTATTGAAATAAATCCCAGAGTTTCACGATCTTCTGCATTAGCATCAAAAGCCACTGGATATCCTATTGCTAAAATTGCAAGTAAACTGGCAATTGGTTATTCTTTGGATGAATTAGATAATCAGATTACAAAATCTACTTCTGCATTGTTTGAACCCACATTGGATTATGTAATTGTTAAAATACCGAGATGGAATTTTGACAAATTTGAAGGATCTGAAAGAACATTGGGATTACAAATGAAAGCTGTAGGCGAAGTCATGGCAATAGGAAGATCATTTCAAGAAGCATTGCATAAAGCAACTCAATCTTTGGAAATTAAAAGAAATGGTTTAGGAGCTGATGGAAAAGGCTACACTGACTATCAAACAATAATAAATAAACTTAAGTATGCTAGTTGGGATAGAGTTTTTGTTGTTTATGATGCAATTAAAATTGGTATTTCATTAGAAAGAATTCACGAAATTACCAGAATTGACATGTGGTTCTTAAGACAATTTGAAGAATTGTCAATTCTTGAAGACGAAATTGAAAAATATAATATTGAAAACATTACAAAAGATCTTCTTTTAGAAGCAAAACAAAAAGGTTTTGCTGACAGACAAATTGCTCACATGTTGGATTGTTTAGAAAGTCAAGTTCACAAAAAAAGAAAAGATTTAAATATAAATAGGGTTTATAAACTTGTTGACACATGTGCTGCTGAGTTCAAGGCTATTACTCCTTACTATTATTCTACTTTTGAGCAGGAAATATCCACGTCTGATGGTACAACATATACTCAAAATGAAAGTAAGTCAACTGATCGTGAAAAAGTAATTGTTTTAGGATCTGGCCCTAACAGAATTGGTCAAGGTATTGAATTTGATTATTGTTGTGTTCATGGTGTTCTTGCGTCCTCTGAGTGTGGATATGAAACTATCATGATAAATTGTAATCCAGAGACGGTATCTACTGACTTTGATGTAGCTGATAAATTATATTTTGAACCTGTTTTTTGGGAACACATATATGATATAATTCAACACGAAAAACCTATTGGAGTTATTGTTCAACTTGGGGGGCAAACTGCTTTAAAATTAGCAGAAAAATTAGACAAGTATGGAGTGAAAATAATTGGAACATCTTTTGAATCTCTTGATCTTGCTGAAGACCGAGGTTCCTTTTCTGAGTTACTGAAAAAAAATAAAATACCATATCCTGAATTTGGAGTTGCACAAACAGCTGACGAAGCCTTAAAGTTAGCTGATACTTTGAATTTTCCAATTTTGGTCAGACCATCTTATGTTCTAGGAGGTCAAGGAATGAAAATTGTTATAAATAAAGAAGATTTAGAAGCGCATGTGGTGGACTTACTACAAAAAATTCCAAATAATAAATTATTATTAGATCATTATTTGGATGGAGCCATAGAAGCAGAAGCTGATGCCATTTGTGATGGTGAAAATGTTCAAATTATCGGAATTATGGAGCACATAGAGCCTTGTGGAATTCACTCAGGTGATTCTAATGCAACTCTACCTCCTTTTAATTTAGGTGATTTTGTAATGCAGCAAATAATTGACCATACCCATAAAATTGCATTAGAGCTTAACACCGTTGGTTTAATTAATATCCAGTTTGCTGTTAAAGATGATACAGTATTCATTATTGAGGCTAATCCAAGAGCATCCAGAACAGTTCCTTTTATTTCAAAGGCATATAAACAACCATATGTAAATTTTGCCACTAAAGTTATGCTTGGAAAGAATAAACTCAAAGACTTTAAGTTTGATCCAAAATTAGATGGATTTGCAATCAAACAACCTGTTTTTTCTTTTAGTAAGTTTCCTAATGTAGATAAAAGTTTAGGACCTGAAATGAAAAGCACGGGTGAGAGTATTCTTTTTATTGATGATTTAAAAGATGATGATTTCTATGAAATCTATTCAAGAAGAAAAATGTATTTAACCAAATAAGTTTTGGAATCAATAATTTTAATTCTTTTAGTTTTATCGAATATTGGCTTAGTACTTTATTTTTTTTCAAAAAGAAATAACAATAACCAATCTGATCTTATTCTTAAGATTTCTAATAACCTTACAAATCAAGTTCAAGATATTAGAAAAGAAATTAGTGAAAACTCAGAGAAAAGTAGGGTAGAGATTGAATCAAAACTTCAAAATATTAATAAAGAAATTTCTGAATTTCAAATGAGTTCAAAAACTCAAATGCAGAAACAATTTTCTGATTCTAATAAAATAATTAAGGAAGTAACAGTAGAATTAGAAAAAATTAAAGGAACTAATGAACAAGTTTTAAGTTTTGCTAATCAGATGAAAACTCTAGAAAAGATTCTTGGTAATCAAAAGCAAAGAGGAATATTTGGTGAAATTCAGCTTGAAAACTTATTATCTAATGTTTTGCCACCTGAAATATTTCAAATGCAGTACTCATTTAAAGATGGTGGTATTGTAGACGCAATAGTAAAAGTAAATGATAATATAATTCCAATTGATGCTAAATTTTCTCTTGATAACTATAATAAAATGATAGAAAGCTCAGATGAAAATGAAATAAATCTTTTAGAAAAAAAATTCAAAGAGGATATTAAATCTAGAATTGATGAAACAGCAAAATATATTAGGCCTCAAGAAAAAACTTTAGATTATGCATTCATGTTTATACCTGCAGATGGATTATACCAAGATTTATTAAACAGCAGGGTAGGAAGTCTTAAGATTAGATCCAAAGAATTAGTTTCGTATGCATACCAAAAAAAGGTTATGATTGTTTCACCAATGAGTTTATTTCCTATGCTTCAAATTACTATGAAAGCTCTTAATAATTTAAAATTTGAAAAATCAATTGAACTTGTTATTAAGAATGTTCAAAATTTGTCAGATCATCTAATAACTTATCAAACATATCACAATAAACTTGGAAATACGTTGAACACTGTTGTTAACCATTACAATAGAGCCTCAGATGAATTCAAAAAAATTGATAAAGATGTTATGAAGATTTCTGAAGGAAAATTTAATATTGATTTTCAAAAACAATTGATAGATAAGACTAGAGATAATGATTAGTCTGCAATAACAATTTTCTTATTCAATGCATATCTCAAACTATATTTCATTGCATAGCTATAAAATAAATCACCCATAATTGTGTAAACAAAAAATGGAAGAGCCATGTAATAGCAAAGAATGAAGCCTTCAACAGTTTTTGGATATCCAAGTATCCAAACTCCAAAATTTGATACAATAAAAAAAGTAGTACTTGAGAGTAGAATGGAGTAATTATTTATTTTTTGAAATTTAAATCCGATAAAGGTTATAGCAATAAAACTAAGGTAAACAAAAAGGTTTACCATGGATAAGCCTAAAATCAAATCAGACATAAATAAGCCAAGAATTGGTATTAAATAAGTTAAAATTTTGTTCTTAAAATGTATTGTTGAGAATAAAGCTATGGCAGTTATTGGAGTAAAATTTGGTGGATGAGGAATTAACCTAGATAAAATAGCAATTACAATAAGTATTATAATAAAATTCAATTTCTTCATATTAATAACCTGTATAGTTAAAAGGTGTAATTGAAAGTAATTCTTTTTTTACATTTTCAGATATATCTAATTGAAATATGAAATCAATAAAAACCTTTTCATCAATTTTAGCATTTTTTCTTGTTAAATCTTTAAGCAACTCATATGGTTTACCAAAACCTTCTCGTCTTAAAATTGTTTGAATTGCTTCAGAAATTACAATCCAATTTTTTTCCAAGTCTTTAGTTATTTTTTGTTTATTAACAACTAATTTATTTAAACCTTTTATGGTAGATTTAATTCCAATGATGGTATGACTAATTGGTACACCTACATTTCTTAAAACAGTACTATCAGTTAAATCTCTTTGCAGCCTAGAAACAGGAAGTTTTGAAGATAAAAATTCAAAAATTGCATTAGCATAACTTATATTACCTTCACTGTTTTCAAAATCAATTGGATTAACTTTGTGTGGCATAGCAGATGAACCAACTTCATTTTTAATAATTTTTTGTTGAAAGTAATCCATAGAAATATATTGCCATAAATCTTTATTTAGATCTAGAATTATGGTGTTTATTCTTTTGAAATTATCAAATAATCTAGCCAAATTATCATAGTGTTCAATCTGAGTTGTTGGGTATGATAGTTTTAAATTTAGTTTTTTAGCAAAATTATTAGAGAAATTAACCCAATCTATTTTAGGAAAGGCAACTTTATGAGCATTCATATTTCCAGTAGCACCACCAAATTTACATGATATAGGTATTGTTTTTATAACATTAAATTGTTCTACAATTCTAGATTTAAAAACATTTATTTCTTTACCTAATCTGGTTGGACTCGCTGGTTGTCCGTGTGTCCTTGCTAACATTGCTATACCGCTATAATCCTTTACTTTAATTGATAGTTCATTTATCAAATCTTCAATTATTAAGTAGTAAGAAGGTAAAAAGTCTTTAATTGATAATGGAATTGCAGTATTATTAACATCTTGAGAAGTTAGCCCAAAATGAATATATTCACTATAATTTTTAAAACCAAGATCATTAAATTTTTCTTTAAGAAAGTATTCTACTGCTTTAACATCATGGTTTGTCGTTTTTTCAATCTTCTTTATCTCGATTGCATCATCATCTGAGAATTTCTCATAAATATTTTTTATTAATTTATTATCACTGGATTTCCAATTACTTAAGGCTGGTATTTCAACTTCAGTTAATGAAATGAAATACTCAATCTCAACTAAAACTCTATATCTAATCAATGCTTTTTCTGAGAAAAAATTTGATAAATTTTTAGTTTTTGATGAGTATCTTCCATCAATTGGTGAAATGGCATTTAAAGATTTTTTGGACATAAATTGAGATGCAAAGATAAGTATTTATATAGAAGTATTATTTTCTGTTAAGAAGTTTATATTCTTCATAGCATTGGCTAATTGCTTCTAGAATTTGAAGATCATTTGCAGAAAGAATAAAACTTTCTGAGTAGCTACAGTTTCTCAAAATTTCATCGAGATCAATTTTTTCTACCTGGAGAAGTTCGACAAGAGTTTCTCTATCAAACTTAGAGCTAAGAAGTTCTCTGATTCTAAAATCTTCTTTCATTAGTTTTAATTTTCTAAACTGTTTAGGTTTTTTACCAAAAAGATTGTAAAGGAAGTCCAAAGGATTAAAAATTGCACCAAAAACTTTTGAAATAGCTCCAGGATTTTTTGATCCAGCTTCGTAACCCCTTGAGGGTAATCCAGGTATATTATATCTGTATGATTTACTTATCGGGACATTTTTTGCATCTATTTCTAGATATCCAGTCAGTTGATAAGGAGAAACAATAACTTCTTCTAGGGCATATGCAAGTTCAGTCAATCTAATCTTGGAATTTTTAAATTTTATTAGGTCATTAGTAACTCTGATCTTAATGGATTTAAAACCTAGATAAGAAAAATATAAAGTATCATTAACCTCTGCGTCTATTTCAAAACTTCCTGACTTGTCTGTTATAACACCTACTACCTTATTTAAATTTATGATATGAGCATTAGAAATCGGTTTTGAATCTGCATCATTTTCAACAATACCAACAACTTTTTCTTGAGAAAAACTCATTACAGATAATAAAATAAAAAATAAAATTTTAAGAAAGTTTAATTTCACTGCAGTAAACTTACATCAAAATATATTTTTCTAGAAAAAATCAATAATAAACTTTTCCTAAAAATGATATTAATTTATTGATTGCAATTGATCTATGACTTATTTTATTTTTCTGAGCTAAACTCATTTCTGCGAATGTCTTGTTATAATTTTCAGGTATGAAGATAGGATCATAACCAAATCCTTTATTTCCAACAGGTTTATGTGCTATCTTACCATTGATTATACCTTCAAATAATTTTAATTCTCCATTTAAATTTAGAGATATAACAGTTTTAAATCTTGCCTTTCTATTATTTTCATCACGAAGATTAGTTAACACTTTATTTATATTTTTATTAGAATCTCTATCCAAACCTGAAAATCTAGCAGATTTTACACCAGGCAAATTATTTAGAGCTTTTATTTCAAGACCAGTATCATCAGCAAATACATTAGTTTTAAATTTTTCATAGATAAAATTAGACTTGAAAATTGCATTTCCCTCAATTGTTTCTTCATTTTCTGGAATATCATCAAAAAAATTTAAGTCATTTAGACTAATAATTTTAAAATTTGGTGGCAGTATTTTTCTTACTTCACTAACTTTATTTTCGTTATGGCTTGCGAAAACTAATTCCATAATTTTTTAATGTTTAAATTGTAAAGTTATAAAAAGTCTATTTTGAATTATCCTTATGTTATTGAAGTTGTTATTCCACTTCCAATTGAAAATACATTTGATTATTTAGTCTCTGAATCTGAATTTGAATTAATTTCAGTAGGGTGTCGGGTAGTTGTTAGTTTTGGTAGTAAAAAACTTTATACTGGTATTGTTCTTAGTAAATCAAAAAATGTAAATATTGATTTCAATCTTAAAGAAATTAAATTCATTGTTGATCAAATTCCTTGTGTTGGAGTTTCTCAAATTAATTTTTATAAGTGGATAAGTAATTATTACATGTGTCCTATAGGGACTGTTTTTGATGCTGCTCTTCCAAAATCATTACTGATTAAGAGTGAAACAGTAGTCAAGGTAAAAAATGATAATTCAATAGATAATTTAACGGAAAAATCTATTCATTTACTAGCAGTTATAAATCAACATGAAGAAATTCTCGTGAAGGACTTATCTCGGATTTTTGATAATTCAATTTTAAATAATGTAAATGAATTAATACATAAAGATATTATAGAGATTAAGCAGGAAGTCTATAGTACTTATATTGAAAAATATCAGATATTCTACTCCTTAAATTGTAAAATAAAATTGGAATCAATAAGTCTAAGATCCAATAAGCAGAAAGAACTTATTGATTTTTTTCTAAAAAATAATCAAGAACAATATATCTCAAAATCAACAATTTTAGATTCCTTAAAAATTTCATCAAGTGTTATTGAAAGTTTAGTTAAGAAAGAATTACTAATTAAAAATAAGCTTAAAGTTGATAGGTTAAAATCTGAATTTGAAATAAAAGAAAAAAAAATTAATCTATCCCAAGCTCAGCTCAATGCTTATGATAAGATTAAAAGTAATTTTCAAGAGACAAATGTTGTTAATTTAATGGGTGTTACCTCATCTGGTAAAACTGAAGTTTACATTTCTTTAGTAAAAGAATATTTGAAAGATGGAAAAAGTGTACTTTTTCTCGTCCCTGAAATTGCTTTAACTACACAACTTGTATTCAGATTTAAAGAATATTTTAGTTCTGAATTAATAGTTTATCATTCTTCTATTTCATCTAATGTTAGGTATGAAATATGGAATGAATTAAATTCCAATAAATCACCAAAAATTATATTAGGTGTGCGTTCATCAATTTTTTTACCTCATAAAAATTTAAGTTTAATTATTGTCGATGAAGAACACGAAAATTCTTATAAACAGTTCGAACCTAATCCAAGATATAATGCAAGAGATTGTGCAATATATCTTGCTAAATTTTTAAATATTAATTGTCTTTTAGGATCTGCAACCCCAAGTTTAGAAACATATTACCATTCAATTAGTAATAAATTTTCATTAGTAAAACTTAATGAAAGATATGGAAATTTTTCTCCTCCTAAAATTGAATTAATTGAACCATCTAAATCTGATAAAAGTATATTTTCAAGTGAATTGCTTAAACATATTGAAAATACATTAAGCTCTGATAATCAGGTAATCTTATTTAGAAATCGCAGAGGTTATTCAACTTATTTAAAATGTTCTGCTTGTAATCATGTTAATATCTGTCCAAATTGTGATGTTAGTTTGACTTATCACTTAAAGGACAACTTGGAAAAATGTCATTATTGTGGTTTTTCTAGACTGATGTCAATCAATTGTAATTCATGTTCGCTTCCTGCAATGAAGAAATGCGGTGTAGGTACTCAGACTCTTGAAAGTGAATTTTCTAAGCTCTTTCCCAACGTAAAACTTGCAAGATTTGATTATGATACAACTCGATCTAAAAAAAATCTAAAAAAAATTATTAATGATTTTCAAGAGAAAAAATTTCAAGTTTTAATTGGAACTCAAATGATTGCGAAGGGATTGAATTTTAGTAATGTTGATTTAGTTGGAGTAATTGAATCTGATTTTCTTTTAAATTATCCAGATTATAGATCACATGAAAAATATTTTCAGTTAATAAAACAAGTTTCAGGAAGAGCTGGAAGATCATTGTCCAGGGGAAAAGTAGTTATTCAAACCAATTATAAAAATCATTACATTCATCAAAGAATCATTGATAATAATTATCAGGACTTTTATAATTTTCAATTGAATCAGAGGAAAGAATTTAATTACCCTCCATTTTCAAAACTCATTAAGATCTCTATAAAATCAAAAAAAATAGAAATTTTAAACATTTCATCTGATTGGTTATACAGTGCTATTAAAAATATGATTGATTTTCAAATTTTGGGTCCAGAATTTCCAATTGTTAGTAGAATAAATAATTTATACATTAAAAATATTCTCATTAAAATTGATGATTTTTCTTATTTAAATTATACCAAAAATAACTTGTCAAAACTTATAAAACGTTTTGCTAAATATCCTGAATTTAAATCTGTTAAATTATCTGTAGATATCGATCCTTATAATTAAATATAAATTTATTTTGTAAGTAATGATATAAAAACTATTTTTGCCCGACAAATTTAATTTATGAGTCATTACGAATCAGTCTTTATTCTTAACCCAGCTCTTTCCGAAGAGCAGGTTAATGACGTTATCAAAAAGTATGAAAAACTTTTAAAAGATAATGATTGTACAATCGTAGATATTGAAAATTGGGGATTAAAAAAATTCGCTTACAAAATACAAAATAAATTAAGTGGATTTTACGCTTTGATTGATTTTGAACATAATGGAGATTCAAACATTATCAATATTTATGAAACTGAGCTTAAAAGAGATGAGAGAGTAATGAGATTTCTTAATGTTAAATTAGACAAAGATGCTAATGACTGGGCTGTAAAAAGAAGAGGTAAACTTAAAAAAGAAAAAGCATAATGGCAGAAATGGATTTAAATTCTAACCAGGGTGAAGTTAGATACTTAACACCACTTGATATTTCAACAAAGGGTAAAAAAAAGTATTGTAGATTTAAAAGATTAGGTATAAAGTATATTGATTACAAAGACCCTGACTATTTATTAAAATTCATTAATGAGCAAGGAAAAATTTTACCTAGAAGATTAACAGGAACTTCGCTAAAATTTCAAAGAAAAGTCTCTATTGCTGTTAAAAGAGCTAGACATTTAGCTTTGCTTCCATATCAATCAGATTTATTAAAATAATTACTAAATGGAATTAATTTTAAAAGAAGACGTTGAAAATTTAGGTTTTAAAGATGATCTAATTGTTGTTAAAAATGGATATGGAAGAAACTTTTTAATACCTCAAGGTAAAGCAGTGCTTGCAACCTCGTCTGCAAAAAAGGTTTTAGCTGAAAAAATTAAACAATCACAAAATAAACAGAAAGAAGCAATTTCAGAAGCTCAAAAAGTTGTTAAAAAACTTGAGAATTTAGAGCTAAAGATTTCTGCTAAATCACTCGAAAGCGATAAATTATTTGGATCAGTAACTAGTGCTGAAATTGCCAAAGAATTATCATCTAATGGCTTTCAGATTGAAAAAAAGTTTATTCAGTTATCTTCAAATATTAAAAAAACAGGCACCTATAGCGCTAAAATTAGACTCCATAGAGAGGTTTATTTTAACCTAAATTTCGAGGTGATCAGATCTACTAAATAATTTTATTTTTTTAGAGTTTCAATTTATTTAACTTTGACTATATGTCAATAAAACCTACAATTCCCAAAGGAACTAGGGACTATCATCCAGAAATAGTTTTAAAAAGAAATTATATTATAGATGTAATCAGAGATGTCTTTACAAAATATGGATATTTAGAGATACAAACTCCTTCTTTCGAAAAAAGAGAAACGTTAGCAGGTAAATATGGTAATGAAGGTGATAGATTAATTTTTAATATTTTAAATTCTGGAGAAAAGGTAAGAAAAGCAGATCTTAAGGCTCTTAATGATAATAAAACAACTGAGTTTATAAATTCAATTTCAGATAAAGCCTTAAGATATGACCTTACAGTTCCATTAGCTAGATATGTTTCACAACATCAGAATGAAATAAAATTTCCATTTAAAAGATTTCAAATACAAAATGTTTGGAGAGCTGATAGACCTCAGAAGGGAAGGTATCAAGAGTTTACTCAGTGCGATGCTGATGTTATAGGATCAGATTCATCCTATTTAGAATACGAAATGATTCAAATGTATTTTAATGTTTTTAAAAATCTTGGCTTTCAAAAAATTCAAATAAAAGTAAACCACAGAGAAATTTTATCATCTATTTGTAGAAAGATTGAATTAAATAATAATTTCAATGATTTTGTAACCATTCTTGACAAGTTAAATAAAATAGGTTCTGAAAAAGTTATTTATGAACTTAAAGATAAATTAGGTTTAAAAGATAAATTTCACCCATTGTTAAATCAAATTTTTGAATCTAGAAATAGCAGCCAGGCTTTATCTTTAATAAATGAACAATTTATAGATAATGATAATTCAAAAAAGGCATATGAGGAATTAAAGAATCTTTTTGATTTAACATTGAATAATAAATCAGATGTTTTATTAGATTTAACTCTTGCAAGAGGACTTGATTATTACACCGGTATTATCTTTGAAGTTGTTTCACTAACTAACTCTGAAATTGGTTCAATTGGAGGTGGAGGTAGGTACAAAAATTTAACCGAAAGATTTAATGCAAATAATTTGTCTGGAATTGGTATATCATTTGGACTAGAAAGGGTATATCATTTAATGGATGATAATAAATTATTTCCTGAAGAAATTAAATCACCAAATGATATTTTAGTAGTAAATTTTGGAGACGAATTTATTCACGATATTTCTTATGTAGTTAGTCAGTTAAGAACATTAAGAAATGTATCAGTTTATCCTGACTTTGTAAAGTTATCTAAGCAATTTACATACGCAGATAAAAATAAATATAGTTACGTATTGATTTATGGTAAAGAAGAAGCTCAAGAGAAGGTAATTAAAATAAAAAATTTAAAAACAGGAGATGAAAATAAACATAATCTTGATGATTCTATAAAGAATTACAAGTTCTAGTAGCGAGGGGGAGACTTGAACTCCCGACCTCCGGGTTATGAATCCGACGCTCTGACCACCTGAGCTACCTCGCCAATTAGGCCCAAATATATAAACAATATAGGTAGGTACAAACTGAGTTTAAAAAAAAAAAAAATAATTCTTTTTAACATCAATTTTAATATATATATTGGCAAAATGTCTGATAAAGTAAAATATGAATTAGAGTTTCCTATACACGCTTCCCCAAACATGTTGTATCAGTACATATCATCGGCTTCTAACCTTTCAGAGTGGTTCGCAGATAATGTTAATTCAAGAGGGAAAGTCTTTTCCTTTTTTTGGGATGGTTCTGAAGAAAAAGCAGAATTAATTTCATCAAAAAATAATGCTTTTGTTAAGTTTAGATGGCTTGATAATGAAGATGATTCCTTTTTTGAAATTAAAATTACAGTCGATGAAATCACTAAGGATGTTTCATTAATAGTAACTGATTTTGCTGATGAAGATGAGGTTGAAGAATCTAAAATGCTGTGGGATAGCCAAATATCGGATTTAAAAAGTGTTATTGGTTCTTCTTGATAACTTCCTATGATTAATTTTAATGGTAATATTGTAAATGAAAGTAATCAACTTTCTAATAACAGAGGATTTCTATTTGGAGATGCTGTTTTTGAAACTTTAAGAGTTGTATCTAATTATATTCCTTTTTGGGAAGATCACTATTTTAGGTTAATGGCATCAATGAGGGTTTTAAGATTTAGCATACCTGATTCTTTTTCCCCTGAATTTTTAAAAAATGAAATATTACATTTACATAGTAAAAGTAATTCAGGTTTAAATTCTAGAATTAGGATCACAGTTTATAGGAACTCAGCTGGAAGGTATAAACCAATTACTAACGATATTGGTTATATTATAAATATTGATAGGATTGAAGATTCAAAATACTTAATTAAAAAAAAAGAAGTTAAAGTAGATCTTTATAAAGACTTCTTTATTAGTAATCAATTAGTTCATTCAATTAAATCAAACAACAAGTCTATCAATGTACTAGCATCAATATATGCAAGTGAAAATGATTTAGATAATTGTATTCTTCTTAATGATAGAAAAATGATTTGTGAATTTATTAATGGAAATTTATTTTACATAAAAAATGAAAAAATTTACACACCTGATTTGAAATCAGGATGTTTAAATGGTGTTTTGAGAAAAAACTTAATTAATATCATAAAATCTAATGGATTAGTTATTGAAGAATCACAAATTTCTCCATTTGATCTTGTAAGTGCTGATGAGTTATTTATGACTAATGTAATCCAAGGAATTCTTCCTGTAACTAATTATAGAAAAAAAACATATATCAATAAAACAGCCATAATCCTGAATAATTTACTTAATGATTCTATTAATTATAATTAGGATTTTCAGGGCTGTTAGACCATAATTTATAGTAATTTCCAAATTTTTCAATATTATTTTTCCATAATAATTTTTCAAAACCAAAAATTTCCTTTGTGGTGTAAGCTTCGGTTATTAGCCAAGATTTTTCATAAATTTCATTTTCCAGTTGAGTTTCATCCCATCCTGAATATCCAACAAAAAATTTTATTTCTTTTGGATTAATTTTCTTATCTCTTATTAGTTCTACAGCTTTTTCAAATTCATTTCCCCAAAATATTTCATTTGTAATCTTTGTGCTTTTTTCAAATAACTTTGTCTTTTTATGAATAAAGTGTATTGTATCTATCATGACAGGTCCACCTTTATAAATTGGGATATTTAATTCCCTACTTCCTGAATTTATTTCAGATAATAGGTAGTTTGATTTTTTATTTAATATAAATCCAATAGTTCCCTCATTATCATTTTTTACAATTAAAATAACTGCCTTGTTAAATTCTAAATCATTAACAAGTGTATAGTTTGATATTAAAATTTTACCCTTATACAATCAAATAAATTTTATTTCACTTTTGCAATTTCCGTTTAAATAATCACTACCACTAATAGATTTTTTTCCTTCAATTTTAAGTTGCTTTATTTCAATAGTTCCCTCTTTTGTGATTATTGAAAGTTTTTTTGGTTCCTTTGATGATATTTTTCCTATATCTTTTTCTTTAGTTGAGGTACCCATACTTACATCGTATATTAAAACTCTTTTATTTGTTTTATTTTCAATAGTCCAAGCGCATGGATAAGGAGATAAACCTCTAACGAAATTATATATATTAATTGCTGAATCATTCCAATCTACTCTAGTATTTTCTTTATTAAGCTTTGGAGCTAGAAGTAAATTTTTTATTGTTTGTTGTTTTTGTTTTGTAATGTTTTCTTCACCTACTAATTCAATAGTTTTAATTATAAATTTATAACTCATTTTTTTTAGTTTATTATAAAGTGACTCAAAATTATCGTGTTCATAAATTGCTAATTTTTCTTGTAGTATTATATCTCCTGAATCAATTTTTTCATTTATAAAAAAACTTGTTAGCCCTGTCTCCTTTAAACCATTAATTAAAGCCCAATTAATGGGTGCAGCTCCTCTTAAATTAGGTAAAAGCGATGCATGTATATTGATTGTCCCCAATTTTGGAATTTCCCAAATTTTTTTTGGTAAGAATTTAAATGCAACAACAACAAATAAATCAGCTTGATATTGTTTCAATTCTGTGATAAATTTCTCATCATTTAGAGATTCAGGTTGAAGTAGTTTTAAATCACTTTCAAGTGAATATTTTTTTACTTCACTTAAATTTATTCTCATCCCTCTTCCAGATTTTTTATCAGAGGAAGTAACTACGCAAAGTAATTCATGGTATGAATTATAAAGTGAATCTAAACTTTCGATTGCAAAATCTGGAGTACCAAAGAAAATTATTTTAAGCCCCTTTTTCATTTATAGTAAATCTTTTGACAAATTTAATTCTTTCCTTGATATTTGAATTTGGGATATCTATTAAATCAAAATCAAAATTTTTATAGGTCTTTAGTAATGATTTATGAATATTTATACATTCATCAAAGGTTTCATATCTTTCAGAATCATTCACATATATATCTTTCCACGGCTTCAAAATAAAAATATGATCATAAGATATTTCTCTCGACTTATTAATAAGATCTTTAGGAATTTCAATTTTTTTAAAATCTAAGTATGCTAACACATCAATCGGCCCTCTGTCATAAACTATACAGTTGAAAGTATCAACCTCCTGCTCATATTGTTTAAACCTCAATTTAAATAATTCCTTACTGAACTCTAGCGGGTTATTTAGAAAGTATTGCTCAATACCTTCATTCCTCATTCTTTGGGTAAGCTCTCTTGAGATCTCATCAAAGCAATAAAAACCATGTCTTTTAAGTTCAGACACCAGAGATGTTTTACCTGTGGAGGGTCCACCAGTAATTAAAATCTTTTTCATCAAATTTTATTGTCTGTAATATAAAAATATAATTTGTCATTATATTTGAATTCCATGTCAAAAAAAAGCGATTCTTTCTACGATAATCTTGAAACTAAATTAAACGAAACTCATAATTGGCCAACTGATTATGTTTTTAAATTTATAGTAAAAAATAAGGCCAAAAAGATTAATCAAGTAGAACTAGAATTTAAAAAATTCAAAACAAAAATATCAAGGAAAATTTCATCAAAAAATACTTATGTAAGTTTGACAATTATTGTAAAATTAAGTTCAGCTGATCAAGTAATTAAAAAGTATAAAGATGTCTCTAAAATTGATGGAATAATTTCTTTGTAGGAAAAAAATATTTAATTTTAAACAAAAACATAAATTTTGATAGAAAACTTAGAATACAATAGTGATAGGGAAGATCTAATAATTCCTGAATATGGTCGACATATACATAAAATGGTTAATCAAGCAATTGAATGTAATAATAAATTGGAAAGAAATAATATGGCTAAAGCTATTATTGGCGTGATGGGTAATTTAAATCCTCATTTACGTGATGTGCCTGACTTTCAACATAAACTTTGGGATCAATTGTTTATTATGTCTCAGTTTCAACTTGATGTAGATTCACCTTATCCAAAACCCTCAAAAGAAATTTTTGAACAAAAACCAGAAAAATTAAATTATCCTCAAAATCATCCAAAATATAGGTTTTACGGGAACAACATAAAAAAAATGATTGATGTTGCTGTGAGTTGGGAAGATGGAGAAATGAAATCACAATTAGTTTATGTTATAGCTAACCACATGAAAAAATGTTTTCTTAACTGGAATAAAGATACTGTTGAGGATTCTGTTATATATGAGCATCTGTTTGAGCTCTCCAACGGTAAGATATCCCTAGATTCATCAAGCCCTGCATTATCTGATTCAAAGGATTTGATTTCTGTTTCACATAGAAAAAATTCTAAGTCTGGTAAAAAAGGTAAAAAACCATATAGAAATTATAAAAGAAAATAAATGAATTCTTTCAAAGTAGAAGGAAGTATAAAGCTAAGTGGTGATATAACTCCTCAAGGTGCAAAAAATGAGGCTCTCCAGGTCCTATGCGCTGTTTTATTAACAAAGGAGGAAGTTATAATCGAAAATGTTCCAGAAATAATTGATGTATTAAGACTTATTGACCTTTTAAAATATATTGGTGTTGAGGTCAATAAACTGACTAAGAATAAATATTCTTTTAAATCTCATTCAATAGATCTAGATAAGTTAAATTCTGACTTATATAATGATAAAGCCAAGGGTCTAAGAGGTTCAATTATGATTATTGGACCATTGTTATCAAGATTTGGTAAAGCATCGATTCCAAAGCCAGGAGGCGATAAGATAGGTCGAAGAAGATTAGACACACATTTTGATGGATTTATTAAGCTAGGTGCAAAATTTAATTATGACAGTCAGAATTACATTTATAATGTTGATGCGTCTTCATTGAAAGGAAACAATATTCTTTTAGATCAGCCCTCTGTCACTGGGACTGCTAATCTTATAATGGCATCTTCTTTAGCAGACGGTGAAACTGTAATTTATAATGCTGCATGTGAACCATATATCCAACAATTGTGTATCATGATAAATAATATGGGTGGTAAAATATCAGGAATTGGTTCAAATTTATTGAAAATTAGTGGTGTTGATTCCCTTGGAGGATGTAAACATTTAATTGAACCAGATATTATTGAAATTGGAAGTTGGATTGGACTCGCTGCATTAACCCAAAGTGAAATAACCATTAAAGGTGTTAATTTCAAGTATTTAGAACAGATTCTTAATGTTTTTTCTAAACTTGGTTTATCATTCGAAACATCAGGAAATGATTTAAAAATACCTGCTCATACTAGTGGTTATGAAATACAAAATTATATTGATGGTAGTATATTAACTATTTCAGATGGGCCATGGCCATTGTTTACACCAGATTTATTAAGTATTGTTCTTGTTGTAGCAACTCAAGCTAGAGGAAGTGTTCTTATTCACCAAAAAATGTTCGAGAGTAGATTGTTCTTTGTTGATAAGCTAATAGATATGGGCGCAAAGATAATTTTATGTGATCCACATAGAGCTACTGTAATTGGTCATGATTTTAAATCAAAATTAAAATCTACGACGATGACCTCCCCTGACATAAGAGCTGGAATATCACTTTTAATTGCTGCTCTTTCTGCAAAAGGCACTAGTATAATTTATAATATTGAACAAATTGACAGAGGTTATGAAGATATAGATTTACGTTTAATTAATATTGGTGCTAAAATTGAACGTATTAAAAATTAAATTAACGTTTACTTATTTTATTTCCTGTAATATGCCTTTGCATTTTACATTTAAACCTTGGTGTAAAACCTTTGGGATAATGTATCAAATTTTTGTGTTTAGTTTTTCTACCTTGAACCCTCTTTCTCCATAGCTTAAAACTAGATGATTTGAGATTATTTCTCATAAGCTTAATAACATCTCCTTCATTTATTCCAAATTGTAATAATATTGCATCAAAAGGAGTTCTATCTTCCCATGCCATTTCAATAATTCTATCTAAATCTCTTTGATTCATTAAAGTGTTTTTAAGTATTCGTCTGCAGTTTTTAGCAATGAAGTTCTTTTAATTTCTTCCATTCTATCAAAACTACTCACTAGCATTCTCATTCTAGGGTTTTTTATAAAGAATTCTCTTTGCTTATCCATAAAATTCCAGAATAATGAATCCCATATTTTACACCAATCTCCTTTTTTATAATTACTCATTTTTAAAATATAGTTGCTACTACTTATGTATGGTTTTGTAGACATCATACCGGAATCTGAGAACTGACTCATTCCATAAACATTTGGAACCATAACCCAATCATATGAATCGATAAACATTTCCATGAACCATTTATAAACTTCGTTTGGTTCAAATTCACATAAAAGCATAAAATTTCCAATAATCATTAATCTTTCAATATGATTTGCATATGCAGAATTATTTATTTTTTTTATAGTATCATCAATTGGTTCAATACCTGTATCACCATTATAAAATGAATTCGGTATTTTTCTGTTGAAATTCCAAAAGTTTCTTGTTCTTTCTTTTTTACCTACAGCAATATAGACACCTCTTATAAACTCTCGCCACCCAATTATTTGTCTCAAAAAACCTTCACATGAATTTAATCTAATATTATTTTTTTCATAAAAATGTAATGATTTTTCAATTACATAATTTGGACTAATTAATCCAGAGTTTAATAGTGGAGAAAGGACACTATGATTTAGTATTGACTTTTCTTTTAATACAGCATCTTCATAAGGTCCGAATTCATCAAATCTATTTACTAAAAAATCATCAAACCATTGTTTAGCTTGTTTAAAATCTGTTGGATATATGAATTTTTCAATATTTCCGGGATTGTTTTTGAAATAATCATTAATATATGATTCATTATCAATTCTAATTTCATCTTTTTGAAATTTTTTTAATTTTGGTACTTCTTTATCTTTAGGATATCTTTCTCTATTCAAATCATCATATGTCCACTTCCCACCAGCCGGTTGGCCATTGTTTATTAAGATATTTAATTCAATTCTTTGCTTCTTGTAAAATGAGGTTTGAAAGAATTTTTTTTTATCGCTTTTAAAAAATGATTTTAAGGTGTTTTCTGATGTAATAAAAGATGGGTTTTTATGAATGTTTAATTTTATTTTAGTTTTTGAATGCTTTAATATTCTTCTTGACAACCAATCATCAACAGGTTCATATATGTTAATTTCATTTACATTATTTAGTTGATCAATTAGAATTCTTATATCAGATTCTTTTTTGAATGAATCTATATATAAAACATTTTTCCCCCTTGATAACAGGTAACTTTCATATTTTTTCATTGAAATTCTATGAAATAGAATTTTTTGTTTATGAAACTTAAATTGGTTAAAAAATAAGTATTCTTCAACTATGATAAAATCTTTACATTGTTCAACCATCTCAGATTGTTCAAATAATTGATTAGGAAATATAATAGCTGTAGATTCTTTCAAGATACTGCTTTTTTATATGCTTTTAAGCATCTTTCACGGGCTAACTTATGATTAACAATTTCTTGAGGATATTTATTAGTTTCATACTCAGAAATCCATTTTTTTATATATACTTTTTCTTTATCAAACTTTTTCTGCTGTTCGTATGGATTAAATATTCGAAAGTATGGTGAAGCATCAACACCACATCCAGCTACCCATTGCCAGTTTCCAATATTACTTGACTGTTCATAATCAAAAAGCTTTGATGCAAAATACTTTTCACCAATTCTCCAATCAATCAAAAGGTGTTTACATAAAAAACTTGCAGTTATCATTCTCACTCTGTTGTGCATAAAGCCTGTTTCATTAAGTTCTCTCATTCCAGCGTCAACTATTGGATATCCTGTTTTACCTTCACACCACGCATTAAACTCATCCATATTATTTCTCCATTTAATCTTTTCATATTTAGATTTAAAGCATTGCGTAGTTGTTTCAGGAAAATGCCAAAGAATTTGCATAAAAAACTCTCTCCATATTAATTCTTTCAAAAAAGTTTTGTTTTCTGAAAGATTACTTTTTTTAACTAATGATCGTATACTTTTGGTCCCAAATCTCAGATGAAGTCCTAACTTACTTGTTCCATCTGTTTCAGGAGTATTTCTGTCTCTTTCATAGTTATTAATTATATCATTATTGAAATTAACTTTAGGTGGTTTTATATTTGATTCATTAATATCAAATGTTTTGGTATTAGTGTTTAACTTTTTTAATCTTTTGATTTTTGAAAGAAAAGTCTCAGATTTAAAATGTTTAACATCTTTATTTGAGAATTTTTCTATCCATTTTTTTGAGTATGGTGTATAAACAACGTAAGGAGAGCCATCATTTTTCACTACTTCTCTTTCTTCAAAGATTACTTGATCTTTGAAGTTAAAAGATTTGATGTTGTTTGATTTTAATAATTTTTCTATTTCTTTATCTCTTTTAATTGCATAAGGTTCATAATCTTTATTCCAAAAAACTGCATCAATTGAGTTTTCGTTTATAATTTTTTCAAAAATTTTGATTGGACTTCCGTAATATATATTTAATGACGAATTAAATTTTATTAATTCCTTATCTAGATTATTTAATTGGCTTTTAATAAAAGCTAATCTGTGATCATTTGTATCTAATTTCTTGGTTATATTTTCATCAAAAATGAAAATTGGATTAACTATTTTACTTTGAGTTAAAGCTTTAAATAGACCATGATTGTCGATAAATCTTAAATCTCTTCTAAACCAAAATATAGATTGTGTAATCATTAATTTGTTTCAATATTTGAAAGTCCACCATCAATTGAAATAATTTGACCAGTCATCCAACTTGATTTTTCAGAAAGCAAATAATCAATAAAGTTAGATATGTCTTCAGGTTTACCAATTCTCTTTAAAGGGTGTCTTTGGGAAGATTTTTCAATTTTTAAATCGTTATTCAAAAATCTATTTGCCAGAGGGGTATCAACTAAAGAAGGCGCTATAACATTCACTCTAATTTTGGGTGAAAATTCAGCAGCTAATGATTTTGCAAGACCTTCCACACCTCCTTTAGCAGCAGATATACTTGAGTGAAAAGGCATTCCTTTTTGAACAGCAACAGTGCTAAATAAAACTATACTTGATGATTCGGAGTTGTTTAAATTTTTTAGTACACTTTTAATTGATTTAATAAGTCCTATTAAATTGATTTCTAAATCTTCTTTAAAGGATTCAATACTCAAGCTTTTAAATGGTCTGAGATTGATACTTCCTGGGAGATAAACAAAGCCATCAATTGATTCTGGAATTGATGTGGTATCTAATTCATCATTAAGAACATCATATTTTATGTAATTAACATTTTCCGGAATAGAATTATTTGATCTGCACGCAACATAAACATTATGTTGATTTGATATTTTATTTAAAAGTGATGATCCTATGCCTGACGAACCACCTATTATAAGTATATTTTTTTTCATGATATTTCTCCAAATATTTCAATTAACTTGTTTTTTCTGTACTCAAAAATTTCATTGAGTTGATTTCTTATAAAAAGACTGTTTAAAAATTCACCAAATATTCCTCCAGGAATTTTGTAATGTATAACATCTTCCATTTCTATTCCGTTTTCTATCTCTTTAATAAAATGTTTGTGATGCCATAATGAATATGGACCAAATCTTTGTTCATCAACAAAATATTTTTCATGCACTACATGCGTTATTTCAGTAACCCATTTTAGGGGAATATTCATAATTGGTCTTACTATATACTGTATTATTTGACCTTGATAAACAGATCTAAGATCACAGTCAGTTATCTTAAATTTCATATAATCAGGTGTTATGGTTGATAAATTTTTTGGGTTTGAAAGAAAACTCCAGCCTTCTTCAATTGTTATAGGTAAATGTTGTTTAGTATGAATTTTAAAAATTTTCATAATATTTGTAAAAACCATACTAAAACAAAAAACATGCAAAAGTATATTATCACGTTTTTAATTTTATTGATGTCTAATTTTTCACTAGCACAAATCTCTTCCCCACAGGCAAGTCCAAGATCTAAGATCTTTCAAAAGGTTGGTCTAGTAGATATTTCAATTGATTATTCAAGACCATCAAAAAAAGAAAGAAAAATTTTTGGAAATATAGTTCCCTTTAACGAAGTATGGAGAACAGGAGCTAACCAAGCAACTGCAATTTCATTTTCTGAAGATGTAAAAGTGAACTCTAAATTATTAAAGGCTGGGGAGTATTTTTTATATTCAATCCCTGATTCTGAAAAAAATGGATTAAGTCTAATATTTTATGAGAAAAATAAAAACTGGGGAGCTCTTAAAGAGATTGATGAAAACAAGGTTTTACTAAATGTTTTTTCAAGTTTTATTACATTACCGTTTACTATTGAAACATTTACCATTTCAATAAATAATATTTCTAATAACGGAGCTACATTAGATTTTGCTTGGGACGATCAATTTATTTCTTACAATTTGGATGTTATGACAACTGAAAAAATGAAAAAACAGATTGACAATGTAATGTCAAATAATCCAACAAAAAATGATTTAAGCTCTGCTGCAGTATTTTATATGGAAGAAAATATAAATATTAAACAAGCTATGAAATGGATTAATCTGGCTTATCCTGATAATAAAGAACATAGATATTGGCAGTATAGATATAAATCCTTGATTTATGAAAAAGCTGGTAAAATGAAAAAAGCTATTCAATATGCAAAATTAGGTCTTGATGATGCTATTAAAACTGGTGGCCCTGACGGAGTAAATACTTTAAATAGGCTAAATGATAGATTATTATCTGCTAAATAATTTCAGGCTCTCAAATATAATAGATAACAATATTGTTACAACAGCACCAATAAAATTAAGCCATAGATAGCTTATATCGATATTAAAGTATATAAAGAAAATTATAGTTTGTGATATACATGCTGCCCAAAATACTGAGTTAGCAGTTATTTTTTTTATAAAAAATGCAACAAGAAACATTCCTAAAATGGTACCATAGAAAATAGATCCTATAATATTAACTAATTGAATTAAGTTTTCAAAAAGATTTCCAATACTTGCAAAACAAATTGCTATTAATCCCCAAGTAATCGTAAAAAACTTTGACATTTTTAAAAAATGTTTCTCACTCTTTTTTACATTAAGATTTCTTTTATAAAGGTCAACCGTGGTTGTTGCTGCAAGAGCATTAAGTTCTGATGCTGTTGATGACATTGCAGCACAAATTATAACAGCGATTAATAGACCAATAAGACCTCTTGGAAGATAATTCAAAATAAAGTGTAAAAACACATAATCTTTATCATTTTTTTCGATTTTACTGCTTTCGTCAATTAAATCTTTAACATCATCTCTAATTTTCATTTCTTTTTGTTGTAAAGAATTTAAGATTAAAGGGTCATTTAATTTTTCATCTAAAAATAACCTTTGAATTTCATCTTTTTCTAGGTTAAGAGTTTTGTAGTCTTCTTTAAGAGATTCAAAATCAAGTTTACGATTCTTTTCTAAATAGTCAACTGCCTGCGGATTAAAATTTAATGGCGAGTTATTAAATTCAAAAAATATAAAAACTAAAACTCCAATTAATAAAATAAAAAACTGCATTGGGATTTTAAATATTCCATTAAACACTAGACCCAATCTAATTTCTCTTACAGATTTTCCTGAAATATATCTTTGAACTTGACTTTGATCAGTCCCAAAATATGAAAGAGCCAAAAATAGACCACCTGTTATGCCACTCCAAAAAGTATATCTGTTGTTAGGCTCAAAAGAAAAATCTAAAATTTTCATTTTTTCTGAAACTTTAGCATAGTCAAAGAGTTTTGATGTTGTTAATTGTTCTGGTAGATTGTTAATGATAAAGAAAAAAACAAAAAATAAACCAAAAAATATAACAAACATTTGTTGCTTCTGTGTTATGTTAACAGCCTTAGTTCCACCTGAAACAGTATAAATTATAACTAATAATCCAATAATTATATTTAACAATTTTAAATCTATATTTAATACTGATGACAGTATTATAGATGGGGCAAAAATTGTAATTCCAGCTGCAAGACCACGTTGAACTAGAAATAGTATAGCACCAAGAGTTCTTGTTTTCTTATCAAATCTTTTTTCCAAAAATTCATAAGCAGTGAAAACTTTTAATTTATGGTAAATTGGAACAAAGACAATGCATATAATAATCATTGCGAGTGGAAGGCCTAAATAAAATTGGAGAAATCCCATTCCATCGTTGTAAGCTTGTCCTGGTGTTGATAAAAAAGTGATAGCACTAGCTTGGGTTGCCATTACTGAGACACCAATTGTGAACCAGTTTGATGAATTATCTCCTTTAAGAAAAGAATTAATGTTACTATTTTTTCTTGTTTTTATAGCACCATAAATTACTATAAAAAGTATTGTTGATATTAAAATAAACCAATCTAAATTATGCATAGCTTATTGCATTAATAGAAAGAAAAAAATTAAATATATTAGGTTTAGAACTAGAACTATAGAATATTCTTTTTTCCAAAAATTCATTATATATTTTTAGAAGTTTCTTTTAATTTCCACTTACCTTGTGCCTTTAGAGTTTGTTCAATTATATCTCTTACACATCCCATTCCACCATTTTTTATCGAAATATATTCTACAATTGACCTTACTTCTGGACATGCATCATTTGGACATGATGATAAACCACAAATTTGAAGGATAGTAATGTCAGGAAGATCATCCCCCATAAATACAGTTTCTGAGTTATTTAATTTATACTTATCTAAAAACTCATTGTAAATCATTTGTTTATTATCGACTCCTAAAAAAACATCTTTGACCCCAAGTCTATTTAATCTCTTTCTTACTCCTTCATTATTACCCCCACTTATTACACATATGTTATAACCTAAATCTGTTGCAAGCTTTACAGCAATTCCATCCCTAGTGCTGAATTGTCTTAATTCATTACCATGGATATCGACAGTTATAGATCCATCAGTAAATACTCCATCAACATCAAAAACAAAGTTTTTTATGCTTTTTAATTTTGTTTTGTAGCTCATTGTTTATCAAATTTAGTTTTTATAATTGATTCACTTATAGACTTGTACATATCCATATTGAAAGTTAGATTATTTTTCTTTAAAAAAGTTATATGATTCTTAATTGTTTCTAAATCATTTCTAGAAGCTGGTCCAGTTTGAGCATCATAGCTAGAAATGGATTTAATCTTTAGAATTGTTTCTTCACAAAGTGGATGAATTAGATCTTTATCAATGTCAAATTTTTCAAGAAGTTTTTCGCTGGTATATATCAAATGATTTGTAAAGTTATTAGCAAAAACAGCTGATAAGTGACAAATTAATCTTTTATCACTATTCATTATAACTGTCTTTTTAGAAAGTTTATTGCTAAAATCAATTAATTCATTCAGAGTTTCATTATTTGAAGCTTCTATTAAAAGAGGGATTTTATTGAAATCAATATTTCTATCAAAACTAAATGTTTGAAGAGGGTATATAACACCGAATTTCAAATGAGTATTTAAAATTGACATATTAATACTACCTGATGTATGTAAAACTGTTCCTTCAAATTTTTTAATATTTGTACTTACGGATTTAACCGAATTATCAGAGACAGCAATGATACAAAACTTACTTTTTTTTATATGAGAAAAATCACTGGAATAAATATCTGAAAACTCATTAAGGTGCGAGTTTATCCTTTTTGATCTGCCTAGAATTTGAATTAGTTTTAATTTTGGGTTATTGTTTATCTCTTTTGCAAAGTGATAAGCTACCTTACCAGTTCCTATTATAATTACTTCATCAATCATAAAAATGGAAAATTACAATATTTCATTTGAATGTTTTTATTACGTTTGCAAAAAAAATAAAATGTCAAATAAAACTTTTATGATGATTAAACCAGACGCAGTTGAGAGAGGACTGATTGGAAAAATATTAAATGATATTTCAGAGGCTGGTTTTGAAATTATTTCTTTAAAATTAACTCACTTAAGTATTGATGACGCCAGGTTGTTTTATTCTGTCCACAAAGATAGACCATTCTTTAACGATTTAACTCAATATATGAGTAGAAGTCCCATAGTTGCTGCTGTTCTTAAAAAGGAAAGTGCCGTTTCAGAATTTAGAAATTTAATTGGTGATACAGATCCTAAAAATGCAAAAGATGGTACAATAAGAGCAAAGTATGCTATATCAAAAGGGGAAAACTCAATTCATGGATCTGATAGCGATGAAAATGCAGAAATTGAGTCAACTTTTCATTTTCCAAAGTAAGAAACTTTATTTTAGAATAATTTTTTCAATTATTTCTTGTTTGATTTCTTTATTTAAGAGCTTTATAATAGCTCCTTTACTATAAACTATCTCTTGCTTTAATATTGGATTATCAACTTGTATAAATAGATTTCCATTTTTATAGTAAATTGATTTTGTATGTTTATATATTTTATTTCCAACAGAATTTTTCCATGCTTTATTTATTTTAACATTGAAAATTCCATCTGAAATCTTCTTCTGATTTAAAAAATTATCAATCATACTTTCCATTTTATTCGTTTTGAATGTTCTTTTCATAGATTGAAAATTTTTGAAGATAAATTTAAAGTATTTAAAATTTTTTCGACCCTGTCGCTATCAGTATCAGATATAAATAATTGACCAAAGCTTGTATCATTAACAATATTAACAATATTTTTTACCCTATTAAAATCTAACTTATCAAATATATCATCCATTAAGAGAACAGGGGAGCTGCCTGTTTTTTCTTTTAAATATTCAAATTGTGCAAGTTTTAGAGCTATAATAAATGATTTTTGTTGCCCTTGACTACCAAATTTTTTAATACTATAACTATCAATATTAAAAATTAAATCATCTTTGTGAATTCCCGAGCTTGTATATTGTAGTATAAAATCTTTTTTTAAGGAATCTTTTAAAAGCTCTTTCATACTCCTTTCATGTAAATCACTTTTATATGATACTGAAACATTTTCAGTTTCTGATGAAATCTGTTTATATTTTTCAATAAAGTAAGGTTCAAATTCTTCTATAAATGACTTTCTAATTTCATGAATTGGACTAGATAATTTAATCAACTCTTCATCATATACATCAATCATTTCGAGGTTTGATTTAGTATTGTAATTTAAATTTTTTAATAATTTATTTCTATTCTGTATAATTTTGTTATAATCAATTAATTGATTCAAGTAAGTTTTATTGTTTTGAGAAATTATACTGTCAATAAATTTTCTTCTTTCAAAACTACCGTCATTAATTAGATCAGTATCGTAGGGAGATATTAACACTACAGGGATAAGGCCTACATGACCAGAAAGCTTTTTATAAGCTTTGTTGTTTCTTTTTAAAACTTTTTTTCCACCTCTTTTAATACTACAAACAATTTTTTCATTTTTATCATTACATACAAAATCGCCTTCAATCAACATATAATCATTTTTTTTATTTATTATTTGATCATTTCTTAAATTAAAATAGCTTTTTCCCACACACAAATGAAAAATCGAATCTAAAATATTTGTCTTTCCAACTCCGTTATTACCAACTAAACAATTAATTTTATTATCAAACAAAAATTCTTTGTCTTCTATATTTTTATAGTTTATGATTGATATTTTTTTTATGAAATTAGAAATCATTAATCTTTAGAATCTTATTGTAAATTAAATAAAATAATTAATTAATTATCCTTGTTGATTAGAATAAAATTTTATTTTTGCCTGAGTTATGGCTACATATAAAAAAAGATCTAGAAAAAATATATCTAAGTCTAATTCAAATGCTAATTTGAGCTCAACTAAACAAGTTTTTGAAACTTTAGACGAAAGCGCATCCAAAACTGAAATTTTTGTAAATAAATATCAAAAATATCTTTCTGGTGCTGTATTAGTTTTAGTATTGATTTTCGTATTATATTTTTCTTACAGTAAACTTTTTTTTGAGCCAAAGGTTGAAGAAGCTAACCTTGAAATTTTTACTGCTCAAAAATATTTTAATGAGGCCTCAAATATTGAAAATAATTCTGACTCATTATATAAATTATCACTTGAAGGAGCTGAGGGTAAATTTGGTTTTTTAGATATTATTGACAACTACAAAGGAACTCCAGCTGCCAATATTTCTTATTATTATTCAGGTATTGCATACTTTAATTTGGAGAAATATGACTTGGCTATTAAATATTTAAATGACTTTCAATCAAATGATGAGATTCTCAGCTCTTTGGCCTTGTCTACAATTGGTGATTCATTTATACAACTTAATCAATTAAATGATGGACTTGATTATTTTGAAAAAGCTTTATCAAAGGCAAATGACAATTCTTTTATTATGCCTTTAATTTTAATGAAAGCAGGTGATCTATCCTTATTTCTTGGTAAAAAATCAAAAGCAAATAAATATTTTAATCAAATTAAAGATGATTTTCCAAAATCACAGCAAGCTGATATTATAGAAATGAAGATATCTGAATCTGAGTAGTATGTCTTCAAAATTCAAACCAACCCCATCTAAAGATTTATTAAAACAAGCTAAAAATAAAAAGTTTGGTATAGTTTCCTCAGAGTGGAATCCAAAAATTATTGATAGGCTGCTCGATGGTGTGTTTGGTTTTTTTAAAACTATTGAAATAGAAAGAGAGGATATTATCCATTTTAAAGTACCTGGAAGCTTTGAGTTAATATATGGATGCTCAAACATGAAAAAAAATTTTGACCTGGATGCAATAATTGCAGTAGGTAGTATAATTAAAGGCGAGACTATGCATTTTGAGTTTATTTCTCAATCAGTTTGTAATGGAATTAAAGATTTAAATTTAACTCCCACATGTCCTATTATATTATGCTTGCTTACCGATGATAATATACAGCAGTCTATTGAAAGGAGTGGAGGTAAATTCGGAAACAAAGGTTTTGATTGTGCTGAAGCTGCCGCAAAAATGAGCCTTATTTAAAATATTTTTTTGGCACAAATAACATTCCAAAACATTCTCCTCCATTCTTATTAATGTTTTTGTGATGAATTTTGTGAGCCCTTCTTACGCCTCTAGCGTATTTGTTGTCAATATTTCTAAAAATTTTAAATCTTTGATGAATAAAAATATCGTGAACTAAAAAATAAGTCAGACCATAAAGAAAAATTCCAATAGCAATTGGAAGCCCAAAGAAAAAATCAAAATCAGACCATAAAACAACAAAAATCATACTCACTGCTGCGTAAAAAATGAAAAAAACATCATTTCTTTCAAACCAAGATTTATGATCTTTTTTGTGATGATCCTTGTGTAAAACCCATAAAAAACCATGCATTATATATTTGTGACTAAACCAAGCCATGAATTCCATTAATAAAAATGTAAAAATTAATACTGTTATCCATAGAATTATTTCCATCATAAAATATTTAATCTGTATCTAACATATGATCTAGCTAAAACATCAACTTTTTGATAATTAGGAACTCTAATTCTTTCATTTTTAATTCTGATAAATGATGTTTTTTTTAGTTTATTTAACAGTCTCTTGTAATATTTATAAGCAGCATAAACTCCAAACTTAGAGTTATTTGGAAGTTTTTGTATTCCGATAAGTGCATTCCTAAAATCATTTTCAATATCATTTAAGATTAATTTCTTGGAATCATCATTAAAATTTTTAAAATCAAGATTTGGAAAATATGTCCTATTTAATTCATGGAAATCTGCATTCAAATCTCTTAGAAAATTTACTTTTTGAAATGCACTACCCAAAGCCATTGCACTAGGCTTAAGTTTTTGATAATATTTTTCGTTTCCATCTAAAAAAACTTTTAAACACATTAGACCAACTACATCGGCTGATCCATATATATATTCCTTGTATTCTTTTTCAGAATTATATTTCATTTTTTTTAAATCCATTTTCATGCTTTTCAAAAAAGAATTGATTAACTCATAATCAATATTGTATTTGTTAACAGTATTTTGAAATGAATTTAAAATCGGATTTGAACTGATTTTATTTCTTAAGGAATAATTTAATTCGTCGATGAATCTTTCTAACAACTCCTTTTTATTATAATCATGAAAAGTATCAACAATTTCATCTGCAAATCTAACAAACCCGTATATGTTATAAATATCTTGTCTTATACTTTTTGAAAGCATTTTCGTAGCAAGACTAAAAGATGTGCTATACGAGTTAGTAACATTTTTAGAGCAATCAGCTGAAACTTTATCAAATATTGATTTCATCTTTAATTATCAAATCAGAAACTAATTTTCCTGAAACAATTGAAGGTGGTACACCAGGACCAGGAACAGTTAGTTGTCCACTAAAATACAATTTTTTTACTTTTTTACTTTCAAGTTTTGGTCTAAGAAATGCAGTTTGAGTTAATGTATTTGCCAAACCATATGCATTTCCACCAAAAGAATTATAATCATCTTTAAATTCCTTAATACAATAGCTTCTCTTATAAACTATACTATTTTTAATTTTTTGATTTATTTTATTTTCTATTCTTTTAATGACCAAATTAAAATATTTTTCTCTAGTTTTTTCATTATCATCGAGATCTGTTGCTATGGGAATTAAAATAAATAAATTTTCACAACCTTTTGGTGCAGTATGGTTAAATGTTTTAGATGTAATGTTCAAATAAAATAGAGGTGATTTTGGCCATTTTGGATTGGAGTAGATCTCATCAGCATGATTATCAAAATCAGTATCAAAAAATAAATTATGATGATCTAAATCATTAATTTTTGTATTAAGTCCTAAATAAAATAGAAGCGAGGAGGGTGACCAAGTTCTATTTGACCAATACTTATCTGAATATTGTCTTAAAATTTTGGGAAGGAGTTTCTCAGTATGTGAGTAATCAGCACCCGAAACAATTATATCACATTTAACAATTTTATTTTTAGTTTTTATACCATGTACGGATTTATTTTTAACCAGAATTTCTTGAACAGGTGAATTGTTATAAAATTTAACTCCAAAATTTTTTGCTGTAGCAATCATTGATAAAATTACATCAAAAAAACCATTTTTAGGTTGCCAAGTTCCCAGTCCAAAATCAGCAAAATTCATAAAGTTATAAAAAGCAGGAGTTTGGGAAGGTTTGGCTCCTAAAAATAGAACAGGGAATTGTAAAACTGATCTAAGCTTAGGATTTTTAAATCTTTTATTAATCTGACTTTTAATATTTGTAATGAACAAACCAGTTTTTAAAATTGTTTGATAATTAATTAACTCAAAAACTGATTTTCCGGGCATTTTATAAAGCATATTTGAAACCGCGAGATCATAGTTTTCTTTACATTCTTTCAAAAAATCTCTTAATTTTTTTCCACTACCTTTTTCAATTTCTTCAAAGGTTTGCATAATATTTTCAATTGAGTCACCAATTTTAATTTCTTCACCGTCTTCAAAAATTACTCTGTAAGCTGGATTTAGCTTTTTTATTTCATATAAGTCAGAACATTTTTTACCGAAATCATTAAAAAATTTTTCAAAAACATCAGGCATCCAGTACCAACTTGGTCCCATATCAAATGTAAAACCACCTTGTTTAAACTGTCTAGCTCTTCCCCCAAAATCATTATTTTTTTCGTAAACACAAACCTCAAACCCAGCTTTACCTAGGTAACAGGCAGCGGAAAGCGATGAGAATCCAGAGCCGATAATTATAACTTTTTTTTTCAATTTAAAGATGGTTGTGCACACGAGAGGAATCGAACCTCCAAGGGATATTTCCCACTAGGCCCTCAACCTAGCGCGTCTACCAGTTCCGCCACGTGCGCTAGAGTAGTGACCTGGCTGGGGTTCGAACCCAGGACCCTCTCCTTAAAAGGGAGATGCTCTACCAGCTGAGCTACCAGGTCTTATTTTAACGCTCGCAAATATAGGGCCAATAAACATATTATTCAATAAATATTTCTCATAAATTTGTAGACATATGAAATCATTTAATTCTTCAAAAAATTTTAATATTATTGTTTTAATTGGTTACATGGGAAGTGGAAAATCAACAGTTGGAAAAAAATTAGCCAAAAAGCTTAATGTTTCATTTATTGATCTAGATAAAGAAATTGAAAAAAAATATGAAAAAACTGTTTCAGAAATTTTTTCCAACTATGGTGAAATAGAGTTTAGAAAAATTGAAAAAAAAATTCTTACTAAAATTTTAGATTATAAATTTAATTTTGTTCTTTCAGTAGGCGGTGGTACACCTTGCTATTCAAACAATATTGACATAATTAAATCAAAAACAAAAAACACATTTTATTTGAAGGTTCCTTTACAGATATTATCCAATAGACTATTCTCTAGAAAAGATAAAAGACCAATTATATCACATATTAAATCTGTTCAAGAAATGAATAATTTCATAGCAAAACATTTATTTGAGAGACATCCATTTTATGAAAAATCGAATTATGTAATTGACTCTAACAGAGCAGATACTATTGTTGTAAATAAAATTATATCAATTTTAAATAATAATTGCCTCTAACTTGTTTTTTTTAAAATTCAATTTGACTGTATCATCAAAATTTGTTGAAAGTGAAATGCCCTTAAAATCAACTTTTACTGGAAATTTTTTATGATTTCTGTCAATAAGAACAACAGTTTTAATACTGTTAAAATCATATTCTAACAATTTATTGACAGAGTACATTAATGTTTTACCAGTATTTAGAACATCATCAATTAAAAAAACTTTTTCATATTTTTTAGAATAGTCTAAATCGCATTTTATATATTTTTTGGGATTAGATTTATCTAAATCAATATATTTAAGTTCAATTTTTTTTGTTGAAATTTTGGTAAGACTATCTACAATAATATTTGATATCTTAAATCCTTTTTCTTTAATACCAACAATTAATATAAGCTCATCATTTTGAGAATTTTCAATAATTTGATAAGCAAGTCTGTTACATATCCTAATAATCTTACTGTGATTTACTACTATATTATGCATTAATTTTTAAACTAAAACTAAGATAATAATATTTAGAAAATTGTATCTTGCGTGCTAATTAATAAATAAAATTTGAAGCCTATTTTTAGACTATACACCATATCCATATTTTTTATTTTAATTTTCTGTTCTTGTAAAAAAGATGAGTCTAGTCAATCAACTGTTCCATTAAATGATTTAACTGAACAATATACAATTGAAAATGACTCAATAGTCCAGTTTATGAAATCTCATTTTTATAATTATCAGGATTTTGAAAATATAACTTCTTATGATTCTCCTCATATTATTTTTGATTCAATTGTTGGTGATAATATTGATAAAACCCCAATTTTTGACCAAGTTTCAACTATTCAAATTGGAATTAAAGATGAAAATGATCAAATTGTTAATCATAATCTTTATTATCATATTATAAGGAATGGGAAAGGCGAGAATCCCTCAGTTGCAGATTCAGTTTTTGTCAGTTATCAAGGATTATTATTTGATGGAAAAAGTTTTGATTCAAGAGAAAATCCAATTTGGATGGAGGGTAAAAACCTAATAAGAGGTTTTCAAGAATTTCTTCCTCTTCTTAGTAAAGGAGAGGTAACAATTAACACAAATGGTACTTACAATTTTTTTGATTTTGGAATTGGATTTGCCATTTTTCCCTCAGGATTAGGTTACTTTCAAAATGGTAGTGTTTCAATTCCTTCTTATTCACCATTAATTTTTAAAGTTGATATGATGACTTTTAGCAGAACAGATCACGACAATGATACTGTTCTAACAATTGATGAGGATCTTAATGGTGATCATAACTTTAATAATGATGATACAGACTCTGATAATATACCTAATTATGTTGACAATGATGATGATAATGATGGTGTTTTAACAAAAAATGAATACGATACAAATAATGATGGTGTGCCTGATGATAGTGATGGTGACGGTATACCAGACTATTTAGATGTAGATTAGATCTTTTTTTTTCTTGAAACCACCTTAAGACATTTTTTAAAAATATTTTCAGAGTTTAATTTATACTTATTCATAAGGTCTTCTGGGGTTCCAGACTCTCCAAAAGAATCATTTACACCAACAAATTCCATAGGGCACAATTCATTGTTTTGAACAATTAATCTGGAAATTGACTCGCCTAATCCTCCAAAAATATTATGTTCCTCGCAGGAAACTAAAGAATTGGTTTTTTTTATAGAATTTAAAATAATATCCTCATCTAATGGTTTTATGGTATGTATATTAATTACTTCAGCGCTGATTCCATGACTAAATAAATCTTTAGCAGCAGAAATAGATTCCCAAACTAAATGACCAGTTGCGACAATAGTAACATCGCTTCCGTCAATCAATTTGACACCTCTACCTATTATAAAATTTTGAATTTCATCGGTGAAATTTGGAACTTTTGGTCTTCCGAATCGTAGATAAACAGGACCATTATATTTTGAAATTTCAATTGTTGCTGCTTTAGTTTGGTTATAATCACAAGTATTTATTACGGTCATTCCTGGAAGCATTTTCATTAGACCAATATCTTCAAGTATTTGATGAGTAGCACCATCTTCACCAAGCGTGATACCAGCATGAGAGGCGCAAATTTTTACATTCTTATTTGAATAGGCAATTGATTGTCTAATTTGGTCATAAACACGACCTGTTGAAAAATTAGCAAATGTTCCAGTATAAGGTATTTTTTCTCCAATTGTCATACCAGCAGCTATTCCCATCATATTTGCTTCAGCAATACCAACCTGAATAAACCTTTCAGGAAATTCATTTTTAAACTCATTCATTTTTAATGAACCAGTTAGATCAGCACATAAAGCTACAACATTAGGATTGGTTCTGCCCAATTCTAAAAGACCAACTCCAAATCCAGATCTAGTATCTTTATTTCCTGTATTTACATATTCATTCATATCAATAGTCTTTTAATGTCTCTGGATTTTGATCCAGTGCAATTCTTAATTCGTCATCATTTGGAGCAACACCGTGCCACTTATGAGTACCCATCATGTAATCAACACCATTTCCCATTATGGTATTCATAATAATTACAATTGGCTTTTTTTTACCAGATTCGCCTTTTGCTTTTAAAATTATGTCTTCAACTTCTTTAACATTATTGCCATTTTTTATTTCAAAAACAGTCCATCCGAAGGATGAAAACTTGATCTTTAAATCACCTAGGTCTAAAACATCTTTTATGTCACCATCAATTTGTTTTTGATTATAGTCGATTGTACAAATAATATTATCAATTTTATTTGCTGATGCAAACATGATTGCTTCCCAATTCTGACCTTCTTGGAGTTCACCATCACCGTGAAGAGTATAAACAATGCTATCATCATTATTTAATTTCTTTGTTATGGCAGCTCCAATTGCAACAGACATACCTTGACCCAATGAACCACTGGCAATCCTAATACCTGGAAGACCTTCGTGAGTTGTGGGATGTCCTTGTAATCTTGAATTAATTTTCCTAAAAGTGTTTAGTTCTTTTATTGGAAAGTAACCAGCTCTGGCCAAGACACTATAATAAACTGGAGAAATATGACCGTTAGAAAGAAAAAATAAATCTTCATTTTTTCCATTCATTTCAAATTTCTCTTTTCTTTTCATTATTTTAAAAAATAAAACAACAAAAAATTCTGTACATCCAAGTGACCCACCAGGGTGACCAGATTTGACATTATTAACCATTCTGAGAATATCTCTTCTAACTTGAATAACTAAATTTTCCAATTCATTCATTTCACAAAAATATAACCTTTTCACTCATCTTGTTTCAAAAAATAGATAAACTTTCAATTGATTTATGATTTTAGTTGAAATCACATTGTAATTAAATTACATATTGAATTATATTTGAAAAAATGAAATTTAGTATTTTAAAAAAAGATATTGATACTAAAGCACGAATTGGAAAAATATCAACTGATCATGGTGAATTTGAAACTCCAGTTTTTATGCCCGTCGCAACGTCAGCTGCTATAAAAGGAGTTCATAATAAAGACTTAAAAGAGAGTATTTCACCTGATATTATTCTATCAAATACATATCACCTTTATTTAAGACCAGGAAAAGAAATAATTGAAAATGCTGGAGGATTACACCAGTTTATGAAATGGGATAGAAGTATCTTAACTGACAGTGGAGGATATCAAGTTTATTCTTTATCTAACAATAGAAAAATTAATTCTGATGGAGTTAAATTCAAATCACATATTGATGGATCTTATCATTTTTTTACGCCAGAAAATGCAATAGACATTCAAAGATCTATCGGCGCTGATATTATAATGGCCTTTGATGAATGTACACCATTTCCATGTGAAAAAATATATGCAAGAAAATCAATGGAGCTAACCCATAATTGGCTAGAGAGATGTGTAAAAAGATTTAATTCAACAAAATCTAAATATTTTCATAATCAAGTCCTCTTTCCAATTGTACAGGGTGGTATGTACAAAGATCTTAGAAAAATATCTGCTGAACATATTTCTTCATTGGATTTCGATGGTAATGCGATAGGTGGACTGTCTGTTGGGGAACCACATGACGTTATGTATGAAATATCGGAAATTGTATGTAAAATATTGCCTGAAAGAAAACCCAGATATTTGATGGGTGTTGGTACCCCATTAAATATTATTGAAAATATTTCTTTAGGCATTGACATGTTTGATTGTGTTATGCCGACCAGAAATGCAAGAAACGGGATGCTATTTACATCTCAAGGTACTATAAATATTAAAAATAAAAAATGGGAAAATGATCACTCTCCGATTGATTCAAATGGAAATACGTTCGTAGATAATTTTTATTCAAAAGCTTATTTAAGACATCTATTTAGTATTAATGAAAATTTAGGAAAGCAAATTGCTACAATTCATAACTTAGGTTTCTATAAGTGGATAATTGAAACGACAAAAAATAAAATTCGTGAAGGTAAATTTTTATCTTGGAAAAAAAATATGTCTAAAAAATTAGATATTAGATTGTAATGAAGATTTTAGATTCATATATAGTTAAAAATTTTTTTTCAACATTTTTGATGATGTTTTTACTTTTTATCCCTATTGGAATATTAATTGATATTTCGGAAAAAATAGATAAATTTAAAGAACATGATTTAACTTTTTATCAAATATTAGATTATTATTTAGATTTTGTTTGGTATTATGGTTATTCACTGATTCCAATTTTTGTTTTTCTTTCAGTTATTTGGTTTACATCAAAACTTTCTAATAATTCTGAGATTATTGCAATATTAAGTTCAGGAATTTCATACAATCGTTATATAAAACCATTTATTATTTGCGGCATAATTATATCAATTATTACATTTATTTCAGGGATGTTTATTGTGCCGAAAAAGAATAAAAGTTTTAATGAATTTCAATATAAATATTTGTCAAAAAATAAAAAAGATAGAAATATTTCAAAGCTTTATAAACAAATTAATGAAACTGATTTTATTTATGTAAGCTCTTATAATCCAACCAGGAATCAAGCATATAATTTCTCATATGAGGTTTTTGAAAAAAATAAATTAAAACAAAAAATATTTTCAAGAAATATTCGTTGGATTGAAGAAGATAGTTTATATAGATTAACAGATTATTTTATTAGAAAATACATAGATGAAAATGAAATTATAGAATCAAAAAAAATTTTTGATACGATTTTTAACTTTTCTATCAATGATCTTTCACCTGTTACATATCAAGCTAAAACATTAAATATGTTTGAGTTAAATGACTTTATAAATGAAGAAAAATCTAATGGCTCTCCAATTCTTTCTAGCCATTTACTAGAAAGAAACAAAAGATATACTCTTCCTATTACAATTTTGATTTTAACTGTCTTAGCAGTTACTGTTACTTCAAACAAAAAAAGAGGAGGTATTGGAGTTAATTTAGCTTTCGGAATAATCTTGGCTTTTGTTTTTATTTTTTTTGATAAACTATTTTCTGTTTTAGTTTCAAAATCTGACTGGAACCCAAATTTAGGGGCTTGGCTACCAAATTTTGTATTTTTAATAATTACTTTTTACATACTTAAACTTGTGAAAAAATGATTTTTAAGTATATAATTTCGATTATATTTGAATAATATTTATGGAGTATTTAGATTTTGAATTACCTCTTAAAGAGCTTGAGGATCAATTAGAAAAGTGTAATATCATTGGTGATGAAAGTAAAGTGGATGTGAGAGATACATGTAATAAGCTAAAATTAAAAATTCAAAAAACAAAAAAAAAAATATATTCGAATATAACTCCTTGGCAGAGAGTTCAGTTATCTCGACATCCATCAAGACCTTATACTTTAGACTATATAAATGCCTTGACTGACGGAACTTTTTTAGAACTTCATGGTGATAGAAATATTTCAGATGATAAAGCGATGATTGGTGGTTTAGGAAAAATTGATAATCAATCTTTCATGTTTATTGGACAACAAAAAGGATATAACATAAAGACTAGACAGTATAGAAATTTTGGAATGGCAAGTCCCGAAGGCTATAGAAAAGCGTTACGTCTAATGAAACTAGCGGAAAAATTTTCAATTCCTATAGTTACAATGATTGATACACCTGGCGCTTATCCCGGTATTCAAGCTGAAGAAAAGGGTCAAGCTGAAGCTATTGCTAGAAATCTTTTTGAAATGTTTAATTTAAAAACCCAGATAATATGTATCGTTATTGGTGAGGGGGCATCAGGTGGAGCATTAGGAATTGGAATTGGAGATAAAATCATGATGTTAGAAAATACATGGTATTCTGTTATTTCACCAGAATCTTGTTCTTCAATTTTGTGGAGAAGTTGGGATTATAAGGAAAGGGCAGCTGAAGTTTTAAAACTAACACCTGAAGACATGAAAAAAAATAAATTAATTGATAAAATAATTAAAGAACCTTTGGGTGGAGCTCATCAAAATAGAAATAAAGTTTTCAACACAGTAAAAAAAGAAATTTTAGCTTCATTTGATAATCTAAAAAAGTTTTCAACTAAAAAACTTCTGGAGGAAAGGTCAAATAGATTTAAATCTATGGGCGTTTTTAATGAGTTAAGCTAGTACTATCAACATTATCCTAACAGTTATTAACATATTTATGTTTGCTTAAAAAGGTATTTAATAGCATAAATTGATTAATCATTTTTTAAGTTTAGAATGTGAAAAGTATTAGAAACATAAGTTCAGCATCCAGTCCAAACTCTGGTTCTGTTTATTCAATTCAAAAAGGTAAAATCCCTCCACAAGCTGTTGATTTGGAAGAGGTTGTTTTAGGTGCCATGATGATTGATAAAAAAGGTGTGGATGAGGTTATTGATATTTTACACCCTGAAGTATTTTATAAAGAAAGTCATAAAATTATTTACTCTGCTATTATTAATCTATTTGAGCAACAAGAACCTATTGATATTAAAACTGTTTCTCATCAATTGAAAAAAGAAGCCAAATTAAATTTAATTGGTGGAGATATTTATCTAGTTGATCTAACTCAAAAAGTTTCATCCTCTGCTCACATTGAGTTTCATTCTAGAATTATACTTCAGAAGTTTATTCAAAGAAAACTTATTGAAATATCCAATGAAATAATTGAAAGTTCATATGATGAAACAACAGATGTCTTTGATTTATTAGATAATGCAGAATCAAAAATTTATGATATTTCTCAAGGGAATCTCAAGAAAAATTCGCAAACAGCAGAAAATCTTGTAATTGCTGCAAAGAAAAAAATTGAAGAGATTTCCAAAAAAGAGGGGTTAAGTGGTATACCTTCAGGATTTAATGAAATTGATAAGTTAACATCTGGATGGCAACAAAGTGATCTAATAATTATTGCAGCTAGACCTGGTATGGGTAAAACAGCATTTACTCTTTCTATGGCTCGTAATATCTCTGTTGAAAACAATATTCCAGTTGCATTTTTCTCATTAGAAATGTCTGCTCTTCAATTAATTACTAGATTAATTTCATCGGAAACTGGTTTGAATTCAGAAAAATTGAGAACTGGAAAACTAGAAAAATTTGAATGGGAACAGTTAAATGTAAAAGTCTCAAATCTTGAAAATGCACCATTATATATTGATGATACTCCATCATTATCTGTTTTCGAACTTCGAGCTAAAGCTAGAAGATTATCTTCTCAGTATGGTATTAAATTAATTGTTTTAGATTATTTGCAATTAATGACAATTGGATCTTCTCAAAAATCTGGAAATAGAGAGCAAGAGATTTCAACTATTTCTAGAAATTTAAAAGCACTTGCAAAAGAACTAGACATACCAATTATAGCTCTATCACAATTATCACGTGCTGTTGAATTAAGAGGAGGAACCAAAAGACCAATTCTCTCAGATTTAAGAGAATCTGGTGCTATTGAACAAGATGCTGATATAGTTTCTTTTTTATATAGACCGGAATACTATAAAATTGATGAATGGGATGATGAGGATAGAACTCCTGCAATTGGGCAAGCAGAATTTATTGTATCAAAACATAGAAATGGTGGATTAAACTCAATAAAGCTTAAGTTTATAAGTTCACTTGGAAAGTTTGAAAATTTAAACACATTTGATAATCCTTTTGAATACCAATCTAAATTAAATGAAGAGTCTAAGATTAATCCAGATCAAGCCTTTGAAAGTGGAAGCTATAGATCAGAAGATGATGAGAATCCTTTCTGAGCTATTTATTTAATTTTTTTCACAATTTCCTCAAATTTTTTAGGGTCGTTCATAGCTAAATCTGCTAAAACTTTTCTGTTTATTAGGATATTGTTTGATTTAAGTTTATTTATTAATTCTGAATAAGAAAGACCGTGTTCTCTAGCAGCAGCATTTATTCTTGTTATCCATAATGATCTAAAAACTCTCTTTTTAGCTTTTCTATCTCTGTACGCGTAAGAGAGTGCTTTTTCAACAGCATTTTTTGCTACTGTGTAAACATTTTTTCTTCTTCCAAAGTAGCCTTTGGCTTTTTTTAAAATTTTTTTTCTTTTTTTTCTTGAGGCTACTGTATTTACTGATCTTGGCATTACATATAATTTTTGGTTGAGGTGTAATTAAAACTTTATAACCTTTTACCTGTTTTACAAATTACTTTAATCTTAACTGTTTTTTAATATTCGTCAAATCACTGTCATGAACTAAACCATCATGGGTGAGTTTTAATTTTCTTTTCTTTGATTTTTTTGTAAGGATGTGATTTTTGAAAGCATGCTTTCTTTTTATTTTTCCTGAGCCAGTTACTTTAAATCTTTTCTTAGCACTGGACTTAGTTTTTAATTTGCTCATTTCCTACTTTTTTAATTTTTTTGGGTTAACAAACATAATCATTTTTTTTCCTTCAAGCGTTGGTAATTGCTCAACTTTTCCATATTCTTCTAATTCCTGGGCTAATTTCAAAAGTAATATTTGACCTTGTTCTTTAAAAATAATGGATCTACCTTTAAAAAAAACAAAAGCTTTTAACTTAGCTCCATCTTGCAAAAATTTAATTGCATGCTTTTTTTTGAATTCATAATCGTGCTGATCAGTCTGAGGACCAAATCTAATTTCTTTCACAATAACTTTTTGAGTTTTTGCTTTTAAAAATTTCTCTCTCTTTTTTTGATCATATAAAAACTTTTTATAATCTAAAGCTTTACACACAGGCGGAGAAGCTTTTGGAGAAATTTCAACCAAGTCAGTTTCGAGAGATTTGGCTATATTTAGGGCTTCTAATTTAGTGTAAATACCAACTTCTACATTATCACCCACAAGTCTAACCTGACTTGCATCAATTTCCTCATTAATTTTATGAGGATTTTTTTTAATTATTCTTCCAGGTCTTTTACCTCTTTTTCTTCTTAGTGCTATAACTTTAATTTTTAATTGTATGATTTTAATTCTTCTTCTTTAATAAAGTTAATTAATTTCTCAATATCCATTTCTCCAACTTCTTTACCTCCTTTTGCTCTTAATGATATTGTTTGATTATTAACTTCTTTATCACCAATTATTCCCATAAATGGAATCTTTGATTTTTCTGCTTCTCTAATTTTTTTTCCTACCGTTTCATTTCTTAAATCATAGGTTGCGCGAATTTCGGACTTTTCTAATAAATTTGAAACTTTTTGAGTGTAATTTTTATGTGTATCTCCAACTGCTATCAATTTAATTTGATTTGTAGCTAACCAAAGAGGAAAAATCCCGCCCGTATGTTCAATTAATATTGCTATAAACCTTTCAAGACTTCCGAAAGGTGCTCTATGGATCATTACAGGTCTTACAAGCTCATTGTTTTGATTTTTATATAACAGATCAAATCTTTCAGGCAAATTGTAATCTACTTGTATTGTTCCTAGCTGCCATTCGCGATTAAGTGCATCCTTTACCATAAAATCTAGTTTTGGACCATAAAATGCAGCCTCTCCATACTCAATCCTATAATTTAAATCTTTCTCTTCAGTTGCCTCAATAATTGCATCTTCAGCTATTTTCCAAATTTCTTCTGATCCGATGTATTTTTCCTTATTTTCTTTATCTCTTAGAGAAATTTGAGCAGTAAAATCTTCAAAACCTAATGATTTAAATACGTGGAGAACTAAATCAATAACATTTTTAAACTCTAGTACTAGTTGATCTTCAGCACAAAAAATATGCGCATCATCTTGAGTAAAACCTCTAACTCTAGTTAAACCGTGTAATTCACCACTTTGTTCATATCTGTACACAGTTCCAAATTCAGCATATCTTTTTGGTAAATCTCTGTAGCTCCATTGTTGAGAATTAAAAATTTCACAATGATGAGGACAATTCATAGGTTTAAGTAAAAATTCTTCATCTATATTTGGAGTTTTAATTGGGTGAAAACTGCTTTCACCATATTTTTCATAATGACCAGAAATTTCATACAACTTTTTATTTCCAATATGTGGCGAAATTACCATTTCATATCCAGCATTTTTTTGAGCTTTTTTTAAAAAATTTTCAAGTCTTTCTCTAAGTTCAGCTCCAGCTGGAAGCCAGAGAGGTAGACCTTGACCGACTTTGCTTGAGAAAGTAAAAAGATTCATTTTTTTTCCAATAACTCTATGATCTCTTTTTTTTGCTTCTTCAATTAATTGGAGATATTCATTTAATAGTTTTTCTTTAGGAAATGAAATACCATAGATTCTAGTTAGTTGCTTATTGTTTTCGTTGCCTCTCCAGTAAGCGCCAGCTACATTTAAAAGTTTTACACTTTTAATAAGTTTTGTATTTAAAAGATGACCACCACGACAT
>CACDPE010000010.1 GCA_902554655.1 uncultured Bacteroidota bacterium
ATTGAATTATTTATTTTATTGTGATAATCTGTAAACATATCCAGCACTAAAATACATTATCTGATTGTTAATTAACAGTAATTTAAAAAAGAAACTTTGGAAACTAATTTGGTTTTTAAAGTTTCCTAAAGTATATTTGCACTCCAATTTTAAGACTTGAAAGAAAAAATAATTCAAAAGGCTCAATATCTTTTTGTAGCATTTGGCTTCAAAACTGTGACTATGGATGATATAGCTAATGAACTTGCTATATCAAAAAAAACAATCTATAATTTTTTTGAAAATAAAACTGAATTAGTTGATGCTACTGCAAATAATTTACATAAACAATTAGTTGCTGGAATTTCAAATATTAGAGAAAATTCTGTCGACCCAATTAAAGAGTTCTTTGAAGTAAAAGATCTAGTTATGGAACACTTGCATGATCAAAAAAATCATTCCGTTTTTCAACTTGAAAAGTTTTACCCTGAAATATATGCTAAGGTCAAAAATAAACATCTAGATTTTATGATAAAATCTTTTGGGGAAGTGTTGACAAATGGTATAGAATTTGGGTTATTTCGAAAAAATATTGACGTAGATTTTATCTCAAGAGTTTACTTCAATAGTATAAGTGGACTAATGAACCCTGAAATATATCCTTCAAAAATTTATACTCTAGACAGTTGTCTCGAAAGTTACCGTGAGTATTTTTTGAGATCAATTGTAACTGAGAAAGGCTTAAAAAAACTCGATTTAATTTTAAAAAATGACTAAAAAGAATTTATTTTCAATTATCTGTTTTGTTTTTTGTAATTGTTTATTTGGGCAAAATCAGTATTCGTTTACTTTAGATGAAGCAGTTGTATTTGCATTAGAAAATAATAAAAACTCTATATATGCTGAAAAAAATATTTTAATATCTCAAAAAGAGAAATGGGAAACTATCGCTGTTGGACTTCCTCAAATATCATCTTTTTTTGAATTTAACAATAGAATAAAAGACCCAATCTCACTTATTCCAGCTGAATTTTTTGGAGGAAATGAAGGTGAATTTGCTGAGATAAGTTTTGGCACTAAACAAAGTATAAGTGGTGAATTAATTTTAAATCAATTACTTTTTGATGGGTCTTATTTGATAGGATTACAATCGATAGAACTATTTTTACAACTTTCAACCCAAGCTAAAATAAAGACTGATCTTGAAGTTAAAAGACAAGTTATAAATGCTTATGGAAATGCTCTAGTAAGCACTGAGAGAGTTAAAATACTTAATAATAATCTAAATAACCTTAAAAAAACTTTATTAGAAACTAAAAAAATATATGAAAATGGATTAACTGAAATAGAAAATGTTGAGCAACTTACAATAACAACAAGTTCAATTGAAAATTCACTTAATTATGCTGAGAAATTTGAGTTATTATCCTTAAATATTCTAAAACTTTTATTGGGTATTGAACTGAGTGATGATTTAATTTTAAAAGATAGTATTGAAACTATAGCAATTAAAAATATTAATCCTTCATTAGTGAATCAAGAGTTTGAAGTTTCAGATAATATTGATTATAAAATTGCTCTAAATGCAAGTGAAGGAAATAAAAAAAGATTACAATTAGAAAAATTTAAGTCATTACCAACAGTAAGCGCTTATATTTCTGGATCTTATAATGGATACAATGAATCATTTAGAATCACTAATCCAAAACAAAACTGGTATGGTTCGTCGCAATTAGGAATTAATATGTCATTACCGATCTTTAGCTCCCTCAAAAGGACTGCTTCGACTCAAAAAGCAAAAATAGAATTGGATAAAGCTCTTTTAAATTTAAAAGAAACCGAAAACACGTTAAATCTTGAAGTTGAAAAAGCTAAAAGTGATTATACATATTCAATTAATAACTACGAGACAACGCTTAAAAATTTAACTCTAGCGGAAAGTATTGAAAAGAAAAATCAAATAAAATTTTATGAGGGATTGGCATCAAGTTTTGATTTAAGACAAGCACAAAATCAGCTTTACGCTATCCAAAATGAATACCTAGAAGCAACTCTTAAAATTATTGAGAATAAAATTAACCTTGAAATTCTGTTAAACAAATCATGAAAAAATATTTTTACACATTATTTATTTTAATTGCCGGATGTAGTGGTGATAATAAAAAAACAATTGAAGAGTTAATAAAAGAAGGGAATTTAGAAGAGCTTCAAGAAAGAAGATCCAATCTTATTATTCAAAAAGGACAAATAAACAATGAATTAAATGAAATAACAGAGGGTGTTTCAATACTTGATACTGCTAAGAGTTTTGTTTTGGTTAATACTATTACTACCAATAAACAAATTATAAATCACTATTCAAAATTTCAAGGCATTATAAAAACAGATCAAAACATGATACTGTATCCTGAATTCAGTGGAAGAATTACAAAAATATATGTTAATGAAGGAGACAGGGTTAATAAAGGACAAGCTTTGGCTAAAATTAACGATGGAGGCCTATTCAACGAGCTCAAGTTAGTTGAAAGTCAAACTAAGCTTGCTAAAACAATTTTCGATAGACAATCTAAATTATGGAATGATAAAATTGGTTCAGAAATTCAGTATTTAGAGTCAAAAACAAATTATGAAATACAAAAAAATAGATTAGAAAGTCTAAAACAATCCCTTGCTAAAACAACTATTGATGCGCCCTTCAGTGGTACTATCGATGAAATTTTTATTGAGGAAGGAAACTTAGTTTCACCTCCAATGATGCCTGATCAAGGAAATGCTTTTAGAATAGTGAATCTAAATGAATTATATGTTGAAGCTGTTATTCCAGAAAATTTTATTGGTAAAATAAAGAAAGGAACACAGGTTTTAGTTGAAATACCAGTCCTGAATATAACTTTTAACTCTACAATCAAACACTCTGTTAGTTCAATTAACAAATTATCTAGAACATTCAAAATTGAAGTCTCTGTCCCTAAAAATGAATTAGACTTAATTCCAAATTTAAACGTTGAAATCAATATATTGGATTATACAAATTCAGAAGCAATTTTAGTCCCAGAGTCAATTGTTTCTGAAGACTCTGAAAACAATAAATTCCTCTACACTATTGAAAATAATAAAGCCAAGAAAACCATTGTAGAAACAGGATATACTCAAAACGGAATGATCGAAATAACTAGTGGTCTAAGCTTAAATCAAACTGTAATCAATGAGGGAGGAAGAATTGTTAAGGATGGACAAAATGTAAAAATCTACAATGACAATGAGTAAAGTAGATAAAGAATTTAAACCATCTGTTTGGGCTATTAGCAAATCAAACATCATTTATTTTTTGATGTTTATCTTTCTGGCATTTGGAATTAATGCTTATAACACCCTTCCTAGAGAAGATTTTCCAGAAATAATTACAAGTGAAGTTTTTATAAGTACAATAAACCCAGGAAATACACCTGAAGACATTGAAAGATTCATCACAGTCCCACTTGAAGAAGCAGTAAAAGGGGTCAGCAATTTAGTAGATATTAAGTCTACTTCTTTAGAAAACTACTCTATAATTAGTTTAGAATTTGATGAAGAAATTAATATTGAACTAGCTAAGCAAAAGGTTAGGGATGAAATTGACTCAGTAATTTCAGGTGAAGACTGGCCAACATTTAATAATGTTAAAGTTGAGCCAGATATTTTAAGCATGAGTTTGGCTGAGGAAATGCCAATTTTGAATGTAAATATCCAAGGTGACTATCCAACTGAACAACTAAAAAAATATGCAGAAGTAATTGAGGATAGAATCGAAAAACTAGATGAAATTAAAGAGGTAGACATTTTAGGTGCCCAAGATGAAGAAATTGAAGTAGCTGTTGATATTAAAAAAATGACTGCAGCTAAAGTTAGTTTTGAAGATATATTGAGTGCTATTGCATTTGGAAACAGAACAATTGCCGCAGGTAATATTGTTTCTGATGGTCAAAGAAGAACATTAAGAATAATTGGTGAAATTGAAAATCCTGAGGACTTAAAAAACTTTGTTGTTAAAAATGAATTTGGTCCAGTTTACCTAAACGACGTTGCAAAAATAAATTTTGAAGAGAGTGAAAAGAAAAGTTATGCTCGTGAATTTGCAAAAAATTTAGTTTCACTTGCAGTTAAAAAAAGATCAGGTAAAAATTTAATAAATGCTGCTGACAAAATTGATTTAATTGTAAAGGAAGTTGTCAAAAATGAATTTCCAAATGATCTCAAAGTTGTAATAACGAACGATATGTCAAATAGAATTATTAGCCAAGTTGATGATTTAGTTAATAATATTTTATTTGGAATTTTTCTAGTTACTACCGTACTTATGTTTTTTCTAGGTTTTAGAAATGCATTGTTTGTAGGATTTGCAATTCCTATGTCAATGTTTATGTCTTTAATGATAATATCGGCATTAGGTTACAGCTTAAACACTATGATTTTATTTGCCTTGGTTATGGGCCTTGGGATGCTAGTTGATAATGGAATTGTAGTCGTTGAAAATGTATACAGGCTGATGGAGAAAGAAGGCATGTCAAAGGTTGAAGCTGCTAAGCTTGGTATAAGCGAAATTGCTTACCCTATCATAGTTTCTACTGCAACTACAGTATTAGCTTTTGTACCACTTGGTTTGTGGCCTGGTACAATCGGTCAATTCATGATCTATCTGCCAATTACACTTTCCATTGTATTAGGCTCATCTTTATTTGTCGCTATATTTTTTAATTCAATGTTAGTTTCAAAATTTATGAGCGTTGATGAAAAAAATCTTTCAAAGAAAGATTTAATTAGATTAACATACTTTCTCTCCGGTATTGGATTAGTTCTTTTCATAATTGGAGGTGTTTCGAGAGGGTTTGGGACATTATTCATTGTAATAAATATTTTCTTTTGGCTATACTCCTATTACATAAAAGCATTAGCACTAAAATTCAGAACAATATTTTTAGGTTGGCTTGAAGATAGATACGAAAGATTTTTAAGATTTGCACTTCGCGGATGGAGAGCATTTGCTTTCCTTTTCGGAACAATTGCTTTATTATTCCTAACAATGATTATTGTTGGAATTGCTGGTCCAAAAATAGAATTTTTTCCAGATAATCAACCAAATCAAATAATCGTTTACGCTGAATATCCTCAAGGTACTGATATCGAAAAGACCAATTCCGTAACAAAAAAACTTGAATCCGAAATAATAGAAGTCATAAATAATAAAAAATATTTTGAGGGAGCTTATAACTTCATGGTTGAATCTATGCTTGCTCAGGTTGGTGAGGGTGCTGGTAATCAACAAAATGATTTTGGTTCACAAGCTGATATGCCTCAAAAAGCTAAAATAACCGTTACAATGAGAGAATTCAAATACAGGAGAGGATTCTCAAGTGAAGATTTAAGAAGTGATGTTCAAAAAAAATTAAGTGGTAAATATCCAGGTTTAGCTGTTTCAGTTGAAAAAGATGAAAATGGACCTCCAGCAGGATATCCAGTCAACATAGAGATTACTGGCAAGGATTATCTTGAACTAATTAGAACTGCTGAAGAAATGCGGATTTTTATTAATAATCAAAAAATTGCAGGAATTGAAGAATTAAAAATTGATGTAAATAAAAATAAGCCATCCATTCAGATTGAAGTTGATAGAGAAAAAGCTGGAGAACTCGGTATTAATCCAAGTCAAATTGGACTTGTATTGAGAAGATCACTTTTTGGAGAGAAAGCAGGTATTTATAAAAAAGATGGAGAAGACTATGATATTAATGTAAGATTTAATGAAGACGATAGATATGACAAATCACTACTATTTAACCAAAATGTTATTTTTAAAAACATGAACAATGGTAAATTAGTTGAGGTGCCAATAGCGTCATTAGTTAAATCTAAAAATATTGAAACTTACAGCGCCATAAAACACAGAAATTTGACTAGGGTTGTTACTTTATATTCATCAATTTTTGCAGGCTATAATGCAAAAGAAATTGTTGACCAAATCAAATTTCAATTGGATGGTTTTGATATAGCAGAAAACGTAAAATACAAGTTTACTGGCGAAATTGAAGAGCAAGACAAAAATCAGGATTTTTTAAATACCGCCCTCATAATGGCATTAATGCTAATTCTATTACTTCTCGTTTTTCAATTTAATTCTATTATTAAACCACTAATTATAATTTTGTCTATTTTCTTGAGTTTTATTGGTGTTTTTCTTGGACTAATAATTTTTGACATGACATTTGTTATAATCATGACCATGCTGGGTATAATTTCTTTAGCAGGCATTGTTGTAAATAATAGCGTTGTTTTAATAGATTATACACAATTACTTTTAGATAGAAAAAAAGAAAAGCTTAATCTTGAAAAAGATAATATGCTTCCTAAAAATGAAATTTATGAATCTATAGTTAAAGGAGGGAAAGCTAGATTGAGACCCGTTATTTTAACAGCTATAACAACAATACTTGGATTAATTCCATTAGCAATTGGTCTCAATATTGATTTAATGAATTTATTTATTAATGGTGATCCTAATGTTTATATTGGTGGAGATAATGTAATTTTTTGGGGACCCTTAGCTTGGACTGTTATTTTTGGATTAACCTTCGCAACATTTTTGACTCTTATTATTGTCCCAGTAACATTTTATCTTAGTAAAAGATTAGCTTTAAAAATTCGTAGCTTTAAATTGAGCTAATTGATTATTGAAATTTAGTTCTAAATTAAATTTTGTTAGATATTTGTAAATATGTATCGTACTCATAATTGTGGTGAATTAAGAAAAAGTGATATTAATTCAGATATAACAATATGTGGATGGGTACAAAGAATTAGGAATAAAGGTTTTTTAATTTGGATCGACTTAAGAGACAGATATGGAATCACACAAGTTTTTATAGACTCAGAAAAAACATCTCCTGAAGTTATTTCTATTGCTAAATCTTTAGGTAGAGAGTTTGTGATTTCAGTAAAGGGAAAGGTAATAGAGAGACAGGCTCCAAATAACAAGATACCAACAGGTGAAATTGAAATTTCAGTTGAAAATATTGAAGTGTTAAATAAATCTGAAGTTCCACCATTTACTATTGAAAATGAATCTGATGGTGGTGATGAACTTAGGATGAAATATAGATATTTAGATCTTCGAAGAGATCCTCTCAAAAACAATATTATTTTCAGAAATGATTTAACTTTTGAAATAAGAAAGTATTTGAAAAAAAATGGGTTTATAGATATCGAAACTCCTTATTTAATCAAATCAACACCTGAAGGCGCCAGAGATTTTGTTGTTCCTTCTAGAATTAATCCCGGTGAATTTTATGCACTTCCACAATCACCACAAACATTCAAACAACTTTTAATGATAAGTGGTTTTGACAAGTATGTGCAAATTGTGAAATGTTTTCGTGATGAGGATCTAAGAGCTGACAGACAACCTGAGTTTACTCAAATTGACTGCGAAATGTCTTTTGTAGATCAAGAGGATGTAATTTCAACTTTTGAAGGGTTGGTAAAACATGTTTTTGACAAATGCTTAGATTATGATCTAGGTAAATTTAAAAGAATACCTTACACTGATGCAATGGAAAGATATGGTTCTGATAAACCAGATACTCGATTTGATATGCAGTTTTTTAATTCAAGTGAAAAAGCAAAAGGAAATGGATTTAAAATCTTTGATGACAGTGAAGCTATATATGGATTCAATATAACATCTGGTGCTGAGCTTTCTAGAAAGGAAATTGATTCTTATATAGACTGGGTTAAAAGACCACAAATAGGAGCACTTGGATTAATTTGGATTAAACATAACATGGATGGTTCAATAAAATCTTCTATTGATAAATTCTTTGATGCTGATCAATTAAAAGATTTAACCAATTCTAGTCCTGGTGATATAAGCTTCATAATCTCTGGAAATAAGAAAAAAACACTTACTCAGTTAGGAGCCTTAAGAATTGAAGTGGCTGAAAGATTTGGATTAAGAAATAACGCTAAATTTGAAGCTCTTTGGGTAACTGATTTTCCACTATTTGAATGGGATGAAGATTCAAAAAGTTATCATTCAATGCACCATCCTTTCACATCACCTGTTAATGGAATAATTAATGATATCCCTGCTGATACATTTGCGAATGCTTATGACTTGGTTATTAATGGAAATGAAATTGGCGGAGGGTCAATTAGAATTCACAATAAAGAATTACAACAACAAGTTTTCTCTATTTTAGGATTTTCTGAACAGGAAGCAATTGATCAATTTGGCTTTTTACTTAATGCCTTTAAATATGGTGCTCCTCCACATGGTGGAATAGCCATTGGTCTAGACAGATTAGTTGCAGTTATGAATCAGGATGAGTCAATAAGAGACTTTATAGCATTTCCTAAAAATAACAGCGGTAGAGATGTTATGATTGAAAGCCCTTCTAAAATTGATAATCAACAATTAGACGATCTAAATATAAAATTGAAATAAATTTTGCTTCTTAGAATTTCTTTATATCTGATTTTTATTTGTGATATGGCTGTCCTCTTTTACGGTTTATATATCAAAAGTTCAGATATTATTTTTGGAGAAAAACTAATAGGTATAAGTGTATTAGTTTTTTGTTTTTTATTTATGCCTCTATTTTTATACTACAGATATAGAAATAAAAAACTAGATGATTATTTGTACAAGGATTAACCCTGTTTTTCTTTTCTTTTCTTAATAAAAAAAGCGTCAATTAAAAGCTTACACTCTTTGGACATAACACCAGAGGAAACTTTTGTTTTGGGATGAAGTTTTGTTCCTAGAACTTTAAAACCCCTATGCGGATCGCTAGCTCCATAAACTAATCTACTTAATTGTGCCCAATACATTGCACCTGCACACATTTGACATGGCTCAAGAGTAACGTACATAGTACAATCATTTAAATATTTTCCACCAATATGGTTTGAGGCTGATGTGATAGCTTGCATTTCAGCATGTGCAGTGACATCAATTAATGCCTCAGTTAAATTATGAGATCTTGCAATAATTTTATCATTTGAAACAATAATTGCCCCTACTGGAACTTCATCTTTTTCAAATGCAACTTTAGCTTCTTGCAAAGCTTTCTCCATAAAATAATGATCTTTTTGTTCTTGATTCATTAACTGAGTTTTTTATACCATTCCAATGCTAAGCCGTCTGTTAAACTAGCTATAAAACAACTTACATCTAACAGACTAGAATATAAATCTGTGTCTTTATTTAGATACTCTTTTGGAATACATTCAAGCGCTAATTCATCAAATGCATTTACTTTATCTTCACGCCAATTAATAACAGAACTAGTAAATGTTTTTAATAGGAAATTTAAAACTTTGTAGCCCGTAAGTTCTTTTTCAATTACTTCTTTTGATTTATAAACTTTATCGATACTAATCTCGATGATACTTTCCATTTGAGATTTATATTTTGAAAGTGACATTAGTGATGTATCTAATTCTCCTTTCAAAATTTTATCTTCATTTTCTATAAAAATATTAACAGCCTCATTAATCAATGTGTTAATTGCAAGTGCTCTTAGATAAGCAATTCTTTGAGATCTTAATCCCATAGAATTATATTTTTTTCTGTCAATTGACTCACTAACAAGTTTAACTAAAAATTCCAATGCAAATTCTTCAGGTATCCAATCTAGATTTATTCCGTCTTCAAAGTCAATCAGTGTATAGCAAATATCATCAGCTGCTTCAACCAAGTATGTTAATGGATGACGACTGAATTGATTATCACTACTTTTAAGTCCAAGCTCGGTTGCAACTTCATCAAAAAAATCAGATTGACTTGAGAAATAACCATATTTTTTATCCTTTATATGTTTAGTTGGCTTGTGAGGAAGCGAGCTTTTGGGATATTTAGTAAATGCACCTAAAGTAGCATAACTTAATCTTAATCCACCTGGTGAACCAGACTTGCTTTCAGTTAAAATTTTAAAACCATTAGCATTTCCCTCAAATGTGCATAAATCATTGTACTGAAGATCTGTCAATTGAGATTTATACTTCAAACCATCTCCAATTTTATAAAAGTCACCAATTGCAGATTCTCCGCTATGGCCGAATGGAGGATTTCCAATATCATGAGCTAAACTTGCAGCAGCAACTATACTTCCAAAATCATTAATTTGATATCCATGAATTTGATTTAAGTATGGATGTTTATTTAAAATATGTTTACCAACAATTCTTCCTAAGCTTCTTCCAACTACAGAAACCTCTAGACTATGAGTCAGTCGAGTATGGACAAAACTAGTTTTTGAAAAAGGTATTACTTGAGTCTTATCTTGAAGGGATCTAAAAAAAGAAGAAAAAACAATTCTATCATAATCTACATCAAATCCTACTCTTGTATTATCTTGTTCCGATCTAAGTCTTTTTAAATTATCACCATGTCTTTTTAAAGACAACAGATTCTCCCATTTCATAAATGCAATTTAATATTTTTAAAGGTGATAAATAGTGTGAAGAAATAAAATCCTATAATTTTATTTTCATAAGCCTTGCAGTAGAACTACTTTTTTCATCTTCAGATGTAATCCAAAATGTATTAGAATCTATTATTTTAACTGCCTCAACCTGTGTTTTTCCAATTGGAATTTCATACATTTCAATTTTATAGTCCTTTTTATTTTTCAATGAAAAGTTTTCAATTTTTAGTATATAATACTCATCAAAAGAAATCGTACTAGTTAAAATTAAGAGTTCATTTTTTTGGTCATAATCACCACCTGTTATAATGGAATTTGTATCTAAACTCCCTATTTTTTTTGCATTGTAACTGCCAGCAAGTTTTGGTAGAGTATAAATATCTGTTTTTTTTGTTTTTCTATTTTTTGTAAAAATTACAAGAAAATCATCAATAGAAATTAGAGCTTCTGCATCAAATTGAGATAATTGTTTATATCTAAAATCATCTTGTTCAGGATAATCAAATTCTATTATTTCGGGCTTTAAATAATTATTAAAGTCAATAGGGATCTTAATTATTGATAAATTTTTTCTTGTATCATAATTATTTCCCATATCAGCCACATAAATAAATTTGTCATCTTTAGTCAAATCTTCCCAATCATGATTTTTAACACCTTCAATTTTTCTTTCTTTTACAATCTTACCATTCTTGTCAAGGTAATATAATTTAGGGTCACCTCCAGAGTCATTATGAGTGATAAATTGGCCATCTACTATTTCTAAACCGGAAGTCTCATCAATTAATTTTGATAAGTTGATGTCCTTAATGATTTTTTGAGAAAATGAAAAGTTAAAAATTAGTAGAGTTAATAATACTATTTTCTTCATTTAATAATTTTATTCCAGTCTACTAATTTAAAATTTTGATTTAAACCATCATTATCATCATCCTGCGCAATAAAAAATCCATTAGGAAACTTTGGTGTTTTAATTGAAGATACATCAATTCCGTCAGTTTCTGTTGTTCCATCAATTTTATCGCCATCAATTATTCTAAAAAATATTTTGGCATTAAGAGATTTTCTATCAATAAGTAAATATCCATTCGAGCCTTGAACAGAAGCTATCAAATATCCTTTACCATCTGCCTCATCTCTTATTGTTAAACCTTCAAAATCAGGTTTAAAATATTTATTTTTTTTAAAAATTAATTTTCTGTCATCACTTAAATTAGGATTGGCACTTAATTCCCAAATCCCTCTTCTTTCTTGACCTATGTAAACTTTTCCTTTTAATTCATCAGCAACTATACCTTCAACTAAAGAGGAAAATCTTAATTTTCTTTCAAATTTAATTTCGGGACTTGATTCATCATTATTAAAACTCCACTGTTCTACATTTCCTTTTTTATCACTTACAAAGACATATGTATTATAATTATCATCATAAAAAGTAATACCATATACATCTTTTAAACTTGGGACTACTTCACGAACTATATTTTTTTCTAATTCTCCATTTGAATTAAAAATATAAAGATCTATACTATTGTATGTTCTATTTGTTCCAGCAACTAAATATTTATCTTGATTGGACTTAGATGGAATTATATCCACATTATTTATCCTTCCAACCTCATAATCATACAGCTTATTACCTTCTAAGTCATATACAATTATACCGTATTTTTTGTCAGATGAAATAATTAAACTTTTTTCAGGATTCATGAGGTTTTCCAAAACACACATATCATCAGCTGCATCATCACCAGCAAATACTGGTTCAGTTTCAACATCTGCGTTAACCTCTAAATAAAACAAAGAGCCTAATTTATTAGGCTCTTGTGCGTTTAAGCTTAAACAAAAAAGAAAGCTTAAAATTATATTAAATTTTTGCATTAGAAATCATATTTCAAACCTACATTCCAGCTTATATCATAATACTCAAGTTGCATAGTTCTTGCTTGAATCCCTTGATAATATCTTAATGGCTGATTTGTTAGGTTTTTACCTTCAGCAAATATACTTAGTTTATCATTAATTCTATAGTTAGCATTTACATCTAGGAAAGATTGTTCATCATAATATCTATCTTCAAATGCCTTATCACTTAATTCATCAAGTGAAGCATCTGCGAAATTGAATGAGCCTCTAACAAAGAATTTTTCTGTTTCAAAAGCTAATGATAAATTATACATATTATCAACCTGACCAACTAAAGGAACATCATCTCTGCCTTCAACTCTATTAGTTGATGAATCAGTAGTCGTGTAGTTACCCATAAAGGTGAAATACTTTAGGAATTTAGTTTGAAATGTTAGCTCAATACCATTAACCGTTGCTTCCTCACCATTTCTTAATTGTTGCATTTCATATCCAGAAACTCCATTATATGTATAATCGTTTGTACTATATTGATAAATCCAATCCTCAATATTTTTGTTAAAATATCCTAATGAAAATAATCCTACGCCTTTGAAATAATATTCAACCATTGCATCAATATTTGTTGAAAGTGAAGCTTCAAGGTCTGGATTACCTAAAGCTAACTCTTTATCATCAGAGTTAGAGTATTCATATGGGACTAAATCATAATAAGCAGGTCTTGCAAGAGATTGAGTGAATGCTAAATTTAAATTCCATTTATCACTCAAGTCCCACTGTAAAGTAACATTGGGTAAAACATTTGAGTAATCTGAACCACCTTGAACAGTTTCAAGATCTGCAGGTACATCCATTGTTTCTTCATCAAATTTGTAACCAGTATAATCAATCTTAGTACTTTCAACTCTTGCCCCAGCAATAAGGGTTAAATTATCTCCAAGTTTATCTTCAATCATTGCATAAAATGCGGTAACCTGCTCATCAGCATCATAATTTCCAGCTGCAAACTCATCCATGACATAACTATCAAAGTTTGGATCGCTAGGTCCGCTAAGCTTTAAATTACCTAAAGCTTCTGCAGTCATAAACATTCCACTTTGATATTTTTTTCCAGCTTCATATGAAGTGATGGTTGCATTGAAGTTAGCAACACCGTCCATATTTGGTAAATCATTATCATACTCATGCCATATATCATCTCTCATCTTTGATTTGTCTTTGTGTTTAAAACCAAATTTAAATTTATCATTCACGCTGTACGGTAAATCAAAATCTAAAGAAAAGGAGGTATTATCTTCTTCGGTAGATTTAAATGCTTCCTCAGTTTTTCTATACCTAAATTTTCCTGGTTCAGTCCAATTATCACCTACATATAAAAATGTTGGATATTCTGGATTACTAATATCTAATGCAGCAATTGGAACATCTCTTGCCTCATATCTTACATATCTTTCATCGGGTCTCTCTTCACTAGCTTTAGATGAACTGATCTTCCAATCCATTCCTAATTTACCGAACTGGTGATCACCACCTAGAGTGAATTTCTGAGTTTTTTGATCCTCCAATCTTGTTGCGTCATTTTTATCATTATTTATACCACCTTTGGTTTGACGTCTAATTCTAACTGTCATATCATCCATATCAATACTACCCACTCTCATTCTAAATCTATTTTCCCAATCATCTCTGTGGTTGTATATTGACTTAAAATAAATTTGATTGTTCTGATTTATATTCCAATCTAAATTTAAACTTACACTTCTTCTTGTTCTTTTGACATCATATCTTCTAATATCCATTTCTCCAATTGCACCATCATCCGCCCAATCAGCAGGATCATTCCATTCAAATTCAATATTATCAGAACCATAATCTTTAGTTTGAATAGTGCTTGATAATGTATAACTAAATCTATCAGATACTTTGTCAGCAATTACTAATGCAAAATTTGAATTATATCCATCAGTTCTAATTGGTTGTCCACCTGCAGCTGCGGTAATTGATGCTCTAAAACCACTTGGGTTAGATCTTGTAATAAGATTTACGGAACCTCCAATAGCATCGGCTTCCATATCGGGTGTTAGAGTTTTGTTAACTTCAATTGTTTGAACCATAGCTGACGGGATGAGATCTAACTGAACATTTCTATTATCACCTTCAGCAGATGGAATTCTTTCACCATTAAGTGTTACTGAATTCAGTCCTGGACCTAAACCTCTCATTACAATGTTTCTAGCTTCACCTTGATCCCCTTGCATACTGACTCCTGCAATTCTTTTTAGAACATCACCAACATTATCGTCTGGAAATTTTCCAATTTGATCTGCAGAAACAACATTTGTTACATTAAGATCAGATTTTTGTTTGTTTAATCCCTTAACTATACCACTTTGATATCCTGAGACAACCACCTCAGCTAATTCACTAATGGCTGTGTCTAAAGTAAAATCTAAAGTAGATGTTTTTCCAGCTTCAACTGTTACTGACTCTTCAACTGTTTCAAAACCAATATAAGAAACCTTAATAGTTTGTTCTCCTTCAATATTTAATATGGAGTAAAAACCATTAAAATCTGTAACAACTGCTTTTCCAGATGGAGAAGCTTGAATTGTAGCACCAGGAAGTGCAAATCCGTTATTGTCTAAAACTCTACCCTTTAGGGAGGATGTTTGAGAAAATGAAAGCATTACCGTAAATAATGCTAACAAAAATAAAATGCTTTTTTTCATAATTATTGTCTTAGTCGACAAAATTATTTTATTACAATTTCTCTTATATTAAGTAAACGTTAAATTATTATGTAAATATTAATAAGAAATAAACTATTTAGAAGCAATATCTGAATCAAATGAATTATTCCAGGAGAAATGACTTAAGACTTTATTGTTTTTGAAATTAACTTCTTTTAAATTATTTTCATTCCAGAAAAACCATTTTCCTCTTTTCTTGCCGTTCTTAAATTCTCCAACTACAACTAAATTCCCGTTTTTATCAAATGATTCCCACCTACCATGTAACTTATTGTTTTTTAAAAAACCTTTTTGATAAATTTTTCCGTTATCATGATACAATATAACTTCACTGATTGGGTCTAATCTATTATACAAATGTTCAAGATATTCAGTACCTAAATTTTTAACATTAATATTGTTTTGAGAATAAGAGTAGATACTTATAAAAATTATAATTATTGTGCAAATATTTTTCATATCAATAAGTTTAAATATTAATTAAAGATAGTAATTATTTACATTCAATTAACATTTACATAACATTAAATTAACATTAGATTGCTAATATACTCTAAATCAACATTTTAAAATTTTATTTATTTTATAAATTAACCTTTATTTAATATTACATACAATTAATTAACATTGAATTAATCAATTATTAAAACATGGTTAACTAAAAAAATAACAATGAAGGAGATATTTGTTGCAATTAAATTAATTAAAAAATGAAAAAAAATTTAAAACTAATTACAGCTTTCTTAATGACAGCTGTTCTTGTTGTCTCTTGTTCTGAAGATGATGACGCTGGTACAATAACACCTGTTAATGTTCCCCCAACTGCTGTTGACTTAAGTATGGCAATGAAAATTGCCGATGGTAACACAGCTACAATCACTCTTGCTGCCACAGATCCTGATGGCGATGCTCTTTCATATAAAGTAGTTACTCAGGCAACTAAGGGTACAGTTACAATTAATAATAATGTAGCTACATACACTGCCAACGAAAATGCTGACGGTTCTGACTCTTTTACATATGCTGCCAATGATGGTTCTGCTGATAGTGCTCCAGCTACAGTTTCAGTTTCAATTACAGGAAATTTCGTTCTTTCTGGTGAAATTTCAAGTAAAAGAACGCTAACAGCCGACAAGGTGTGGACAATTTCAGGACGAGTGTTCGTTGTTGATGGTGGAGAATTAGTAATTCCAGCTGGAACTATTTTGAAAGCTAAAGGTGGTACTGAAACTAATGCATCATTCTTGTGTATTGCCAGAGGGGGAAAAATTGATGCTCAAGGTACTGCTGCTAAGCCAATTGTAATGACCTCTGAAGCTGATGATATTCAACCAGGTCAAGCATTTGGATCAAATTTAGGTGTTGATCAAAGAGGACTTTGGGGAGGATTATTAGTATTAGGAAAAGCTCCTAGTTCATTTAAAGGAGATGTTTCAGAATATCAAATAGAAGGTATTCCTGCTGATGATAAAAGAGGATTATATGGTGGCTCTAATGCTGCAGATAATTCTGGTACGATGAAATACATTTCAATAAGACATGGTGGAGCATTAATTGGACAAGACAATGAAATTAATGGATTAACTCTAGGTGGTGTTGGTACTGGAACAGTAATTGAAAATATCGAAGTTGTTGCTAATGTAGACGACGGAATTGAGTGGTTTGGAGGAACTGCTAATGCTAAAAATTTACTAGTGTGGGGTCAAGGTGATGATGGTTTAGACATAGACCAAGCATTTTCTGGTACAGTCGATAATGCTGTAGTTATTGCTGAAGCTGCTTCTGATCACGGGATGGAAATTGACGGACCTGAAGGATCTGCTAAGGGTAAATTTAAACTTAAAAACATTACTTTAATAGGATCTGCTACTGCATCTGACGGCGAATATAATGATAACAGAAAAGGTGCTACTGGATCTATCAATGGTCTTTACGCATACGGATTCCAAAAAGATAAAGATTTCGAACTAGATGCTGATGCTGATAGTAAAACTTATACAGACGGTGATCTAGTATTCACAAATTTTGAAATAGTAGTTCCTGACGGAGATTCATTGACTGGAGGTAAAATTTTCGATGATAAATCAAGTACTCCAAACGCAAATTATGAAGAAGCTAAAACTATTGGAGGTGCATCATTTGCAAAAGCTGTAACTAAAGGTAGTCAAACTGTAGGTGCCGATATGTCAAAGTTCGGATGGACAATGGCTAAAGCAAAAGGAAAATTTTAAGTTGATTTAAATACTTAGATTTAGTTGTTAAAAAACCCTGCTTACGTTAAGCAGGGTTTTTTTATTAACATTAAGTTAACATCCATAAAACATTTAGTTAACTGTAATTATTTTTTCAAAGTAGATATTTGTAAAAATCAATAATCCAATGAATAAATTTAACTCATTACTTTTCTTCTTTTTTTTAATAGTTTCTTCTTTAGTTTTTTCGCAAAACGGTATAGTAAGAGGAACTGTTATTGATACTGATTTTCAAGATCCAGTCCCTTTTGCAAATATACTTGTTAAAGAAACTGGAACAGGTACGACAAGTGATTTTGATGGGAACTATGAAATCATTCTTGAAGAAGGATCTTACACATTACAGTTTAGTTATTTAGGCTATAAGACTATAGAAATTTCCGAAGTAATTATTAATGGAGTTGAACCTGCAATTGTAAATGTAAGTATGGAAGTGATGGCTGAAGGACTCGAAGAGGTTGTTGTTTCAGTCAGTGCAAGACAAAATACAGAATCAGCAGTTTTAGCTTTTCAAAAAAAATCTGCAAGTTTAGTTGACGGTCTTTCCTCGCAAAGAATCAAAAGTTCTGGGGCGTCAGATATTGCTTCTGCTGTAAAGTCAGTTCCAGGTGTTTCAGTTGAAGGAGGTAAATATGTTTTTGTGAGAGGCTTGGGTGACAGATATACCAAATCGATTTTAAATGGAATTGATATTCCTGGTCTTGATCCTGACAGAAATACAGTACAAATGGATTTATTTCCAACCAGTATTTTAGATAACATAATCGTAATTAAATCATCAACTGCAGAAAACCCAGCGGATTTCACAGGTGGAATTATAAATGTTATCACAAAAGAATTTCCAACTAACAAACAATTAAATATTTCTGTTGGAACATCATTTAATCCTAATATGCATTATAAAAATGATTTTATTTCATACAATGGTGGTGGCACAGATTTTCTCGGATTTGATGATGGAACTAGAAAACTTCCAGTGGACCCCCACAAAAACTATTCATTTCAAGAAGTATTTAATCAACCTTTACAAACAGAAATAACTAATAAGTATAATAAAGAGATGGGTGGGACAAGAAATTCAAATCTCGGAGATTATAGTTTTTCAATTTCTGGCGGTAATCAAAAGAATGTGGGTAATGCGGAAAATAAACTTGGATGGTTTGGATCTCTTTCATACAAAAACGAATCTGAATATTATGAAAAGGCTCAAAATAATGAATACCTAAGAAATGAAAATAAATCAATATTTGAATTGGATCCTTCGGTAACTCAGTCAGGTGATGTAGGTAAAGAAATCGCAACTTTAAGTGGTATGGGGGGCTTATCTTTTAAAACAAAAAACTCAAAGTATAAGTTTAATGTACTTCATATTCAAAATGGTGAGTCAACTGCAGGTGTTTTTGATAATGAAAGGTCAGATACTGATTTTAATTTGTACCTAAAGCACATACTGCAATACACTGAAAGATCAATAACAAATATTCTTTTTTCAGGGACTCACTCATTAAATGAAGGAAATTTTAAGGTTGAATGGAAATTATCTCCTACAAGGTCATCTATTCAAGATAAAGATGATAGAACTACATCATTTAAAATTACAGATGAAGGAAAATATGTTATTAATTTAAACACCAAACCTAGAAGAATATGGAGAGATTTAGAAGAGTTTAACTATGTCGCAAAAATTGATTTTACAAATAAGATATCAATGTTCAATAATGATGCTTTAATTAAGTATGGATTATTCGGTTCATATAAAGAAAGAGATTATGATATTTACAGAACCCAAGTTAACGTACCTAATAACATGGGGACTCTTAATAATGGTGATGCTAATAATATTTTAAAAGATGGAAACATATGGACACCCACAAATAGAGGAGGTAATTCAATTGATTTATTATTTAATCTAATTTCTAGAGGTAAAAGCTATGAAGCTGATCAAAATAATCTTGCAAGCTATATTTCCTTTGAGTTTAAACTGAATCCCAACTTTAGATCAATTATAGGTCTTAGAGGAGAAAAATATTTTACACACTATACTGGACAAGACAGTTCAGGTGACAGAGAATTTAAAGGTGAAAAAGTTACTGATACATTTGATTTATTTCCATCCTCTAACTTTATATTTTCTGTAACTGAAAATTCTAATATAAGATTTTCATACTCAAAAACTACAGCTAGACCTTCTTTCAAAGAAGCTTCAATTGCTCAAATATTCGATCCTCTATCAAACATTACTTACATAGGAAATATAGATTTGAAACCTACGTACATTGATAACCTTGATCTAAGGTTTGAAAACTTTGGAGAAAACAATCAAATGTTTGCAGTTAGTGCTTTTTATAAAAATTTTAAAGATCCAATTGAGCTTAGTTATTTTGAATCAGCTAGAGAAAATTTTCAACCGAGGAATCTGGGTAATGCTACAGTTTATGGAGCTGAAATTGAAGCTAGAAAAAATATTTCAGATTACTTTAGTATTAATGTTAATGCTTCAATAATTGAGTCCAAACAAAAGTATGGAGAGGCAGAAAACACTTTAAGAACTTTAGGGTTAAGAAGTGGAGAGACTTTAAGTGGTTCAAGGGAGCTGCAAGGTCAATCACCTTATTTAATTAATGCTAGTATTGACTATAAAGATGATGGAACAAGAGCGGGTTTATATTTCAATATGCAAGGAAAAACTTTAGAAGTTGTTGGTAACGGTATAAGTCCAGATATCTATACTTACCCATTCGAGAGTTTAAATTTTACTTTCTCAAAATCCTTTGGAAAAGAAAGTAAAAAATCCATAAATATTAAGGCTGAAAATTTATTAAACAGTAAAAAAGAAAGTTATGCTGAAAGTTATAATGCTTTAAATAGACTTTACAGTTACAGAGATCAGGGTATAAAATTTTCAATTGGATATTCTATTAATCTATAAAATCAAAATAATTAAATAACTTTCAGGATTAATGCAAGACTATTACTTAATATTAGTTATAATCCTAGGAATACTTGCAATTGCTGATTTAATGGTTGGTGTTAGTAACGATGCTGTTAACTTTTTAAACTCAGCAATTGGATCAAAAGTAGTTTCATTTAAGACATTAATGATTATTGCAAGTTTAGGTGTTGCTTTTGGCGCAATGTCATCAAGTGGAATGATGGAGGTTGCACGGAAAGGTATATTTAATCCTGAGATGTTTATTTTCTCTGAAATCATGATAATATTTCTTGCTGTCATGATTACCGATATTTTACTACTTGATGTTTTTAATTCATACGGACTTCCAACTTCAACTACTGTTTCAATTGTATTTGAGTTGTTGGGTGCGGCAGTAATTATTTCATTAATTAAAATTTCAAATATTGATGATAGTGTAATTGATTTGGCTAACTACATTAACACTTCAAAAGCCACACAAATTATTTTAGGGATTTTCCTCTCAGTAGTTATAGCATTTTCTATTGGGGCTCTAGTACAATTTATTTCGAGGTTGATTTTGTCTTTTAACTTTCAGAATAGGAGTAAATGGTTAGGATCCTTTTTTGGAGGTATTGCAATAACTTCAATTTTTTACTTCATTATTATAAAAGGTTTAAAAGGCAGCCCATACTCATCATCTAAATTTGAACTTTTAGGAAATGAAACATTGTCAAACTTTTTAGATAATAATCTTTTACTTATTATTTTGATTTCTTCAATTATTTGGATCCTTATTTCGCATTTCATAAATACCATACTAAAATTTAGTATATATACTATTGTCATTTGTGCTGGAACTTTTGCTCTAGCCTTGGCTTTTGCTGGAAATGACTTAGTTAACTTTATTGGAGTTCCAATTGCTGGCTATCAATCTTTTACAGCATGGGTTGATTCAGGATTGGGACCTGATAATTATACAATGGAAATATTGTCTGAAAAAGTTGCCGCACCAACTGAAATATTATTAGGTGCAGGTGCCATTATGATTGTCACACTCTGGACATCAAGTAAAGCAAAATCAGTAATTAAAACCTCAATTGATTTATCAAATCAAGAAGAAACTATCGAAAGATTTAAGCCAAATTTCATTTCTAGATTTTTAGTTAAATCTTCTTCAAATATTCAATCAAGAATTTTAAAAATAATTCCTGAGCACAGTCAAAGATTCATTTCTAAACAATACATAAAACCAAAGCCAAATACATTAATTTTAAAGAAAGATAGACCTGCATTTGATGAAATCAGAGCATCAGTTAATTTAGTTGTTGCAGCAATTTTAATTTCAATTGCAACATCATATAAATTGCCTTTGTCAACCACCTATGTCACATTTATGGTTGCTATGGGTACTTCATTAGCTGATAAAGCTTGGGGAAGTGATAGTGCAGTATATAGAGTTGCCGGTGTAATAAATGTAATTGGAGGATGGCTTCTTACAGCATTAATTGCTTTTATAGCATCCGGATTTATTGCTGCCCTGCTTTATTATTTAGGCCAGTACGGACTTTATATGTTAGTCATTATAGTTGGTGTGATCTTAACTAAGAATTATTTTGCCCACAAAATTAGAAGACAGAAAGAGTTGCAGGAAGAAAAATTTGAAACAATTGAAAGTAAATCAATTAAAGGTGTAATTTATGAAAGTTCAAAAAATATTTCAAAGTTTTCAAAGAGAACAAACAAATCAATTTTAAAAATCTTAGAAGGAACTAGCTCTCAAAATTTAAATACTTTAAAAGAGAATAATAAGTTTGTTGAAAAAATAAATAATGATTTAGAAGTTCTAAAAAATGATGTTTTTTATTTTATTAAAAAGTTAGATAAATTATCTATTGATTCAGCATCACAATTTCACATGAGTGTACTTGAGGAACTTGAAAACATAACAGATTCCATTTCATCATTATCTAAAATAACATTCAAACATTTCAATAATAATCATAGAAATTTAACTTTTAATCAAACACGTGAACTTAAAGAACTTGAGGATGAGTTAAAAGAATTTTTTGATCTTATTATCACAACTTTTGATTCAAATAATTATTCAGATATTAAACTAATTTTTAATATAAAAGAATTATTAACTTCGTCATTAAATAAAAAAATAAAATCTCAAATAGCTAGAACTAGAGAAGAAGATTCAAGTCCAAAAAATACAAGATTATATTTTGAAATTCTTAAAAAGACTGAAACAATAATATCTCATTATATTCAATTACTAGAGCTATATTCCGATAAATATGTTGAAAAAGTTAGTCCTACTCAAATTGATGAACAAGAGTAAAAAGATATAAAATAATTTAAAAAAAATTTACAACTTATAATTGAAGTACTTAACAGAGTTTTTAGGAACTTTTTTTTTAGTTTTTATAATTGGATTATCTAGTAATCCTTTAGTTATTGGCTTAGGTCTTTCAATTCTAATTTATTTAGGTGCTAAATTTTCAGGGGCTCACTATAACCCCGCAGTAAGCTTCTCTTTCTGCTTAAAAAAAACAATATCTATTTCTGTTTGTTTTTTATATGTTGTATGTCAAATTTTTGGAGCTTTTTGTGCTGCACTTTTAATTTCAATTCTTACTGAAAGGCTTGTGTTAGAACCTAATTTAAATGAGCCTTATTTCTTAATAATTCTGTCAGAATTATTTTTTACTTTTTTAATGATCTTGGTAATTTTTTTAGTTGCTATTTATCCTAAAACAAAAGGGAATAAATACTATGGAATAGTCATTGGATTAACTGTTTCATTAGGAATTTTTTTTGTTGGGAATATTTCATCAGCCGTTTTTAATCCAGCTGTTTTCATTGGTCCTGCTTTTGTTGATTATTTAAATAACGGAGATGCTATACAACACATATATTTATACTCAACAGTAACTACAGCTGGAGGATTATTAGCAATAATTATTTATAATTTATTTTTTGAAAAAAATAAAAATTAGGAACCACACATTAAACAGTCATCATCTTGTTCACCTTCTTTTGATTTAGCAATCATTTCTTTTAACTCTTCAGGAGTTAGAGGTTCAACTGGAATTTGAGCCGTTTCTTCAGCTGAAGGCGGCGGTGTAATCGCAGCAGCAGCTGGGGCTGAGGCAACAGCTTCAACTTTTTCCTTTACAACTTCTTCTTTTTTGGTATTATCAATTGTAAACTTGATAGCATCAACAGCTGATTTTGTTCTTAAATAATACATTCCAGTTTTAAGACCAGATTTCCAAGCATAAAAATGCATTGAAGTTAGTTTAGCCATTGTTGCACCTTCCATAAATAAGTTGAGAGACTGCGACTGATCAATAAAATATCCTCTGTGTCTAGCCATATCAATAATATCCTTCATGCTTAATTCCCAAACAGTTTTATAAAGATCCTTGATATCTTGAGGAATATTTTCAATATGCTGAATTGAACCATTTGCTTTCATTAGTTCTTGTTTAAGCTCTTCATTCCATAATCCAAGCTTAACAAGATCTTCTAATAGGTGCTTGTTTACTACAATAAATTCACCGGAGAGTACTCTACGTGTATAAATATTAGAGGTATAAGGTTCGAAACATTCATTATTTCCAAGAATTTGAGATGTAGACGCGGTTGGCATTGGAGCAACTAACAAAGAATTTCTTACTCCATTCTTTTTAACATCCTTTCTTAATTTATCCCAGTCCCATCTTCCACTCAATTCATCGTCTTTAACTCCCCACATGTTATGTTGGAACTCACCTTTAGAAACTGGAGAACCTTTATATGATTTATATGGACCGTCCTTAATAGCTTCTTCCATTGAAGCGGTCATTGCAGCAAAATAAATGGTCTCAAAAATTTCTTGATTTAAAACCTTTGCTTCATCACACGTGAATGGCATACGTAATTTAATAAATGTATCTGCTAATCCTTGAACTCCAAGCCCAATTGGCCTGTGTCTAAAATTTGAGTTTTCAGCCTCTTTTACTGGATAATAGTTTCTGTCAATTACTTTATTTAAGTTTTTAGTTACTCGCTTAGTTACTTTAAATAATTCTTTGTGATCAAATGAATTATTTTTTACGAACATTGGTAGGGCAATTGAAGCAAGATTACATACAGCAATTTCATCTTTAGAAGTGTATTCTAAAATTTCAGTACATAAGTTGGATGATCGTATAGTACCTAAATTCTTTTGGTTTGATTTTCTATTACAGGCATCTTTATAAAGCATGTATGGTGTACCAGTTTCAATTTGAGATTCCAATATTTTTTCCCACAGTTCTCTAGCCTTGATTGTTTTTCTACCCTTTTCATCACTCTCATATTTCAAATACAATTTTTCGAATTCATCACTGTGACAATCATATAATCCTGGGCATTCATTTGGGCACATTAGTGTCCAGTCTCCATTAATCTCAACTCTTTTCATAAAGAGATCTGGAATCCACATAGCGTAAAATAAATCTCTAGCTCTCATTTCTTCTTTACCATGATTTTTCTTTAAATCAAGAAAATCAAAAATATCAGAATGCCATGGCTCAATATAAATAGCAAAAGAACCTTTTCTTTTTCCTCCGCCTTGATCAACATAACGAGCAGTATCGTTAAAAACTCTTAGCATAGGAACAATTCCATTGGATGTTCCATTTGTTCCTGCAATATATGAACCTGTTGATCTAATATTATGAATAGACAAGCCAATTCCACCAGCTGATTGAGATATTTTTGCGGTTTGTTTTAGGGTATCATATATTCCATCAATACTGTCATCTTTCATGGTAAGCAGAAAACAGGAGGAAAGCTGAGGTTTGGGTGTACCAGAATTGAATAATGTTGGTGTAGCATGGGTAAAGAACTTTTTCGACATTAAATTATAGGTTTCAATAGCCGAATCTAAATCATCGTGATGAATTCCAACTGAAACTCTCATTAACATGTGCTGAGGTCTTTCAACAACAACTCCATTCAACTTTAATAAGTAAGACCTTTCAAGGGTTTTGAATCCAAAATAATCATAATTGAAATCTCTATTATAAATTATGGTTGAATCGAGTTTTTCTGAATTTTTTTTAATTACCTTATAGACTTCATCAGAGAGCAATGGAGCTTTTTTACCCGTCCGTGGATTTACATAATTATATAAATCAGCCATTGTTTCTGAGAATGATTTCTTAGTATTTTTGTGAAGATTTGAAACAGAAATTCTAGATGCTAAGTTTGTATAATCTGGGTGACTAGTGGTCATCGTAGCTGCAACTTCAGCAGCTAAATTGTCAAGCTCAGAAGTTGTAACACCGTCATATAGACCTTCAATAACTCTCATTGAAACTCGGACAGGATCAACCAAGGAATTTAAACCATAACAGAGTTTTCTGATTCTAGCGGTTATTTTATCAAACATGACAGGCTCCTTGTGCCCATCTCTTTTTACTACAAACATTATTTAATTAGTTGTTATATTGTTATTAAAAATCTTCATCAAAGCTGATCTCTTCTGATCTTGTATCATTATTTAAAACACCAGCTTTTTGATATTCTGAAACTCTTTTTTCAAAAAAGTTTGTTTTCCCTTGTAATGAAATCATATCCATAAATTCAAAAGGATTTGTGGCATTGTAAACTTTATCACAATTAAGCTCAACCAGAAGTCTGTCTGTAACAAACTCTAAATACTGAGTCATTAGCTTAGCATTCATACCAATTAAACTCACTGGTAGAGATTCTGTGATAAACTCTTTTTCGATATCTAATGCATCTGTTAAAATCTGTGTAATTCTTTCTTTAGGAACTTTATTTACTAAGTGATTGTTATGCAAATGAACTGCATAATCACAATGAACTCCCTCATCTCTTGAAATGAGCTCATTTGAAAAAGTTAAACCTGGCATAAGACCTCTTTTTTTCAACCAAAAAATTGAACAAAATGCACCTGAGAAAAAGATACCCTCAACAGCAGCAAATGCAATTAATCTTTCTGCGAATGAATCAGATTCAATCCACTTTAATGCCCAATCAGCTTTCTTTTTAATAGCAGGAAAAGTTTCAATTGCATTAAATAATTTATCTTTTTCATTATCATCTTTGACATAGGTATCAATCAATAATGAATAAGTTTCTGAATGAATATTTTCCATCATGATTTGAAAACCATAAAAGAATTTCGCTTCAGAATACTGAACCTCATTTACAAAATTTTCAGCAAGATTTTCATTAACTATTCCATCCGAAGCAGCAAAAAAAGCTAAAATGTGTTTGATAAAATATCTTTCATCATCATTCAATTTAGTAGTCCAGTCTGTGAGATCTTGATGAAGATCTATTTCTTCAGCAGTCCAAAAACTTGCTTCACATTTTTTGTACCACTCCCATAAATCGTGATGTTTTATTGGGAAGATGACAAATCTATCTTTATTTTCCTTTAAAATTGGTTCAACCATAACAGTAATGTAATTAGATTATTTGCAATTAAGTTTAACAAAGATTCTAAAATGTTGTCAGAAATAAAAGAATTAATTATTCACAAATTGGCTTAGTTTTTAACAATTTATGAATTAAAGAAAAGTCTACGTATTTGTTTTTTTTGCTGCTAATAGTTTTTCATACCAGTCAGTTCCAAATTTTGTGATTAAAGCCGATTTCAAAAACTCAAAAACATATATATTATCGTTTTCACCTTTAACACAACCAGCATTACAAATTTCCCAATCATGATAGTTAACAGCCGTATAATTTTTAAGTTCAGTAACTCTTAAAGGATATAATTGACATGAAATTGGTTTATTGAAATCAATTTCTCCTGCATTAAAGGCATTTTCAATTCCACAAGTAACGATATTGTTTTGATCTCTTTTAATATAGACACACTCTTTATTATTTATTAAAGGTGTATGAAAAACTCCATTTTCATCACTAACAAAACTTTGATTTTTGCTCAATGAATCAAAGCCAAGTTTTGAAATAAATTTTTTTAATTTTTTATAATTTTTTTTCAGCTTCTCCACCTCCTCAAGTTCCAATGGAGCACCTATGTCTCCCTTAACACAACACCCCCCTTTACAACTTAATATCTCGCATGTAAATTTTCTTTCAATTACATCGTTAGAAACTAAAGTTTTATCAATTATTATCATTTCAATTAGTAACTTTGCTTAAACAAAAATATGGTAAAGAAAATAAGTCTCGTAATTAGTATTATAATTTTAGTCATCAATATTTTTAATTATAATTTTGAATTTGAAATTAGTGATTCTGATAATAAAATTTCATTAGTTGGAATATTAGCTTCAAGCTGCGCCATAGTTCTAATACTAATTTTAATAATTTCTGAGAAAATTGAAAAAAAAATTAAAGATTAATTATTTGTTTTACTTCCACACCTGCTTTTATTAAAAAATCAAGACCAGATCTATCTTTATATTCTTCATGATATACAACCCTAATTATGCCAGACTGAAAAATTAATTTACTGCAATCTCTACAAGGTGACAAAGTCACATATAGGGTAGCTCCCTTACTAGACTGGGCAGAAGAGGCAACCTTAGTTATTGCATTAGCTTCGGCGTGTAAAACATACCATTTAGTATAGTTTTCTTCATCTTCACAAAAATTTTCGAAACCAGTTGGAGTGCCATTATAACCATCAGAAATAATCATTCTATCCTTGACTATTAATGCTCCTACTTGTCTTCTTTTACAATAAGAAAGCTTACCCCATTCAAGCGCCATTTTTAGATAAGCTTTATCGTACTTCAATTGTTTTTGTAATGACATATAAATTAAAAAAATAACAAGATTGTTAATATACAAACAATGATCGAGCTTATTTTAATGTATGAATTATATTTTTCTTTAAGCAAAAACATTAAAATTGAGTTTATCAAAAGTATTGAGATTACAATTATAATTTGAGCAAGTTCAACTCCAAAAGAAAAACCCAATAAGGCTGTTGTATCAAATATATCATCAAAAGTTATTTGATTAAAGTAGTTTGCAAAACCAAATCCATGAATTATTCCAAAAAATAGCGCAATAAATAAAGTTTTAATATCCAAGCTTTCATCCTTTTTTAAAAAAAACACATTTGATATTGCTGAAAAAATAATCGTTACTGGAATTAAAAATTCTATTATTGACATGTTTGGATTGACAATATTATATGTCGATAAAATAATTGAAGATGAATGCCCGATTGTAAATAAAGTTACAATCCAAAACACCTTTTTAAAGTATTTAAAAGAAAACGGAATTGTAATAGACACCAAAAACAAAAAGTGATCATAAGCGCTTAAGTCTAAAATATGATTATAGCCAATTTCCAAATAAAAATAAAGTTGATCTATCATGCTATTCCTCTTTGCTTTTTAATGTTTTCATAAGCAGCTTGTATCCTTGCAAATTTTTCCTTGGCAGATTTGATATAAACTTCGCCTAAATGCTGAACTTTATCAGGATGATGTTTTTTAGCAAGATCTCTATATGCTTTTTTCAGTTCTGCATCTGAACAGTTTTTATCTACTTCTAGAATTTTATAATCAGAGTTTGAAGACTTAATAAACATTGCCTTCAAGCTTTCGAAGTCCATTCTTGAAATTTTCATAAGAGAAGAAAATTCATAGAGTTTTTCTAATTCAAAATTAGAAATATTGCCATCTGATTTTGCAACATTAAACAAAAGGTTAATAATTTGTAATCTAGTTTCGTAAGATGTCCTAGATCTATAGAAAACGCATATTTTTTCAGCTGATATGCTAGATTTATCAACCTCTTTATTAAATCTTGAAAATAAATTATTTGCTTTTTGAGGGCCATAAATTGAAATAAAATAATTACGAACAAACTGAAGCTCAGATACAGAAATTTTTCCGTCAGATTTTATTAAAATTGATGCGAGGGAAAGAAGATTGATTTCAAATTCTTTTACAATATTTGAGTTAACTCTTCTAATTCCACCGTTATCAATGATAGATCCAATAAAAAAACCAACAAAAAAACCAGGAATTCTGTAAATAAAAAAACCGAATAATCCTAAAAACCATCTATACACAATGTAAAATTACAAATGGAATTTAATACTTCTTTAGTATATTTGAAAAAAATAAATTTATGTACCCAGAACATATTGTTAATCCAATGAAAGAGGAACTTACAAGCAATGGTTTCACTGAACTTAAAGCTCAAGATGATATTAAAGATTTAATAAAAGAAAATACATCTATAATTATTGTAAATTCAGTTTGTGGATGTGCTGCCGCAAATGCTAGACCTGGTATTATCGGTTCATTACAAAATGAAAAAACTCCCACCAATCTATTCACCGTTTTTGCAGGAGTTGATAAAGAAGCTACTGAATCTGCAAGAAATTTAATGTTTCCCTTTCCTCCATCATCACCATGCATTGCACTATTTAAAGATGGGTCATTAATACATATGTTAGAACGACATCATATTGAAGGAAGGGATGCTAAAATTATTGCTGAAAACCTAAAAGAAGCTTACAACGAATACTGTTAATCAACAGGTAATTTAATTGTAAAAACCGTTTCACCCTTTTTCGATTTAAAAGATATAGTTCCTTTATAATTTGTTATTAAATTTTTAATTATACTCAAACCAAGCCCCATACCTTTAGTTTTAGTGGTAAAATTAGGTTCAAATATTTTTTCCTTTAACTCATTTGGAATACCAGAACCATTATCTATAATTTCAATTAATGCTAATTTATTTATTTTTTTTACCTCAACTATGATTTTAGGCTCGGAAACGTCATTTGTTGCTTGGATAGAATTTTTGACAAGATTATTAATAATCCTTATTAAGTTAGTTCTATCAAATAAAATCTCCAATTTATTTAAGTCTGATTTAAATACAACATTCCTGTCATTAAAAATTTCTAAACATAATTTTGTAGTAGATATCAAATCAATTTTTTCATTTTTTTGAACCGGTAATTCAGCAAAGCTTGAGAATGCTGTTGCAATAGAGCTTAATACATCTATTTGTTGAATTAAAGTTTTACTATATTCATCCAATTTTTTTTCAACATTTGGATCCTCTGGGTCAAATTTTATTTTAAAATTTTGAACACTTAATTTCATTGGAGTTAGTGGGTTTTTAATTTCATGTGCTACTTGTTTTGCCATTTCTCTCCAAGCTAACTCTCTCTGTGATTTTGAAATCTCCTTTATATTCTGGTCAATTTGATCAACCATATTATTATATGAATTGACTAGGGTAAACATTTCCTTACTAGTAACTTCAAGATTAATTTTTTTATTCAATTTATCAATCCTCATTTGTTTCATTTTATATACTATTTCTGAAATTGGATTTGTAATATAACTAGAAACGAAGTATGAAATAATTATAGCTAAAACAAATAATAAAAGATAAACTTGAACAATATTTAATATAAAAGATCTTAATTCATAAACATTTAATTTATCATCATCAAAGTAAGGAAGGTTTAAAATCCAAATTGGTTCTTTGTTATAATCAAATATTATTGAATATGATTCTCTGACTTGTTTATCACCAACTTTTTTAATTTCAACATATTTCTTTTTTTCAGACAAATTAATTTTATCAATTAAATCTTGACTAATTCTGGTTAAAGCACTTTCCTCAAATGTTGACTGAATTAAATTTCCATTTAAATCATAAATGCTAAAACTTATATTTTGTATATCAGAAATTTTAAAAATTTTATCTCTAAAAATTTGACTTTTAACTGGATTAGTATTGTTTATAAATTCATATGAAATTGCTCTTTGAAGTTGTGATTCTTTTCTATCCAATCTAAGTTCATGATAATAATAAGAGCTTTCAGTTATTTGAAAATTGGTTGATATACCGATCAATAAAAAAGATACAAAAACAAGAGCTATCATTGATAAAAATATTCTCGTTCTTAAATAAAAAAAAGGCTTTTTCATATTTGAGCTAATCTAAAATAATCAATAAAGAATTAAATATATATATTTATCGAAATTCAACATGAGTCTTAGAGTTAAAATATTAATTTCATTTTTCACCCTTAGTATTATACTAGTTTGCTCAATTCTATTTACTAAACATGAAAATTTTAATGACTACAAAAGCATGGTTGAATTAGTTCTTAAAACAAAAAGGACAAAAGCATCTATCGATGACTATAAATTTTTTGAAAATAATACAGTTCACAAAAGTCAAAAACCTTTACGTTGGGCAAAGCATAAGCAGTACAATCAATTAGAAACTACAAAAGAGTTAGAGGCTATTCACAAAGATTATGAAAGTACTGCATTTCTAATAATTCTAAATGATTCCATTATTCATGAAAAATATTTTTTAGGATATGATGAAAGTTCAATGACTAATTCTTTTTCTATGTCAAAGAGTATTATTTCATTTTTGTTATTTAAAAGCATTGAATCAAACACAGTTGAAAGTTTAGATGAAAAACTAATAAAATACTATCCTGAATTTGAATTCAAAGGTGGAGAAGATGTAACTGTTGGAGATTTAGCATCAATGTCATCAGGACTTAAATGGCAGGAAAATTATAAAAATTTATTGGGAATTACTGCCAGAGCGTATGTTACAGAAGATTTGAAAAAATTAATGTTAAAATCTTCATTTATTGAATTGCCAGGTAAAAAATTTAATTACCAAAGTGGCAGTACTCAGATTTTAGCAATGGTAATTGAAAAAGCTAATAATAAAAAAATTAATGACTTAGTTAGTGAGTGGCTTTGGGATCCGATTGGCGCAGAAGAAGATGCTCTTTGGATGATCGACAGCAAAGAAAATAATGAAATAAAAGCATATTGTTGTTTAAATTCCAATGCGCGTGATTTTTCTAAGGTTGGCAAACTCTATAAAAACATGGGACTAATTAATGGTAAACAAGTAATTGATAGTTCAAATGTGATAAAATCTATTTCACCAAGGTTTGAAAACAATCCAATTTACGGATATGGATTTTGGTTAGGTGAATATGAAAACTATAAATTTTTCTCTCTCAGAGGTCATCAAGGACAATACGTAATTGTTTTTCCAAAAATTGATTTGATAATTACAAGATTGGGAAGAAGTAAAGCCAAAGGGCAAAGTTTAAAAGGATTTCCAAAAGACTTTGAAAAATATATTTCTGAAAGTTTTAAAATTTTAAAAACAAATAAATTAATTAGTGAATAATTCTTTACTAGAAATAAAAAACTTAAATGTTTCCACTGATAATGAATCTATTGTTAAGAATATAAGTTTCAAACTAAAGAAAAATAATATTCTTGGAATAGTTGGTGAATCTGGAAGTGGAAAATCTGTTACTGCGTTGAGTATTTTAAAGTTATCCATTTTCAGAGGACTATATCAATCTGGGAATTTATTTTTTAATAATACAGATTTAAATAAAATCTCAAACAATGATTTTAGAAAAATTTTAAGAAATGATATTGGAATTATTTTTCAAGATCCATCAAGCTATCTTAACCCAAGTATAAAATGTGGAGCACAATTAATTGAGTGTTTTAAATCCTCTAATTCAGAAAACATCGATACAACTAATAATGCAATTGATATTCTAGAAAAGGTAAAAATTGATAACCCTCAGGATACATTGAAAAAATATCCTCATGAACTAAGTGGAGGCCAGCAACAACGTCTCATGATTGCAATGATGATTTCAAAAAATCCTAAAATTTTGATATGTGATGAAGCTACATCTTCACTTGATACTATAATAAAAAAAGAAATTGTATCACTATTGTTAAAACTAAAAAAAGAATTTAAAATGAGTTTAATTTTTATAACTCACAATCTTAATTTAGTTAGCGAAATTTCAGATTATATCATTTTTCTAAAAAATGGCGAAATCATTGAAGAAGGAGAAACAAAAAAAATTTTTAAAAATCCAAAAAAAAATTATACAAAAAAATTAATATCATTAAACAAGAAACTTATTATTAATAAACAAAATTTCAGTAAGAGTAGTTTAGAAATACTTAAAGTCAATAATCTAAGTTTAAATCTTGGTGGAAAAAAAATATTGAAAAAAATAAATTTTGAATTATTCAAAAATGATTCATTAGGCATCATTGGAGAGTCAGGATCAGGTAAAACAACTATTTCAAAATGTATTTTAAAAATCCATGAAGCATACTCTGGTTATATTTTTTATAATTCAAAAAATATAAAAAGTATGAGTAGGCTTTCTACTAGCAAAGAAATTCAAATAGTTTTTCAAGACCCGTATTCATCATTAGACCCATCGATTCGTATCATTGATCAAGTGATAGAACCTATGAAGTTTCATAAAATAATTTCAAAGGGTAATTTAATCTTAGAAGCTGTTAAAATACTTAAAAGTGTAAGATTAAAAAGTGATTTATATAATAAGTTTCCATCACAATTATCTGGGGGTGAAAGGCAAAGAGTTGTAATTGCAAGAGCACTAACAATGGAGCCAAAGGTTTTAATTTGTGATGAATGTGTCTCTGCATTAGATAAAAATATTCAGAATTCAATACTTAATTTATTAGTTGAATTAAAAAATAAATTATCTCTCACTTTAATATTTATTTCCCATGACATTAGAACAGTTAAAAATATATGTAATCGTGTTATGGTTTTAAAAAATGGTGTGATTGTAGATTTTAATGACACTCGAAAATTATTTAAAAATCCAAATCCTTATACAAAGAGCTTAATTAATGCTTCTTTTTAAAATGAACATTACTTTACTTAACATTCATAGTTTACTATGTATTATATGTATTTTATTTTTAGTATACACTACATCAAATTCGTTAATTAAATTTTTAGGTGACAAGAAATATACATTTCTTGATTTTAGAATTTCATTGTTCGTATTAATATTTTTATTAATAAAATTATCATTATCGCTTCTTTTAACAGACATTCTAGAATTAAAAACTTTTATCTCATCATTGATTAGTTTGTTGGTATGTCTATTTGGCTGGTATTTGCATAATAAGGTTGTAGAAAGAAGAAAAAAACATTTTAGATTATTATTTTTTTATCTGCTAGGGTTAATTATTTTTGTTTGGTTTAGGTAGATAAAACAAAAAACACTCTTTGGAGAGTGCTTTATGTTAACAAATTATGAAAAACTAACTCAATAAATTTAGTTTAAATTAGCATCCAGTTTTATTAAAGAATTGTTAAAAAATGAAAAACAAAAGTTTTGGAGTGATTGGAGCAGGAAGCTGGGGAACTGCATTGGTAAAAATGTTTTCAGAAAATCTGGATAAAATCAATTGGTATATAAGAAACATAGAAATTATTGAAGGAATTAATAAAAGCAAAAGAAATTTAAAATACTTAAGACATGTTCAGTTAAAAAATAAAAAATTGAATATTTCAAATGATCTAAATAAAATCATTGAAGCCTCAGAAATATTAATAATTGCGATACCTTCACCATACATTGATTCAACTTTCCAAAATCATAAAAAGCTATTAAAAAATAAAATTATTATTTCAGCATCAAAAGGTGTTATACCAAAATCTCAGCTTGTAATTAGCCAGCATCTCCATATTAACTATGATATAAAGAAAACAAACCTTGGAATAATAAGTGGACCATGTCATGCGGAAGAAGTAGCTCTAGAAAAACTTTCATATTTAACAATCGGAGTAAAAAGAAAATTATTAGGGAATTATATTTCAGATAAACTAAAATCAAAGTATATAAAAACCTCTGTTTCTACAGATCTAATTGGAATTGAATATTCTGCTACTTTAAAAAACATCTATTCAATTTTGGTTGGTATTTCCCATGGTTTAGGATATGGTGATAACTTTCTTAGTGTTCTTATTAGTCATTGTGCAAAAGAGTTAAAGCTATTTATTAGAAGAATTCATAGAACAAAAAGAGACATAAACCATTCCGCATATATTGGTGATTTACTAGTTACAACTTATTCAACTTTTAGTAGAAATAGAACTTTTGGCAACATGATAGGTAAAGGATATTCTGTCGAATCTGCAATGTCAGAAATGTCTATGGTTGTCGAGGGTTATTATGCAACAAAAAATGCATATGAAATAACTAAAAACAAAAAAGATAATTTTTTATTTATAGATTCAGTATATAAAATTCTTTATAATAGAAATAGTCCAAAAAAAATATTAAAAGAAATTTCTGAAAAATTATATTGATTTACTAAACTGATTTAAAAACCTTATATCATTCTCATACAAAGTTCTTATATCATCAATTTGATATAGTAGCATGGCAATCCTTTCTAAGCCTAATCCAAATGCATATCCAGAGTATTCTTTAGGGTCAATTCCACAATTATTTAAAACATTTGGGTCCACCATACCGCAACCTAAAATTTCTAACCACCCTGTCCCTTTAGTAATTCTGTAATCTGCTTCTGAGTTTAGTCCCCAATAAATATCCAATTCTGCACTAGGCTCTGTAAATGGAAAATATGAGGGTCTAAGTCTTATTTTATTTTTTCCAAATAGTTCTTTGGTAAAATGAAGCAGGGTTTGTTTTAAATCAACAAATGAGACATTATTGTCAATATATAATCCCTCAATTTGGTGAAAAAAACAATGTGAACGTGCTGAAATATCTTCATTTCTGTAAACTCTCCCTGGCGAAATTGTTCTGATTGGGGGTTTATTATTTTCCATATGTCTAATTTGAACAGAAGATGTATGAGTTCTCAAAAGCCAATCTGGGTTTTTATTAATATAGAAAGTATCTTGCATATCTCTAGCGGGATGATATTCAGGTAAATTTAAAGCAGTAAAATTATGCCAATCATCTTCAATCTCAGGACCTTCGGAAATGTCAAACCCAATTTTTAAAAAAATATCTATAATCTTATTCTTAACTATTGAAATTGGGTGACGTGAACCTAATTTTAATATTTTAATTGGCTTTGAGTAATCTTCAAATTTTTGATTTGAATCTGAACTAGAAAATTTAATTTTTGAAAGATTGTATATTTCATTTGCTAGAATTTTAACTTCATTAATTTGTTGGCCTACAAATTTTTTATTTTCCTTTGAAACTTGTTTAAGCTTAGAGAATAGACTTGGAATTAAACCTTTTTTGGATAAATATTCCAACCTAAAGCTTTCAAGTTCTTTTTCATTGTTGATTTTAATTGAAGATAATTTTCTTTTAAGGTTCTTTATTTTTTCAGTCATATACTTGGCTAAAATATTCTAATTATTTAACTAATAAAACCCTTTTTAAAAAAATAATCTATAATTGCTTCTTTCATTAAAATAGTTTGTTCACCAGGTTTCAATTGTGGAAGTTTTGATAGGAGCTTATAATGTGGCCATCCATCCTTATCAACATAATCAAATTCATAATACCCATATGGTTCCAGTAAAGTACATATTGCAATGTGCATAATATTAACTTTTTCATCTTTTTTGAATTTTTTTTCAAAAAAACCTAATTCTTGAAGACCTATTAAGTAAATTATACCTTCTAAGTCAATTATTTGACCATCATTAAAAACATCACTAATCTTCTTAGTAATATTATCCCAACTATTTATTTTTTTAGTTTTCCCTTTCAACTTATTTTTATAAAATAATACTAAATTAAAATTTTTAAAATTGAATTATTTTGATATTGTCATAATTTGCTTCCTTTCCTTCGCATTTATAAGAGGATTCTTTAAAGGCTTTTTTAATGAAGTAGCATCATTTTTTGGTTTTTTTATTGGCCTAATTGGTGCAGCAATGTTTACAGAACAAGTCTCTGAATTACTTTTTAAATTTATTAATATTGATTTAAAAGTGTTAAATATTATTTCATTTATTTTACTTTTTATATCTATTACTATTTCATTTTCATTAATAGGAAAGTCACTAACAAAACTGATTAAGTTTGCTTCATTAGGATTAATTAATAGACTTTTTGGAGGTATTTTTAGTTTAGGAAAATACCTAGTAGTTTTTTCTTTCTTTGTTTTATTACTAAATTATTTAAACAATTTTTTTTCAATAAATTTAATTCCACAGGAAACATTAAATAGTTCAAAAGTGTATAATATTTTACAGTCAATTGGTGACAGCCTGCTTTTTTTATTAGATAATCAGATGATGTTTACTTTATAAGCTGATATTTTGAATTCAATACCCATCCTTTTGATCCATTAGAAAGTTCTATCAAACTCCACTCATTTATTTTTTCTAAAACATTTACTTTGGTTCCCTCATTTAAAAGAAATAACTCTTCTGATCTTTCATTAGGTTCTGACTTAAATGAAATCCTACTATCAAATAAAATAGCTGGATTATTTTTTTCATATTCTGATTTTGAATTTACACCTAAAATCAAAAAAATTATAAAACAGAAAAGAAATATTGATCCAATACTGAAGTAACGCTTTTTAATATAAGAGTTTTTATTGAATAAGTATAATGAAAAAACTATGAGAGATAAAAACTCGAATAAAATTGAAATTAAGAACCATGTATTATAGTCAAATAAATTTGTAAACTTTGAAATGAATTTAGAAACTTGATTAACTGGAACAGTCTCAATTCTATCTATAGTCATATTTTGAGAAAATGATAAGTTATTAATTGTTTCATTATTATTAGGATCAAGCAATAAAGATTTTTCAAAATAAAATATTGAGTTTGCGATATCATTAATTTTATAATAAGCATTACCTAGATTATAGTATAGTTCTGCAGATTCAGAACCATTATTTATGATGCTAGTATACTTTTCAATGGCTTCAGAATAATTACCTTGATTGTATAATGCATTACCCTCATCGAAAACAACTTCAACTTGAGACTGGGTGTTTAAAAAAAATAAAATTAAAAATAGTTTAAACATATTATACATTTTCAAAGTTTGTTAATATCTGAACAGCTTTTTCATAATCTTTATCCATAGCATCAGTAGTTGCAGGAGTGTATCTTGCGATTTCGCAACTTTCAATTAATTCAATTACATCATTAATTACCCTCTCAGAAATATTTTCCTTAATCAAAATTGATTTGATTTTATCTTTAGAGAAATCTTCTTTTCTGATCATATATTTTGATTTAAAAAAGTTGAATAATGCTTGATCTAATGAGCTATAAAAAGATTCTTTGTTAGAAATATCAATTTTTGCATTTTCCAAATACTTTCTAGCTAATTTCTCAGCATTTTTGGTTATTAGATCAGAATCTGAGATTGATTTTCTGCTAACTTTTATTAATAATAGTATAAAAATAAAAATTATAAAAGGGATAGATAAAAGAGTATATAACCAAAGTTTTGAGTCCAATAATTTTTTAGAATTAATACTTGAAAATTTCGAACTTAATTTTATGTAATTAAACTGTCCTATTGTCTGGATAGTATTATTTTGATTGAAACTCAATCCAGAGTTATTAGTATATTCTGAATTCATTGGGCCTTCTGTTACATCTACAATACTTTCATTTGTTTTTATTGTTACGTACTTTTTGGCTTCTGGGTCAAAGTAACTGAACTCAACTGCAGGAATAGGGTACTTACCTTGGAATTGAGGAACAATTGTATAAGTATTCGAAATTTGACCATTCATTCCTGATATTGACGATTTTATATCTTCTTTAAATTCAGGATCATACTTTTCTAAAGATGATGGCACTTTTATTTCTGGAAGAGTGAACAATTTAAGATTGCCTCTTCCATTAACTTTTAATTCTAGTTGAAATGATTCAGTTGCCTTTAATTCAGACTTAGAAGAAAATAAAGAAACATCAAACTTCCCAACAGCACCATTAAAACTTTTGGGTTTACCTTCAGAGGGGAATTCTTTTACTTTTATATTTTTCTTTTTTGAAGAAACTTTTTTTGAAGTTTGTGTATAAATAACATTTCCAAAAAAATCTCGTCTGTTAGTTGGTACATCTACTGTTACATCTAAGGTTAATGGTAATAGCTCTAAATTACCTGACTTTTGAGGAAAGAGTAAAGTTCTTTTCCAAGTAACATAATTATACCTTTGTCCTTTGTAGGAAGTGCTTTTTATTTCTAAACGCGGAATTTTTATATTTTGAGACCAAAAATTATTAAATTCTGGGCTGTCTATTTCACCCAAATTCGTTACATTAATTTTAGGATTAAAAAGTAATTTAAACTCGACTGAGATTGGCTCATTCAAATAAGTCTCACTTTTAGAAACTTCAATATTTAATTCTATATCATCATTTAAAAAAGAAACAGGGTTGCTAGGCGAAACTGAAGACTGAACTGCTTCAGTTACCTTAACTTGAATTGGCATTGTTTTATAAATATCGCCATCAATTTCGATAGAAGCTTGACCGATAGTATATTTTCCTTTTTTTAAAGGACTTAAAAAATAAGAGTATGTTTTTGAAAAACTTCTTACACCATTAATCCAACTATTACTGACAGATTGATTTGGTCCACCTATAACACTAAATCCATCAAATGAAGGTGGATTAAAATTATCACCATCCTTATTCATTTTAAAATCGACTCTCAGATTCTCATTAACACCTAAATTGTTTTTACTAACTTCTGCCTCAAATTTGATTTGAGAAAAACCAAAGCTCATAAATAGCAAAGAAATTAGTATTAATAATTTTTTCATAATTACCAATCTTTTTGATTTGATTTTGGTGTTCCTTTAAGTTTTTTCTTATTCACTTTTTCCTGCACCTTTTTTTCTTCTTTATTCATTGCCTCCAAGAGATTTTTTAATTGCTGAGGAGAAATTTGATCTTCTTTTGGTTTCTGAGGCTGTTTTGAATCGTCTTTTTTATCCTGATTTTTATCATTCTGTTCTCCCTTATCATCCTTCTCATCTTTTTTATTATCACTTTTGTTATCCTTATCCTGATTGTCTTTATTATCCTTATTTTCATTTTTATTATTCTGATTCTGGTTTTTTAAAAGTTCTTTGGCAAGAACATAATTATACCTTGTTTCCTCATCATCAGGATTATTAAGCAAAGCTTGTTTAAATGAATTAACTGCGTTTTGATAATCCTCTTTCTGCATATATGTATTTCCGAGATTATGAAAGCCTTTGTGTTTATTTTCCTTACTAGAATTTTTTTTCAAAGCACTTTTATACATAATTTGAGCATCAGTGCCCAAATTATTTTTATAGAGAGAATTTCCAAGATTATATGGTGCATTGTAATTTAATGAATCTATTGATTTAGCTATTCTATAATTGTATTCAGCGATTTCAAAATCTTTATTGTCGAATTTAATATTGCCAT
>CACDPE010000011.1 GCA_902554655.1 uncultured Bacteroidota bacterium
TTGGAGCACCTTTTTCTGAAGCTTCCTCGATGAAATCAAAATCTAACACTAAATTCAAAGAAGCGATAATTACAATAAACAAACTAACTAAAATGCTAGTCATAGATCCATTTGTGGGATCAAATATTGCTAGACCTCCTCCAAAAAAACTCGCAATAAACGATATAATATAAAAAAGTGCAATACCACCAGTAGCTGCAAATATGCCTAGTTTAAAATTTTCAGTTGGCTTTATTAAGCCCGATCTATATGCCAATAATAGTGAAAGTAAAATAGTTACAGTCAATAACACTGCATTGTGTACAATACCTTCATACATCTGGCCGTACATAAATGAGATACCGCCTAGAAATAAGCCTTGAAAAAGGGCATATATTGGGACAGTAATAGGAGCATACTGTTTTTTAAAAATTGTAAAAATAGCAACAGCTAAGCCTAATAAACATCCTGGTAAAATTAAAGAAACTATCTGCTCGGTATAAACATAATAACCCGATCCAATCATTAACAACAAGGAAAAAGCAGTTTTATCAACAGTTCCTTTAATTGTCATTAATTCATTACGAGTTACGGGACCTCTTTGGACATCAGAAATTGTTTCTTTAAACGAGTTTTTATTTAAAGCAGGATTACCGGACCTAAAACTTAGATGTCTAGACATAATTATATTAACTTTATAATGTGAAAAAAATATATATTTTTCTACTCTTCTTCTACATCAATAACTATGCCCAAAAAAATGATTTAATGGATGAAGTATTTCCAATATTTAATGTTTGTAAGTTATTGCCTGACAATAAACAAGAACAATGCTTTACCGAATCTCTTCAAGAGCATATTGAAATAAACTTTCTTTATCCAAAATCAGTATGGGATCTAAATCTAGAAGCAATAGTTAATGTAAAATTTGATATTGATGAAAATGGAGAAATAGATAATATTAAACCTAATGCTAATTTAGTTGGGGTTAGCTTTATTCAAAAAAGAGCTTTAAATAATGCTAAACAAGTTTTTGAAATTGCTGCACTTCAAATCATGGAAAAATTACCATTATTAACTCCAGCTAAAATTAATAATGTGCCAACAAAAAAAACATTTCAAATTTCTATTAAATATCAAATACCCAAAGAAATGAGTTTTGTAGATGTTGAAAATGCCCCTATTTTAAAAGGTTGTGAAGATACATCTGGTGAAGAATCTAAAACATGCTTTAAACAAGTTCTTGCAAATCACATTAGTAAAAACTTTAAATATCCAAGAAGAGCTGTGAGAAATGAAATTGAAGGTGATGTTTTTATTCAATTTTCAATTGATCAATACGGATATCTCATAGATTTTACTACAATCGGCCCAAGTAGAATTTTAGAGGATGAGGCTTTCAGAATAATGTCGCTACTTGAAATATCTAAACCCGCAACTTTTAATGGAAAAAATATTAAAATAACTTACGCATTACCAATATCATTCAGATTATAACAACACTCTAGAATAAAATCTATGAGTTAAACTTATCAATAGAATACTTTCCTGGACCAGAAATCATAAAAAATACAAAAACAGCTAAAAATAAAATAGCCTTCTCCATTCTTGAAAATGGATCACTTAAATGAACAATAAATGCTGCTACAAACATTGTTGCTGCAGGAAAAAAACTGAAAAATTTAGTCTTAAAACCAATCAAAATAAAAATTGGGGCAATAAATTCAGAAAAAACTGCTAGAAATAATGTTGGAGCTTCTCCAATTCCAATTGGATCCGAAAATTTGAAGTTACCATCGATTAATTTGTTTAATTTTCCAAGACCATGGCCATAAATCATAGCGCCGCAAAAAACAATTCTTAGTAAAAGTAAACCTATATTATTCATTTAATATTAAGAAACAATTTCTATACCATAATATATAAGTATCGAAACTACAATAAATCTAATTGTTTTTCCAAACAACATCCAAATACTAACTTTTGTGAAATTAACTTTAAAAAAACCTAAACTTAAAGCTAATATATCACCAAGAAAAGGCATCCAGGAAAAAAATGCTATAAAACTACCATACCTATCTATCTTAATTTTAAAATTGAATACTCTTTCTTTTTTTATTTTGAAATATTTTTCAATTTTTCTCCAATCTCCAATTCTTCCAATGAAATAAGTAAATATACTTCCAAACCAATTTCCTAATGTCGCAATTATTATACTTAACGGAATATTAAATCCTTTTGCAATAAGAACACTTAGTACAATCTCTGGACTAAGTGGAATTAAAGTTGCTGATAAAAAGCTTGATATAAATAATCCCAAATAACCAAGCTCTTGAAAATATTCCATTTTTTAAATTTCTATAAATCTAAATTTTTAACTTGAATAATAAAAAGCAAATGAGTTTTAAAGTAATTAATTTTAAAAATAAATTTTCAAAATTTAATGATTTATGGTCACCAAAAGTGATTTCTGAATTAAATAATTATCAATTCAAACTTGTTAAAATTAATAATGATTTTATTTGGCATAAACATGATGATACAGATGAAGCATTTATAGTTATTGAAGGAAAAATGTTTATTGAGCTCAGAAATGAAACAGTTGAGATTAATGAGGGCGAGATGATAGTGATACCAAAAGGAACAGAGCATAAGCCATTCTCGAAAAAAGAAACAAAAGTTATGATTATTGAACCAAAAGGTGTTACAAATACTGGTAATAAAAGAGATAAATTAACAGCGCCTAATAACACATGGATTTAATTAAAAATTCTTTTTAAATCTAAAGTATCTTTCATTTTTTGTTGTAGCACAATTAGATCATCAAACAAATTTTTAACTAATTGTGAATTTTGTTTTTTATATGCAAGATTTGAAATTTCATATGGATCATCTTTCAAATTATATAACTCCATTCTCTTATTTTTAGGGAATAGTATTAGTTTATAATCATCTTTTCTAATCATTCTTTGATAGTCGTTAAAATCACTTTGACAGCAGCTGTAAGTCCCATATATAGCATCATGTATTTTTTGATTTTTTTTATTTATAACAACATCCTTGAAACTTTTAAAATCTATGTTGTCTGGAATTTTAATATTGGCTAAATCTAATGTAGTTGGAAAAATATCTTGCAGATATATATCTTGATTATATATTGAATTTGCTTCAATGTCAGGTCCATAAAGAATCATTGGTACTCTAATACTGTGTTCATAAAGACTTTGCTTGCCTAAAAGACCATGTTGACCTACAGAAAGACCATGATCAGATGTAAATATTATATAAGTATTATCCATCAAATTTAAATTTTCTAAATGTTTCATAATTTTTCCAACCTGCTCGTCTAAATGAGTAATAATAGCATAATACTCTTGAATATGTTTTTTAACAGCAAATTCAGTCCGAGGATAAGGTGCTAATGCTTCATCTCTCAATTTTGGTTGATTTCCAATTTCGTACATAAATGGATGCTTGGGTAAATAATTTTTAGGTAATGAAATTTTTTCAATAGGATACATATCTAAAAATTTTTTAGGGGATTGCCTCGGATCGTGTGGAGCATTAAATGCTAAATACATAAAAAAAGGATCTTTGAAATTTTGAGAATCATCAATAAATTCAATTGCATTATCAGCAATAAGCTCACTCCAATGTTTACCACCCTGCCAAAAACCTCCAAATATTGAGTCAGTCGGACTCCAAGAATTATCTTTTTCATTGGTAGGTCTACCATAACCAGAAGGCATGTAATCACTTAATTCTCTCAAATCATTTGATTCTTCTTTCCACTTAATTACCTGTTTATAGAAAACAGGACCATTATCACTAGGCATTCCTGGTTTTGGATCTTTAACAATATCAAATAATTTATTAACAGGAAGATTAACGTGCCACTTTCCAGTCATATATGTTTTGTAACCATGATTTTTTAAAATTTTTGGCCATGAATTTAAGATTGCTTTTTCTACATCTATATTTTCGGAATCTAAATTTTCTTTTGCTTTCCAAAGAGATTTACCTGAAATTATCATCGATCTTGAGGCAACACATACTGCACCATGCCAACCTCCCATATTATATGTATTACTCATAATAGCACCGCTTTTTGCTAAACGATCTAAATTCGGTGTAATTACTTCATTTTGGGATATCAGACCAATTGTATCAAACCTTTGATCGTCTGTGTAAATAAAAATAAAATTTGGTGATTCTTTGTTCAATGAGCATGCTGAAATAGCTATGATGATAAGCAAGTATTTAATAAATTTCATTAACTTAAATATAGTTATTATAAAATCGATTTTTAATGAAATTAATCACAAGACAATATCTAAAGAAAAAAATTAACAAGCTTAACAAAAAAATTCATAGAGCCGAGGATCAGGAAAATACTAACAAAGTTTGGTGGAGAAAAATGAAGTTGGATAAACTTAAATATAAATTAAGTAAAATTAAATGAGAAAAAAATTAGATGACTCTCAAATTATTGAATCATTGTCTAAACTTACATTAGATTGGGTCTTAGAGGACGGATTTCTTAAAAAATCTTTCAAATTTAAAAGCTTTAATAATGCTATAAAATTTATAAAAAAAGTGTCCGTTATGTGTGAAGAAATAAACCACCATCCAAAGTGGACAAACATTTATAATATTATTGATATTGAATTAAACACACATGACTTAAATGGAATCTCAGAACTTGATTTTAAACTTTCAGAGTACATGAACATCACATATAATGAAATAGAAAGTGATTAAATTTCTAAATAATTGAAACATCTACTATTTATAATTTTAAGTACGATTTTATTATTAAATAATAATAATCTTTATTTAGAAATTGTAATCCCAAATATAAAACAAGATGGCATCATTTATATTGCGATTTATGATAATGCTGATGATTACAGTTCAGGCGATGAATCTCAAGATATCATGGCTTATAATATAATTGAGCCGGTATTTAGAGGAGTTTATTCAAAGAAAATATCTTTGAAGAAAGGAGTATATGCAATAAAAGTTCTCGTAGATAATAATGACAATGGTAAAATTGATGTTAATTTTTTTGGAATTCCAAAAGAACAATTTGGTTTTTCAAATAATGTACTGGGAATATTAGGTGTTCCAAAATTTGAAAAAGCTTCTTTTAAATTAAATTCTAACAAAAAAATCGAAATTAAACTTAGATAATGAGAAATCCCTTAATATTAATTTTTTTTTTATTAACGATTGTTGCATGTAATAATGATGAAGATGACAATGTTGAAAACAGTAATGAAATAATCCTTTTCTCCGAACAAGCTAGAGTTGTTGGTTATTTGCCAACATGGAGGTTTGCATTAACTGACAAAATTGATTTTTGTAAATTAACTCATATAAATATTGCATTTGGAAATCCTTTGGAAGATGGAACAATACAACTATCAAACCCATCGGCTATTTCAAATCTTGAACAGCTAATAAATACTGCAAAATCGCAAAACAGCGGTATTAAATTTTATATTTCTTTAGCAGGTGGAGTTTTATCTGACCAAGTAGCTGACACTTGGAAGAATTTTCTTGCAAATAATCAAGATAGACCAAAATTAATTGATAAAATAATTGAATTCGTATTGGAAAATAAATTAGACGGTGTTGATGTGGATTTGGAATGGACCCATGTTACAAATGGTTACAGTGATTTTGTAATTGAACTTAAACAAGAACTTTCTGCTCATGGTAAAGGCATGACCGCAGCCTTTCCTTCAGAAAAAAAATTTTCTCAAATTTCAGATCAAGCATTAGCAGTTTTTGACTTTATTAATATTATGGCATACGATTATACAGGCTCTTGGGATCCTTCATCGCCTGGTCAACATAGTTCTTACAATCATGCCCAAAGAGGAATTAATTATTGGAAAAATATTGTAGGAATACCTGGTGAAAAATTAACTCTTGGTGTTCCATTCTATGGATATGATTTTCAAAATTCCACAACTGTTAATTCATTTACATATGGTTCTATGGTTGCTTCAAACATTGCAAACTCTGAAAGAGATCAGGTTGAAAATAAATATTACAATGGTAGATCAACTATTGCTAATAAAGTTGAATTAGCAGCTCAAAAATTAAGTGGGATAATGATATGGGAATTAGGTCAAGATTCATTTACTGAATATTCACTACTAGAAACTATTCATAAAACTTACACAGATTTAGGAGTAAAAACAACGGAACTCTGCGGAAATTAAAAGTTATTAATTTAAATATTTACTTTTGTAAAAAAGTTTAAAATGGATCAACTTGAATTTTTACAAATAGAATTTCTTGAAAATTCAATTAAAAGCTATTTAATTTTTGGTTTTATACTTTTATTAGGTCTCTTATTAAAATCTTTTATCAGTTCCTATTTTAGGAAAATTATTTATAAAATAGTAGGCGATAGCTCTAATGAAAATGGAAAGTCTGAATTTGACAACCTACTCAAAAAACCATTAAATTATTTTTTATTAATTATAATTTTTTATCTCTCTTTTAATCAATTAACTTTTCCTGAGTCATGGAATCTTGTAAGTTCAAATGAAATTGGATTAAAAATGATTCTTGAAAAGGGAGTTTCACTACTTATCTTAATTACTGTATTTTGGACTCTTTTAAGAGTTGTTGACTACATTGGTGATAGATTAAAATTTAAAGCTCAAAAAACAGAAAGCAAGGTTGATGATCAGTTAATTCCTTTTGCAATTGAAATAGGCAAAGTTTTAATTGTAATTTTTGGAATTTTAATTCTTTTAAGTAACGTTTTTAGTGTTGATGTAACTGCACTAGCTGCAGGACTTGGAGTTGGTGGTGTAGCAATTGCTCTTGCATCCAAAGAAAGTCTAGAAAATCTACTCGGTTCTTTTACTATATTTTTTGACAAACCATTTCAAGTTGGTGATATTATCACAGTTGGTAGCATAACAGGCGTTGTTGAAAAAGTTGGATTCCGAAGCACAAGAGTTAGAACTTTTGATAAAAGTTTGGTAACTATTCCAAATAAAAATCTTATAAATAGTGAGCTTGATAATTTAAGCTTAAAACCTGTCAGAAAAGTAAAAATTGATATCGGATTAACTTATAACACAACAGTAGATCAAATCAAAAATATTGTAAAAGACATTCAGGACTTAGTTGATGACCACCCAAATACTAATGAAGATGGGCTAGTTAGATTCATGAATTTTGGAGCAAGCTCTTTGGACATAATGGTAGTTTACTTTACCAACAGTCCTGATTGGAAATTACTTGTAGACACAAGACAGGAAATAAATTATAAAATAATTGAAATTGTTAAAAAACATGGAAGTGATTTTGCTTTTCCTTCCACCTCTTTATATTTCGAGAATAAATTAAAGCAATAATCTTGAAAAAAGGAAAGGTATTATTTCTTCTAGTTTCTATTTCTGGTATCCTTATATTTAGTTCAGGTATTTGTATTCTTGGTGAGTCTATAATTCAGAAAATCAATAATGGAAATTGGTTTTGGGTTGGTACAATTGCCCTAATTCTTATAAATGCAGGTGTTTGCTTGATGATCAATGCTAAAAAATATCGTTAAATTTTATCATAATTATCATATAAATAAAGCGGAAGAGCAAGAGAAAATCCAACTAAAAACATACATAATATATACTTAGCTATACTGATATTTGACTTAAATTTTTTATAAATTAAAAATATTAGAAAGGTTGTTGCAGCCACTGTAAGATCCATGGATATCATTGAAATAGGATGAGATGAAAATATTTCAGACCAAAAACCATCCATACTTCCGTTATTTATTATGAGAAAATTTATTAAATGATAATAAGGAAGAATGACTCCTAAAACGCACATTAATAGTAAAATTTTTTTCATGATTTTATTATATATTTAAGTAAAAATATGAAAAAGCTAACCTTTTTAACTTTATTTATAATCCTTTTTAGTATCAAATCTCAAGCTCAATTTGGTGGTGGTAATCATCCGCCTGAAATTGATTCTGATAATATTATAACCTTTAAAGAAACTGAAACTATTGATCTTAAATTGTGGGTTTTTAATCCTGAAATTGTAACTGGTGATAATTCAGCAATTGTATTCTTTTTCGGTGGAGGATGGGTAGGGGGAAGTCCCAGACAATTCATAGAACAAGCAAAATTTTTCTCATCAAAAGGAATGGTAAGTATTATTGCTGATTATCGAGTTTTTTCAAGGGATAGTGTAAGAGCTATTAAATGTATCAGTGATGCAAAATCTGCAATTAGGTGGGTCAGAAAAAATGCAAAAAAATTGGGTATAAATGAGAATAGAATAGTGGCGAGTGGAGGCTCCGCCGGTGGACACTTAGCAGCATCAACTGGAACAATACCTTACTATGATGAAGAAAATGAAAATCAATCAATTAGTTCTAAACCTAATGCAATGGTACTATTTAATCCTGGACTAATAGCATATGACTTTCAGGATTTAAACAGAGACGATGAGATGATTAAAAGAGCTAGAGTAAGAATTGGTGATGATCCTAAAAAAGCGTCCCCATATTATCACGTTGATAATGGAATTGCTCCAACAATAATTTTTCATGGAAAAAGCGATAAGACAGTCCCATATGAATCAGTAGTATTATATGAAAAAAAGATGAAGGAGTTTGGAAATATTTGTGAATTACACCTTTATGAAGACGAAGAGCATGGTTTTTTTAATTACGGTAGAAATTCAGGAATTGCTTTTAAAGACACGATGGAAAAGTCATATAATTTTCTAAAAAAAATTAAATTCATAAAATAAAAAAGCCTTGAAAATTCAAGGCTTTAAGGTTTTTCTATAATTGGATTAATTTATTCCATTTCAGCTGTCCATTGATGTATTCTATAAATCTTCTTTTCACTATTTATGAAAATTCTATCAATTATCCTCAATGATTCCTCAGTGCCATCTTTATAAAATCTATCCTCTTTAAATGAAACTGTCACAGATGAATTATCATCTCCATTGAGTTTAATTGGAATTGCATTCCATAAAGTTCTTTTAATAGAATCGTATGGTTCATGAAGAGCCATCACTATATTTTCAAGCTCAGATAATGGAGTAGTTATAGCTTTACCACCTTGAGGAGGTAAATAAGTTGCAGTATCAGCAAAAGATTTTTTCATGGTTTCAATATCTTTATCTGCAAAAGCTAAAATTAAATCAACTGCCAATTGAGCATCCTCAGTTGAAGCCATAACAAAACCGTCCCCATTTCCAGGATAACGTTCAACAATTCCAGCAGATTTTTCAACTTCAATTGTTTTTGTTTCACATCCAACTAAGAATGTAACGAATAATAATAATATTGTTTTTTTCATAATAAAAATTTAGTTAGCTGAAGGTCTCATCCATTGAACAACTCTGGCTATTTTATCCTCGTTATTAAAATAAAGTCTTTCATAAATATTTGAAGATTCTGTTGAACCATCCTTAATATATCTATTTTCTCTGAAGGAGGTTTCAACAACAGTATAATTCGTATCCTCTAATTTTAATGGAAGAATAAATGCATAATTTCTTGAGATAGAATCCCAGTTTGATTGTCTTTCAACAATAAAATCAGTATTTGTCATATCAACATCAAATACTCCAGAAATATCTCCAGGATGAAACTTTACAGTGTCCTTAGTCATCTCAACCATAGTTTCAGGATCCATATTTTCATAAGCATCCATAAACTTGAACGCAAGCTCAGAATACTTGTCATCAGCCAACATATATTTTTTACCTTTACTTTCTCCTCTAAACCACTCACCGGATGTTTTTTCAATCTCGATGGTATTTGTTTCACATCCAATAATGGATATAATAAATAACAAGAATAATATTTTTTTCATTTGTATAATTTTAAATTTTTCAATTAATCTAGTTCCGATGACCATTTATTAACTCTTCCAATTTTTCCTTCAGAATTAAAAATAAATCTTTCAAAAATTCTTTCTCTTTCAACCGTACCGTCTTTAGCATACCTAATTTCTGTAAATGGAACTGAAATAATGGTAAAACTATCTTCTAATCCTGGGCTAATAGATGTTACATTATAAGGATTGCGAACTATAGAATCATATGGCTCTTGCATTGTTGCAAGAAAGTCGCTAAAAGGGTTAATCAATGTGACCATCTCGCCTCCTCTATCAGGGAAAAAAACAACAGTATCAGCCATTTTTTCCATAATAAAATCAAAATCTCCATCAGAATATGCTTGTAATAAGTCAATTGTAGTTTTCGCATAATCCATTGAGCCTGCATATAATTTATATTTATTATTCAGTAGTCCTTCCCCAGCCTGAGTGTTAACCTCTACAGTTTTTGTTTCGCAACTAAACAATATTGCTACAATAAGTAATGTTATTATTTTTTTCATAGTTGTCTTTATTTATTCTTCTTCCATTATTATGGAAAGTGCTGCTATTTTTTCAGTTTCACTATTTATCCAATATCTTTCAAATCTTCTTGATTCATCAATAATTGTATCAGAATAAACATTTTGATTAAAAAACACATCCACAAATCTGTATCCATTTGGACTCATTTTCATAGGAATGATAGAGATAATATTTCTGGTCATCGAATCATATGTAGCTCCATAATTTTCCCAATTTTCAATTTTAACAGCATTAGTATAATTTCCTGCTGGTCTTCTAATAATCAAAGAATCGCCAAATTTTTCTCTAATTTTTTCATACTCTTTTGCTGCCCACCCTAAAACGGCCTCTTTTATAAAAATAGCATCCTCATCTGACCCTAATTCAAGTTTTCTTTCCGCTCCATCTTGTCCAACTAAAAATTGTCCAGCAAGTTTTGGTTCTGTTTCACAGGCAATAAAGGCAGTAATTAATATTAGTAATAGTATTTTTTTCATAGTTGTAGATTTACATTATATAAAATTAATTAGAATTGGATTCCATTGCAGCTAAATATTCTTTATTAAATTGCTCATCAGCAAAATATCCAAGAGCTTGGACTATTTCCCCATCTTTCCATTCATAATCAAAATGCCCTTTAATTTTAAGTTTTTGACCAGTGAAATTTCCTGTAGCACTCCAAGTAAACCAATAATTTGTCCAAATTCTCCCATCAGAAAAGTAGTTTGTGTGAGCATATTCATCAGAGATTTTAATATCAGAAAAAACTTCATGCTCGTATTTCCACCCTTCAATTAAGTTTTCTTTTCCAACAACTTCATTGCTATTAAAATAAATCTTAACATCATCTGAGTAGTATTCATTAGCTTCTTCAAAATCTGCGTTGGTATAATCTTCTGCAAGTTCTAATACTAATTCTGTTAATTCATCTTCAGCTTCTGTGCCTGAATATTCATCAACATCATTATCTGACATAATTATACCTACAACACCTGTGGAACTCATATCACAAGACATTAAAGGAATTAATAAAAGTAAAAGTAATTTCTTCATTTTAATAAAAATTATAAGTTGAATTATTGTAATATGCTTTCATACCGTTCTCACCGCCTTTAACGAGAGGAGTTACAGTTTGTACAAAACTTGGCTCTTCTACATTAAATCTCCATTCAAGATATTCTTCATACTGCTTATATGAATCCCAATACTCATATATGAAATAAGTTTCAGTTTCTTCATTATAAAAAGCTTCTAAATGAGTGCAACCTTCCCAATTTCTTGTAATTGTCAAACCTGCATCAGAATCCATTAATTCTTGAAATTTGTCAAGATTTCTCTTACTTACCTTAGCAGTGAAAACAACAACATTTCTTTGAACTGGACCTACAGCATTTACCATTCCAGTAGCATCAAAATACTCACCAGTAGATGAAATTTTTCCATCCTCAAAGTCAAAGTTATGATATGACATTACGCTAAATTCTCTTCCAGTTGACAAACTTTTTCCACTCCATCTACCATAAGCTCTTACACTTCCATCGGGCTTCATTGTCAAGGTGTCAATTCCAGGTAACCAAACAGCTTCATTAAACTTTACATCAGTATAATTTTGAACATAGAATTCAGCTACTTGTAAAGAAGTTTCATAATCAACAGTTCCCATTCCATACATCGGAGCTACGTCCTGTAAATCTTCAGAAACAGCTTCTTTCCATAAGTCAATATTGCCATCTTCGAAAGCTTGAACCCATTTTTTTGCAACAGCGAGATTAGATTCATATTTAGGGTTTGTATCACAAGCTATAAATAATAGCATTGAAAATAATAGTATCAAATTTTTCATATCATTCAATATATGAAATAATATCTTGAGTTTAATTTATGTAATTAAAGATTTAATATTTTCATAATATTACAGTTGATTTATTGACAAATTCTCGATTTAAATCAAAATTAATGACAACTCTTATTGAATTTTTTTATTCTCCAATAATTGTATGGTAGCGGTGTCAAAAACCCAGCAATCAGCATTATTGGTATGACAGTAAAATTAAGTATTGCTCCGCCTGTAATTAAGTAATCTGTGAAATTCATAGCAACTTCCATACTGATCATTGATATTAATGACATTCCTAAAGCAGTAAATAATGCCCGTTTGAAATTCATCTGTTTTAAAAGGATTATAGTTTCTAAAATAATGCTTGTTATTAATCCATTTATTACAGCTAAAAACATGATATTAAAAGTAGAAATATCGGAAGGATAAACTTGAAAATAATATATAGTACCAAAATCCCCAATTGAACATCCTAAAAGACACCATAAAGTATTAACTGATGCTTTTTTCCAAGTATGTTTGCAATGCCAATTAAACAATTAAATGGTAGTATTTGTTTTTTTAAAAATAAGATTATTGTTTGAATTTATTCCATCAAATTTTTCCAAAATTACTTTCTCAATAATTTTCATTGATTTTTGTGCCATATTTTCAAAATTATCTATTCCGTTATTTTTAAAATTAACTCTTGTTCTATGAATATTATATTTATCTGACATTTCAAATTTGAATAATTTTTTTATTTCCTTTGATCCATAAATAAAACCCAATAACCCACCCCAGGTTGCAGCTGGGTTATCTGAATCCCATCCACACAATGATGCAATTTTAACAGTTTTTTTGTAATCTCCTTCGCCATAAAACAAACTAATTAAACTTGCTCCAAAATTTATTCCTGCAGCAAAACAACCATAACATGACTTATCTTTGGTTGACCACATATAGTTATCTTTTTGGTCAATTTGATATCTCTTATTTAATGAATCTCTAGAAGCTTCCCATGAAATTCCAGAGTCATACTTTTGTTTAACATAATCATACATTTTAGCTGAATAAGAATCATTTGGTAATATTTTTCTAGCTTCATTAGCCATATTAAAAATACTTTGTTTGATGAAAGAATTATTTTTAACAGTATAAGCTAGTGAATGCATAATTATATAAAATTGAGATATCCATTCAGCATTTTCTCTAGCAACTGTTCTTATAGGTAAACTTGATAATTCTAAAGCATAATCCAGATTCAATGGTGAATATAAACCAAATATTTCTGTTGTCAATTGAGCATCAATCATTTCATAGTGTGGATTTAAAGATGGTGAACTTGTTTCGGGTGGAAGAATACCAGAGTTCATTAAATCAAAAGCTTTCTGATTGGAAACCCACAAATAATTTTGTTCATTTTTTTTTATGTGTTTTAACCACCCATTTCTAATTTGATCGCCAGTCAATATCAAAGTATTGTGTTCCAATAATAGCTCTTGATACATATATTCTAGGTCAGTATCATCATCCGAACCCCATATACTATCTTTTTTAGCAAACTTAAAATCAATTATCTCGCTTTGACCCCAACTTTTTTCATTTAATTCTCCCCAATTTTCACGAGTATAAAATGACTCTTGTTTACCTTCTGATGAGAAACCGATTTTGTTCATTTCTGTTACAAGGCCTGTCCAATTAGCAATTGATTGTCCTAGCCAAAATCCTTCAAGTTTATCAACTAAATCATTTTTGTCAATCACAATTTTAGTTGGACTATTGCAAGAGGATATCAAAATAAGTAATAAAATTATTAACCTTTTCATACTAATTATTTCGAAAAGAACTACAAATTATATAGCTCTTTTATCCAGATATATAATTGTCAAACACGAAGTTAGCAAAACTAATGACGGAACAGTTGGAATTAAAGGATCAGAAATACTCAAGTGAAAGTACACAGCAGCTATCATAAACAAAGACATAACTGCTGCAGCTGGTAAAATAAGTTTTCTAAACTTAATTCCAAATAGTAACATTATAGCACAAGAAACTTTAAAGATTCCAACAACAACCATTGTGGTATAATTTAAGCCGTATGCTTCAAATTCTTCTATCATATTTGTTGCATCACCACCCCTAAATTGTGTATCTAAATTCAAATTATAAGTCCAAGCAGTAATAACAGTCAGCGAAACAACAACAAGCAATATTTTTAACAAGAATTTCATTTTAATTAATTTCCATTTTGTATTGGGTCGCTCTCTGGCATCAATTTATTTAAAATAAAATATACTGGGCAAAATTTTGTAAAAGGGCTAATAACTTGCAGTGCGCCGACGGCAATAACTATCCATAAAAAATTAAAATTATTAGTTAAATAAGATATTGCAACTCCACTTAAATAAAGTAGGCCAACGATAGCGTCATGTGCTCTAATTTTAGAAATATTTTGAGTTTTCATTTTTTTGGTTCATTAATTGTTTAGTACAATTTAATAAATTTAATTAAAAATAGCAGAATGTAATTTTACATTAGAAATTTTTGTTTAGTTAATCAATGAAAAAAAAATTGTTTCTTTTACTACTATTTTCTTTCACTATATCTAGTCAAGAAAAATCTATGATTAATTATTACGGAGAAAAAATTGGTTTTGAAAATGTTTCAAATTACTCAAAGTCAAAATCATTTGAAAGTACTATCAAAATTGAAGGTGAAATTTTATCATCTTGTCCAAAAAAAGGATGTTGGATGGAAATGAAATTAGATAATGATACAGTATTTGTAAAATTTAAAGATTATGGATTTTTTGTTCCAAAAAAAGGAATAGCAGGAAAGAAAGCTGTAATTAGTGGTAAACTATCTTTAGATACATTAGAAGTAAGCGAATTAAAACATTACGCTGAAGATGCTGGAAAATCTATTTCTAAAATATCAAAAATTAAATTTCCTGAGGTTAAAATTTCATTTTTGGCAGATGGTGTCATTATATTTGATAGATAAAAACTTGTAACCTAATTAGTTATATTTTTTTGTATATTGAGCTTCCCTAAAATTTTATGCGACTAACTAAAAGAGATATAGCACTTACAAGGATTGATGTCCCTGGAACAGTCAGAACCATATACTTTAGAGGTAAAAGATATACTTACGATGAATACAAAAAGATTAGGAGTCAAATATCTGAACAATTAATTTGAATCTAGTTCCAATTATATTTAAAATTATTCTATAAACTTTTGCATTTTCTGTGTTAACTCCATTCCCCATTGCATACTAGCCTGCATAGTTTCTTGAGCTATAATCGGTGTCTTTGAACTAATTTTTTTGCCTATAGGGGTATTAAACAATTCAATAGCATCCTGCAAATCTTTTTCTGAAAAATGATTTTTATAAATTGGAACAAGCAAATCAACTAGACTACCCATGACCTCATTGCTAAATTCTTTTTTTTCAGTATCACTTAATGAAATACCCATCATGCCTGCCATTTGATCAATAGTTGCATTAAATGTTTCAAATTGACCCTGAGCAGTCATAAAATCAACAACTAAAGATTTATAATTTTCTTGTGATTGAGTTAAGCTTATTGTGAATAATGTTAATGTAATTAAAAATATTTTTTTCATTTTACAAACTTAAAAATTTAAAGCTTGAAATTTATTACTTTTCTGCAATATATATTGATGAGGCTCCAAATAATAATTCGTATGAAATAATATTTTTAAATCCAATTTTTGATAAAATTTTCTCAAAGTTTTTCCCACTAGGGAAGGTATTAGAGGATTTATGTAAATACTTATAAGCTGAAGGTTGTTTTGAAAAAATTTTTCCAATTAGATGTATAAAATAAGTTGTATAGATCAAATAAAAAAACTTAATGATCTTATTTCTTGGGACTGATGTTTCTAAAATAATCATACAACCGCTTTTTTTTAAAACTCTTTTACACTCATTTAATCCATTCTCTAAATTTTCAAAATTTCTGACGCCATATCCAATTGTTATCATATCAAAAAATCCGTCCTTATAATTTATACATTCAGCATCACCGAGTTCCAATTTTATTTTATCATTAAGACATAGATTGTCAATTTTTTTTTGACCAATTGAAAGCATTTTTTTTGAAATGTCTAGCCCAATAACTTTACAGTTTTTAAGTTTAGCGGAAAGAATGGCAATATCAGCTGTGCCTGTAGCTAAATCCAATATTAATTTTGGATTTTTTGATTCTGCCAATTTAAAAATTTTTGATTTCCAATTTTTATGTTGTCCAAAAGTTATAATATTATTCAACATATCGTATTCCTTGGAAATTGTATTAAACATTCCCTTTATTTTAGTTTTATTTTTTTTCATCAAAATTCTACTTTTCAGCTCTCAAAACCCCTCTTCTTAAATATGGGAATTTTAAGTTTTTGTCCCAATAAAATATCATATATCCTTTAGAACTTGACACTTTAAAATTGTAGTTTTCTAGAATATCTTTATATTTTTTATAATCAGTATCAGCGTGATAAGTGCAAAGAGCTATCTTAATTTTTTTAGTGGTCTTAAGATTTTCTTGCAATGAGTTCATAACTTCTTCTTCATATCCATCAACATCAATTTTTAAAAAATTAACTCCTTTATCTTTTAAAAACTTACCACCATCAATAGTATTTGCAGAGTCCTTATTTGAAAACATTTTATTTACTATGGTGACTTTATCCTTGTATTTTTCAAATGTTGCTTTTAATGGTTCGTCCCAAACATTATTAGTTTCAAATAAATATATATGCTTTACCTTATCAATTATTTCCAATGAAAAGTTTGCTTCTGCACATCCTATATCAGCGACAACAGTGTTTTTATCTACATTAAACTCATTTGTTAAATATCTATGGGGGCTATTAATGTCTTGTTCAATATACAGTTGGTTTAACGCTTTTTGAATTCTTCTTTTTGACCATTTTTTTTTAAAATATATTTTTTTATTTTTTTTAAAATTCACATAATTAAGATTCTTAATCTCATCATAATATACTTTAATTTTTGAAGCATCATATACTTGACTTAGTGTGGATGAAATTATCTGGATTCCATTTTTTTTTATGTTTAAAATAATCTCTTTAATTTCTAAATCGTCAGAATCCTTATAACTATTGGTTATTTTGGAGCTCAAATATTTTTTCCAAAAAAATGTTCTTAAAGGTTTAGGTATTAGTAGTCTATAAATTGGATTATTATTTAATAATTGCAAACTTTTTAATTTAAGAGAATATAATTGTTTTATTTCTAAAGACCATTACTTTATTACTAATATGATTTTTTACAGCTCTAGCTAGTACTATTTTTTCTAAATCACGTCCTTTAATTACTAATTGATTTATACTATTAGTATGTGAAACATGAGCGACATCTTGTTCTATAATTGGTCCACCATCGAGTTCGTTAGTTACATAATGACTTGTGGCTCCAATAATTTTTACACCCCTATCAAATGCAGAATGATACGGCTTAGCACCAGGAAATGCTGGAAGAAACGAATGATGAATATTTATTATTTTATTAGTAAACTCATTGATAATTTTTGGAGAAATAATCTGCATATACCTAGCTAAGACAATAAATGAAATATTGTATTTTTTTAAAAGATTTAATTGAAATTCTTCTGCTTCAATTTTATTAGATTTGGAAACTGGAAAGTGATAAAATTGTATTCTAAATGAATTGGCAATATGTTCAAGATCTGGATGATTACTATATATAAAAGGAATTTCAACATCTAATTCTCCAGATCTGTAACGTCCCAATAAATCATAAAGACAATGGTCATACTTTGAAACAAATAAAGCCATTCTACGCTTTTGTTCTTTTTGAAACAATGACCAATTCATATTATATTTTTTAGCTGGACCCTTTTCAAATGATGAGTAAATTGTGTTAAATCCATTTGCTTTACTGGCAAATTCACTTTCAAGCCTCATAAAAAAAGCTTTATTTTCCCTATCAACATACTGATCGATATATAAAATGTTTCCCTTGTTACTATATATAAACTGAGTTACATCTGCAATAATTCCCTTTTGATCTGGACATTGAATAGTTAGTGTTATAATACTCATCTAATTTTCAAAATTAATGAAAAATTGACTGAGAAATTTTTAATTTTAATATATGGATTCAATTTTAGAAAAAAACTTGTATTTATTTAAAGAACATGTTGGATTATTTAAAGCTTATAATAATTACGATATATATGATCCAGAATCTAAGGATATTATTCTTCATTGCAGAGAAAAAAATCTAAATCCAGCTTATAAAATTATAAGGATGTTTTTTCAAGATTTTAAAAGAATGACACCATTTGAAATAGAGATAACTAGACTAGATGGGAAAAAAATTTTAAAAGTAAAAAAAGGTTTTTCATTGTTTCTTTCAAAAATTCAGGTTTTTGATGAAAATGATAAAATTGTCGGAATTTTTAAACAGCGACTGTCATTTAAGAGTAATTTTGATATGTTAGATAAGAGAGAAAATCTTGTCTGTAAACTCAAAGGAAATTTCATCGGTTGGAATTTTAGATTTCTTAAAGGAGACTCTGAAGTAGGACTCGTTACCAAAAAATGGGCAGGCATAGGAAAGGAAATGTTTACAAGTGCAGACAATTACATTCTAGAAATAAAAGATAAAGTTGAAAAAGACAGCCCACTTAGATTGTTAATTTTAGCTGCAGTTATCTGCATTGATATGGTTATTAAAGAATAATGCCTGAAAAAAAATATTTTAGAACAAATTATACACTTTTAGGTGTAGCATTACTTATTGTAATTTCATTTATATATTTTTCAGTTTTTGAAAAAGACTCAGAATATTTAAGACTAATGACAGAATACTATTTTGCACCAATTTTTTATATAATCTTTTCACTTTTGTTCGGATTAACAAACAACATAATAAATCAAAATGGTTTAAAAAGAACTACTTTTTTTGGTGGCTACACTATTAGATCCATTGATTGGAATAAAATTAAATATTTCGCTCAAGTTGATGAAGAATGGAGACAAACATCTGGGGTTACTAACAACGATTCTATATGGTTTGTAGGTCATGATGACATTTTACATTTTAGAATAGTAGCAAAAAATGAAGCACATCTTAAAGAGATTATTGATGAAGCAAATAAGTTTAGTAAAAAATATGACAAGATTTTAAAATATACTGATCCTAGTTCAACAATTCATAGAATTTTTAAAATTAATTACAATAAAATTAAAAGTTAAATCGATTATGAAAAATATTGTATGTTTAATTTTTATAACCATTACATTAAGTGGCTTTAGTCAAAAATTAAGTATGAAATTTAATCACCAAGCGCTATTAGTTAACGACCTAAATTTGTCCGGAGATTTTTATAGAGATATTTTGGGCCTTGAAGAAATTGAAGTCGGCGCAGGTCAAAATCCACCTAAAAGATGGTTCAAAAATAACCAAGGAATAGAAATGCATTTAATATTTACAAAACAAAAACTGAGTGTTTTGCCTAAGGGAATTCATATGGCATTTACAGCAAAAAATTTTGATGAATTTATAAATCATTTGAAAAATAAAAATATAAAATTCTCAAACTGGAAAGGTGATGAATATAAAATACAAATTAGAAATGATGGGTATAAGCAAATATTTTTTCAAGATCCTCAAGGATACTGGATTGAAGTAAATAATGTTAATTAAATTTATTGTGGAGAAGATGGGACTCGAACCCACGACCTCTTGACTGCCAGTCAAGCGCTCTAGCCAGCTGAGCTACATCCCCATTTCTTTCAAAAATTCTTTTAAAGATATAGAAACAAAAATATTATTTGAATAATTATCCATCTCAAAAAATAACCCTAATTTATTTTCATTAATTAGTGTGATTGATGAATAAGCGGCACTACCATAATAAATAACTTTTGGTTTTGACCATGTCTTTCCAAGATCATTACTAAACCTAAGAACAATTTCTCTTCTATCAAATTTGCTATTTATGTTTGACATAAATAATAAGTTTGAATCTTGATAATTTATTTTAATAAAAGCAGCATTACAACCAGGATCAATAATACTTTTTTCTTCTTTACTTATCCAAGATTTTCCTTTATCATAAGTTAAATGGGAGTATCTAAACCCTAAATTATTTACTCTCGAATTAACCATCCATACATTATCCTGCAGCTCAACAATTTTTGATTCATCACCAGGTGACACTGGATTTTCGTTTAAAAACCATGTTTTGCCATTGTCGATACTTCCAAAAATATGAGTTCCTTTTTGCAAATTTACTAAACAATGTAAAAGAGTTCCATCTGATGTTTGAATTCCTTTACCAGAAGTTATAAACTTGAAATCATTTTTCCAGCTTGGCTTTGATATTTGTTCAGTTATATCGACTGGGCTTGACCATGTATTACCATTATCATTTGACGAAATATATTTTAAATAATAAATATTTTTCTGCTCATCTAAGTCCATGTAATTATAGAAAAGAAAGATTGTATTTGTTTTTTTATCTAAAATCATTGATGGGTCGGATGCTGATTCTCCTAGAGGGTAATCAACTATCCTTACAATTGGATGCCAACTTTTTCCATTATTAGTACTTTTACGCATAACTATATTTATATCCCTATTTGATTTTAAATCATCACATGAAAGTACTCTTTCATCAATTGCAGCAATTAAATCTCCATTTGATGCTGTAATTATTGATGGTATTCTATAACAAGAAACTTTAGGATTATTTTTAGAATTAAAAAGATCAACAAATTCAAGTTTTTCTTGAGCTAATTGAAAATTAATTATATTAAAAATAAAAACTAAACAAAATATTTTTTTATTACTTAAATGAATGATTTGCATTTATAATTATCAGAGTTATTCATAAATTTATTATTGAAAATTAATTAAAACTAATGAACTTATTGCACAAATATTTTTTTGGTTATTTACCAAATAGAGTTAAGAATATTATACGAGGAATATGCTTAGTTGTTTTGGTAATTTTAATTATAGAAATGGCAATTACATTTATTTTTTTTGTAATTATAATAGCGTTACTCTCAAAAATTGTGATGCGATTTTTCTATTGATTGTCTAACTAAAAATTCAGTTTCTTTATTTAATTCTGGTATTTTTATATGAAAAAATGAGTGATATCGCGGGTGCAAAATAAGAAGATTCATTGAACTAATTTTTTTACCATAATATTTCTCTAAAATATATTTATACAAGTTTTGTTGAAGAGCGTATTTGTTGAAACTATTATCTGATATGTGAGACAACTCATCAAATGCGTAACTAAAATCACTTAATTTAGTCACACCAACATCATTAACAACTCTAGTACTTCTCTTCCAATCAAAAAGAAACAAATCTCCATTTTCTTTTTTATAAACCATATCTACTGTCCCAGCAAGAGTTAATTCATCATTATAAATTCTCCACTCAGTTCTAAAAGGTTTTAGATTTGGGTATTTTGATAAAAACTCTTTAAAATAATTGAACTCGTGTGGAACAGAATCAATTTTTTGATTATTGTAAAATTTTTCAATTGTTTCATGTAATATGAGTCCCTTCACTGAGGCTTCATTTCTTTTAATTTCCCAATGATTTAGAATTTCTTTCTGTTTTACTTTTATTTCTTTTTCATTAAAAAAATTACCGGTTTTTTGTAACTCCTCAACAGCTTTTATTTTAGACCAATGATCAGAATTAAATTTTGGAAAAAAAATACTAACTAATTCACTTACTGAAAATTTAACTTTTTTTTGGTCAACATAATAATGATGTTTTTTTTCATCAAAAGAAACTCTAAAGTCTTTTGGATGAAAATTTTCTTTAAAATGTTCGTTTTTGATATTCAAAATATTTTCAAATAATATTTAAATTTAAGTTTTTAAAAATGAAATCCATTAAAGTTTTTTTTTCTATTTCTACCTTCATCTTCTTGTCGTGTACTAGCTCAAAAAATTGTGGTGAAATTTTTAGAAAATACACATCTAACAATAAATATTTTTTTGCAATGAAAGCTTTTGGAGGTGATGAAAATAGCGGTGATATTTATGGTGATGTTGAAGTCTCTAAAGAAATATACAATTCGTTTAACCTAGGAGAAGATTATTGTGTAGATTAGTACAAGTGAAAAAATTTCTATTTCTTGTTCTCATATTTATGTCGTGTGAGTCAAATGATTGCGGTAACATTGTCGATAAATATGAATCAAACGGCTTATATTTTTTTACTTTAACTATATCTGCCAATTCATCAAACAATAGTCAGTTTGGTAGAGGTGGTCAAGCTGAAGTTACAAAAGAAGTTTATGACTCCTTTAATTTGGGTGAGGAGTATTGTATAGATTAACTAATTATTTATGAAAAAAATTTTATTTCTTTTTTTAATTTCTAGTTTGTACTTGAGCTCGCAAACAGTTCAAAAAGTTGAGGTTATTAAGAGTGATGATCAGATTAATATGCTTTTTAATGAAATTGGAAATAATGAGCTTAAAGTTGACTTACTTGATCTAATTGCTAATACATCTATTGATGTAACTTATGAAAAAATTAATGATCCTTACTCATCTTTTGGTGCTAGTATATATCTAAATTTATCTGATGAAAACATGTCATCCAACTGGGCAGATTTATTTTCATTGACACCTTATTATAGATTCTATTTTTTTAATAAAAGAGATTATGGTGGTGCAGGATTTTTTGCTGAAATATTTTCAAAATTTTCATCGATGAGATATGATGTGGAATATTATAATTATAACTCAAACCCAGATCTACCTGGTATAGATTATTGGTCTTATGATGAAGAAAAAGAATTTACTATTGCACTTGGTGCTAGTATAGGCCAAAAATGGGTTAATAAAAAAGGTTGGACTTTCGAGATTAATTTTGGCGTAGGAAGGTACTTAACCAATAATAAAGTTGAATCTATGCCCGGAAGATCGGTAACATCATTAAGACCTACAGCAGCTATTAAAGGAGGTTTCGGTATTGGCAAAAGATTTTAGTAAATCAAATATTTTTTAGATAAATTATTCCATCCAGCCTGAGATTTATAATTAACAAAATAAATTTTTAAATCTGATTGAGATTTATAATTTACAAAATATATATTTTTATCAGCCTGAGATTTGTAATCAACAAAAAACCATAATCCAGAATTATTCTTTGCCTGTGATTTATATTCAACCTTAAAAACTTTCAAGTCAGCTTGAGTAGGATAGTCCACTACAAAAACTTTTAAATCAGCTTGAGAAGGATACTTTACTGTGAAAAAATTCTGTGAATACAATTTAATTCCAGAAAATAAACAAATAAAAAGAATAATTTTCTTCATATATTTATAGTGAAACAAATTTAATACCAATAAATATGTATACTTATGAATGTGACAAATGTGGAATGTCTGTAAACGCATCATGCGGAAAATGTGATACGCCACTTGTCAATGATCATTTAGTTTTAGATGATGGATCAAGTGTTCAAATTAGCAAATGTCCAAGTTGTCTTGGAAAGATAAAATCTCCTCAATGCTGCGGGGAAGATATGGTTTGCGAAGTTTAAAGATTTAATTCTAAACCCTCATATGCGACATTATAGCCTTTATTAATAATGTCATTAAATTCTTTAGATTTTTCATCTAGTAATGGGTTTGTGTGATTAAGGTGTATAAAATAGATTTTAGATTTTTCTTTTTTTGAAGAGTTCTTAAATAAGCTCATTGTTTCAATTACAAATGGATGAGGAATTTCTGAAATATCTCTGTAGTTAACTTCTTTAGAATCGTAAAAAGTAGCATCAATTAAAGCATAATCAACTTTCCTGATTTCATCAACTATTGACTTTTCCCAAAGGTACCATTTATCTATATCTGGGATAAAAAGTACTGTTTTATTAGGTCCATGAATTTTATAACCAACCGTTTCAGAAAACTCGCCCCTGTGGGGAACCTCAAAAGGTGTGATTCTAATTTGATCAGATAGTGAAAAAACCGATTCACTATGAATTTGTATTAAGTTTATATTATTTAATTTAACCAGCTGACTCCATGGTCCATTTGTTTCCAAAAACTTTTTCATTCTGGGCATTGCGAAAACATTAATTAAATTGGAATTTAGTGCTTCTCTACCAAAAAACATTAAGCCGGTATAATGACCAATGTGGGCATGCGTTAAAAAAATTCCTTTTAAATCTTTGTTAATTCTATCACCCATAAAATTTAGTTGTTCATTTATATCTGGAGAAGCATCAAATAGGTATGATTCATTGTTTTCGTTATTTATCAACATGATCGAGGTCACAAATTTCTTTTGATGAATGTTTTCGCAACAAGTTTTATTATTGCCTAAGTGAGGAAACCCACCATCTTGAACAACTCCAAGAATTTTTACACTATAAGTTGACTTAGATTGACTAGATAAAATCAATGGGAGAAAAAATACAACTAATATTAAAGCTATTTTAGATTTCAAATCATTCAAAAATTGCCTTAAGTTCATTAGCATCTTTAGGTTTCATTTTACCAGCTAAAACTAAACTCAGCTGTCTTCTTCTTAATGCGGCATCATATCTTTTTTTCTCCAACTCAGTTTGAGGAATAATCTCTGGAACTTTTATTGGTTTTCCTCTTTTATTGACAGCAACAAATGTGTAAATAGCTTCGTTCACTTTATATTTTTGTGGGTGTGTTTTATTTTGTTTCCAAACATCAATAAAAACTTCCATCGATGTTCTAAATGCTCTTGAAACTTTAGCTTCAATTGTGAGGATGCTTCCATTTGGAACAGGCTCTCCAAATGAGACATTATTAATTGAAGCAGTTACAACTACATTCTCAGAGTGCTTAATAGCTGCAATACTTGCTACTTTATCCATTCTTGCAAGTAACTCACCCCCAAATAAATTATCTAAGCTATTTGTATCAGCTGGTAAAACAATATCTGTTTGAATTGTTTTAGATTCATCAGGAAATTTGGCTTTCATAATATTATTCGATTTCGAAAATCCAAGCATCTTTATTCTCAGAAACTTGAAATTTCCTTAATGCAATAACAGCATCTTTTCTATTTGAAAAATTATCAAAAGAAACGGGTGTGAGCCCTTTATCATTAATTGGAAGTTTTGAGGGATTATAGCCTTTTTTTGCAAGGTTACTAATTAAGTTATTAGCATTTGACTCTAACCTAAATGCACCAGCAATAATATGATATTTATAAAATGGTTTTTTTGGAATATTAATCTCAACCGGTGGTAAAACACCAAAATCAAAAATTGCTTTTTCTAATTTATTAATAGATTTTAATCTTATATCATTCTGAAACTTTATTTCATTATCGTAAACAAACTCTTCATATTTATTTTCAAAGAAAAAAGCACCCACGATTAACGCAATAAAAACAGCAGCTAACCTTAGAGGCGAATGAATACTAGAATTAGGTTTAGCATTTCGAAGCTTATTATATTTTTTTAAAGATGATTTATTGTAAGTTTTGATTTCAGATTCAACTTTATTGACGTAGATTGGATTTAAGCCAAAGGAGCTTTTAAAGTTATTAGAGTCTAGATTAGGTTTAAAAACTAGATTTTCATCTTTATTGAAACTAAACTCTCCAATATCTTTTATCGTAAAAGGCTCTTTGCTAATAAATCTCTTCCACCTAACAACTTCACTATGAATAATTTTTAAGGACTCATTATAAGAAATTTTATTTTTATCAGATAAAAAATTTGCTAGCAGTCCATCATTATTTTGAATTTTAGAATTAAAAGTAATACGCCTTGAAGGGGGATAAAACTTTGACTCTTCTTTAGAATAAAATGAGGGAAATTTATTAGAAATAAAACTTCCGAAATTTGGTATTGTTACACAGTCATTTGTATAAATTAGTTCTTTTAAAGCTTGTTCTAGTTGCATTAAATAAATTTAAGATTTTTATTAAAATAAAATAATTAAAAACCAAGTTTTGTTTTTACTCTTGCCAGCACTTTACTTGCAATTGCTTGAGCTTTTCTTGCTCCTTCATTAAGCACCAAATCAATCTCTTGCTTGTTGGACATTAAATCTGCATATTTATCTCTTTGGTTTTTATACTTTGAAATTATCAGTTCAAAAAGTTCAGTTTTAGCATGTCCATATCCGTAACCACCAGATTTATATTTTTTTTTCAGTATTTCAATATGGTCTTTTTCAGCAATAAGTTTAAAGATTTTAAAAATATTACAGGATTCATGGTCTTTGGGAGCTTCCAACGGAGTGCTATCTGTTTGAATTGTCATGATTTGCTTTTTTAAATCTTTTTCTGGAAGGAAAATATTTAAAATATTATTTTTTGATTTACTCATTTTTTCACCATCTGTTCCAGTAACATATTTTGTAGATTCATTAACTAAAGCTTCAGGAATAACAAAAGTTTCACCATGCTTATTGTTAAACTTGTTAGCTACGTCTCTGGTAATTTCTAAATGTTGTAATTGGTCTTTACCAACAGGCACAAAATTAGAATCATACAATAAAATATCTGCAGCCATTAACATTGGATATGTAAATAATCCAACATTAATGTCCTTTAAATTATCAGATTTATCTTTAAAAGAATGTGCCAATGTTAATCTTTGATAAGGAAAATAAGCAGATAATATCCAAGACAACTCAGTAGATAAGGGAACATCAGATTGCTTATAAAAAACTGTTTTATTAGTATCCAAACCAAATGCAAGCCAAGCCGCAGCGGTTGAATAAGTATTTTCTCTTAATATTGAAGAATCTTTTATTTGGGTTAATGAATGAAGATCCGCAATGAAAAGAAATGACTCATTATTTTTTGACTTCTCAATAGCTGGAACAATTGCACCTAATATATTACCCAAATGAGGTGTACCAGTACTTTGAATTCCAGTTAATATTCTTGACATTATTGACAAAAGTAATAGTTTTGAAATGATTAATTACAAATACTTACATTTGAAATGTGATTAGACCAATTAAAATTTTTTTAATTGCTATTTGGAACTTTTGGTTTTATGTACTATCGTTTACGGGGATAATTATTAGCCTACCTTTTTTATTTATATTTTCATTAAAAGAAAGTTACTATCCATATTTTTATTGGGTTGCTAGAAATATTTGGTCGAATATTATACTGTATGGGATGGGCTTTTACCCAAAAATTAAATTCAAGGAACCAATTATTAAAGGAAAAAGTTACATGCTTGTTGCTAATCACAAGAGCATGATTGATATTATGCTTATGCTTTCACTTAGCAAATACCCTATTGTTTTTGTTGGGAAAAAAGAATTAGAAAAAATTCCTCTTTTTGGATATTTTTATCGAAGAGTGTGTATTCTTGTTGATAGATCAAATGCTGAAAGTCGAAAGAAAGTTTATTCAAAAGCAATAAAAAGACTTAACTCAGGTATTTCTGTTTGTATTTTTCCTGAAGGTGGAGTTCCCGATCCCTCTACGATTTTAGATAAATTTAAAAATGGTGCGTTTAGTCTTGCAATTCAATTTCAAATTCCAATAGTGCCTGTAGCATTTTTAGACTGCGAAAAAAAATTTCCATATTTTTTTGCTTATAACCATTTTTATGGCTCACCAGGAAAACTAAGAGCTAATGTTCATGATTTTATCCAAACTAATGGTCTAACACAAGATGATAAAGAAGAACTCAAGGAAAAGGTTTTTAATATTTTATATAAAGATTTATTGGCTAACTATTCTTTGAATTGAGAACTTCTGAAATTTTCTTTTCAAGTTCATCACAAAGTTCTGGATTATCCTTCAATAAATTTTTAACAGAATCTCTACCTTGTCCTAGTTTAGTTTCTCCATAACTAAACCACGAACCACTCTTATCAATGATTTCAGCTTGTGTTCCAATATCAAGTATCTCACCAATTTTTGAAATACCTTCACCATACATGATATCAAACTCACAAACTCTAAAAGGTGGGGCAACTTTATTTTTTACAACTTTTACTCTTGTTTTGTTTCCTGAAGCATTTCCAGATGAATCTTTTAGTTGGGTTGATCTTCTAATATCAAGCCTAACTGATGCATAAAACTTAAGGGCATTACCTCCTGTTGTGGTTTCGGGATTTCCAAACATTACTCCAATTTTTTCCCTTAACTGATTAATGAAAAAGACAGTGCAATTAGTTTTACTAATTGTAGAAGTTAACTTTCTTAAAGCTTGAGACATTAATCTTGCATGTAGTCCCATTTTTGAATCACCCATCTCTCCCTCAATTTCACTTTTAGGTGTAAGTGCAGCAACCGAATCAATAACAATAATATCAATTGCCCCTGATCTAATTAAGTTATCAGCAATTTCCAATGCTTGCTCGCCGTGATCAGGTTGAGAGATTATTAATTCATCAATATTAACTCCAAGATTTTGAGCATAAAATCTATCAAAAGCATGTTCAGCATCAATGAAAGCAGCTATCCCGCCAATTTTTTGACACTCCGCTATAGCATGTAAAGTTAAAGTAGTTTTTCCAGATGACTCAGGACCGTATATCTCTATAACTCTTCCTCTTGGATACCCTCCAATTCCAAGTGAATAATCTAATCCAATCGATCCAGTAGGAATAAATTCAATATCCTCTTTGACAGAATCTCCCATCTTCATAACAGTTCCTTTTCCGTAAGTTTTATCTAATCTATCTAAGGTAAGTTGAAGCGCTTTTAATTTCGAATCTTTTTCTGAGCTCATATTAGGAATATTAAAAAATTGATACCAATAAAAATACAATTTTATTTAGAAAAAGTGATAATATAAATAACTTACATTTGTAATAGTTTTTGACAAAGTTTTTAAGTAATGCAGTTATATAATAAGCTTAATAAAAAAGAAAGGCTTGATTTAATAAATAAGGCTGGAGGAAAAAGATTAACACTGTCTTTTTACAAATATCACAATATTAAAAATCCAAATATTTTTAGAAATTATCTTTTTGTTGAATGGAATAATCTAAATGTTTTAGGAAGGATTTATGTCGCTCATGAAGGGATTAATGCTCAACTTTCTGTCCACTCAAATAAATTAATTGAATTTAAAAAATCAATTGACAATATTTCCTTTTTGAAAGGTGTCAGATTAAATATTGCTATTGAGCATAGGAACGACGCATTTTTAAAATTAAAAATTAAAATAAAAGAAAAAATTGTTGCAGACGGTTTAGAAGCTAATGATTATGATTTAAGTATTAGTGGTAGACATGTAGATGCAAATGAATTTAATCAGCTTCTTGACGATGAAGAAACAATAACAATTGATATGAGAAATCATTATGAAAGTGAGATTGGACATTTTAAAGGAGCTGAACTTCCGGATGTTGATTCGTTTAGAGAGTCTCTTCCTTTAATTAAAAAGAAGTATGAAAATTTTAAAAAAAATAAAAATATTTTAATGTATTGTACAGGTGGGATAAGATGTGAAAAAGCAAGTGCTTACTTAATCGATAATGGATACAAAAATGTTTTTCAGCTAAATGGAGGAATTATTGAATATAGTAGACAAGTAAACGAAAATAATATTGAAAATAAATTTATTGGTAAAAACTTTGTTTTCGATAATAGACTTAGCGAAAGAGTTTCCGCTGAAATTATTTCAAACTGCCACCAATGCGGAAACAAATCTGATAAACACACCAATTGTAATAACGAGGCTTGTCACTTGTTGTTTATTCAGTGTGAGGATTGTGCCAAGAAATATAATGGTTGTTGTAGCAAAAAATGTGAGGAGGTATATTTATTACCAATTGATCAGCAAAAAAAATTAAGAAAAGGGAAAAGAAATAGTAATAAAATTTTTAAAAAAGGTAGATTCAATAAAAGTATCATGAATAAAATTTAATAGCTTTAGTAGGAATGAGTTGTTCGTCTTGTAAGACCAAAAATAATAACCCAAAAGGATGTAAAAATAATGGGGTTTGTGGAACAGATGGTTGTAATAAACTAAATGTATTCAATTGGCTTTCAAACTTAAATCCTATTTCAAATGAAACTTCAAACTATTATGAAGTAAGGTTCAAAAATGGAAGAAAAAATTTTTATTATAATGATGATGATAACCTTAATATTAATATTGGAGATGCAGTTGTAGTTGACTCTAAAATTGGTTTTGATTTAGGCCATGTCACATTAAAAGGTGGGTTAATTTCTATACAAATGAAAAAAAGAAAATTTAATCCAAATGAATCTGATGATTTTGCTATTATTAGAAAAGCTTCTCAAGAGGATATTGATTTATGGATAAAAAACAGAGGAAGAGAAGAAGATGTTAAAATAAAGTCTAGGACAATTGCGAGCAAATTAGGTCTATCAATGAAAATATCAGATGTAGAATTTCAAGCTGATGGTAAAAAGGCTATTTTTTTCTACACTGCAAATGATAGAGTTGATTTTAGAAAATTAATTATTGAATTTGCACGTGAATTCAATACTAAAATTGAAATGAAACAGATTAACTTGAGAGAGGAAGCTGGAAGACTTGGCGGAATAGGATCATGTGGAAGAGAACTTTGTTGTTCAACCTGGCTTAGAGATTTTAGAGTAGTAACGACTTCTGCGGCAAGGTATCAACAACTTTCACTTAATCCTCAGAAAATTGCAGGTCAATGCGGAAAGCTTAAATGCTGCCTTAATTTTGAACTGGATCAGTATCAAGAAGCTCTTAAGAATTTTCCTAAACGAAAGACAAAATTAAAAACTGATAAAGGAATAGCTATTTGCCAAAAACTTGATATTTTCAAAAATTCAATGTGGTTTTCATATAAAAATGAAAGCTTAGATTGGTTTGAAATTAAAGCAGATGACGTTATAAAAATAATTGAAATAAATTCAGCTGGAAAAAGTATTTCAAAATTAGAAGATTATTCAATCATAAGAGAAAGCAAAAATGAAAAAGTATTTGTTTAAAATTTTTATTTTATATTTTTTTATAAGCTGTAATTCTGAAAACTATTTTATTGAGTTCAAAGATATAAATGATGGGTGGGAACATAAAAGCCCTGTTATCTTTAATTTTTTTGCACCACAAGAACCAGTTAATATTTCAATAATGATAAGAGTTGATAAATCCTATCCCTTTTCAAATATTTTTCTAAAATCTAAAATAATGTATGAAGAAAATGTAATAATAGACACTCTTGAATTAGACTTAACTAATAACGAAAAAGGAATCTTCAGCGGTAATAGCTTATCATTACAAAATCATAGCTTTTTAATTGCAAAAAAAGTTAATTTATCTAAAGATGTAACATTTGAAGTTAGTCATGCATCAAGGTTTTTAGATAGTATAAATGCTGTAAAAAAATTAAACGGAGTTTTAAGTGTTGGGTTACTGGTAGAAAAGTATCAAAATGAAAAAATATAAGTTTCAAATATTTATTTTCTGGCTAATTTTTTCAATAGGAATCTTGTCTATGTTTGGCGTTTTCTATTTAGCTTCTATTGGGAAGTTTGGAGAAATGCCAGACTTTAGACAACTTGAAAATCCAAAAACAAATTTTGCTTCTGAAATTGTATCATCTGATAATCAAATTTTAGGCAAGTATTACTTTAATGATAATAGAACTCCGGTGGATTATGATGAAATAAACCCTGAAACTGTTAATGCTTTGATTGCAACTGAAGATGAACGTTTTTACAGTCATCCGGGCATAGATTTAAAGGCAACTATTAGAGCAATTGTTTTTTTAAATACAAGGGGTGGTGCTAGTACAATTTCACAACAATTGGCAAGACAGCTTTTTGTTGGTGTAAGATCAAGAAATATTTTTCAAGCAATTGGTCAAAAAATTAAAGAATGGGTTATTGCTGTTGAGCTGGAAAAACAATACACCAAAGAAGAAATTATTACAATGTATCTAAATATATATGATTTTGGATATTATGGTGATGGGATAAAATCTGCTTCCAATATTTATTTTTCAAAAGAACCTATTGATCTCAAAGTTGAAGAATCAGCTATGCTTATTGGCATGTTACAAAACTCATCTCTTTATGATCCAATTAGAAGACCTGAAATAACAAAAAAAAGAAGGGACTTAGTATTAATGCAAATGGAAAAAAATGGGTTTTTAAATTCAAAACAAAAAGACTCAATTCAAAATATTCCTTTAGAATTAAATTACACTCCGCAATCACATCGACAAGGTTTAGCAACGTATTTTAGGTCTTATTTAAGAGGTTTCATGAAAGATTGGACAAATAATAATTTGAAAAATGATGGCACTAAATACAACCTCTATGTTGATGGTTTGAAAATATACACTACCATTAATTCTAAAATGCAAAAGTACGCTGAAGAGGCAGTTGTTCAACATATGAAAAATTTACAAAAAGAATTTTTTATACAAAATGATACCGTTAGTTCTGCTCCTTTTACTGACCTTGAAGAAGATGAAGAAGATTTAATAATGAAAAGAGCTATGAGACGATCAGAAAGATGGAGAAAAGCTAAGCTTTCTGGAAAAACAAATGATGAAATTGAAGAATTGTTTTTTGAGCCAAAAAATATGACTGTTTTTTCTTGGGATGGAGATATTGATACTTTAATGACACCAATGGATTCAATAAGATATTACAAGCACTTTTTGAGGGCTGGAATGATGTCTATGAATCCAAAAAATGGTCATGTAAAAGCATGGGTTGGTGGAATTAATTATAGAAATTTTCAATATGATCATGTTATGCTTAGCAAGAGACAAATTGGATCTACATTTAAACCTTTTTTATATGCAACTGCAATCGATCAATTAAAACTATCACCATGCGATATGCTACCAGATCTAATTCATTGTATTGAACCCTATAAATACGGAAATCCTGAGCCATGGTGTCCTACTAATTCTAGTGATAAATACGGCGGAGTTAGAACGCTCAGTAATGCACTAGCTAATTCAAAAAATACAATTAGTGCTCAGCTAATTGATAAAGTTGGTCCAAGACCAGTTGCAGATTTAGCTAGAAATTTAGGTGTAAGTTCTAATATTCCAAATGTACCTGCCATTGCACTCGGAACTCCTGACCTAAGCGTTTATGAAATGGTTGGAGCTTATGGTGCCTTTGCTAACAAAGGAATATATGTTAAGCCAATTATGGTAACAAAAATAGAAGATAAAAATGGTACTATTATCTATCAATCAAAACCAGAAACAAGAGATGTTTTAAGTGAAGAGTCATCATATGTAACACTTAAACTTTTAGAGGGTGTTACTAAATTTGGTTCTGGAGCCAGACTTCGTCATAATATTCCTGAAGACGAAAGAAATTATGTTTATAATAATGTTGTAACAGGATATCCTTACAAGTTTCAAAATGCAATTGCAGGCAAGACAGGAACAACCCAAAATCAAAGTGATGGTTGGTTTATTGGAATGGTCCCAAATTTAGTTACTGGAGTATGGGTTGGAGGTGAGGATAGGTCTGTACACTTCAAAGATATTGCATTCGGACAAGGTGCAACAATGTCTTTACCAATTTGGGGATTATTCATGAATAAATGCTATGAAGATGAAGAATTATCTATTTCCAAGGAAGATTTTGATGAACCTGAATCTCTCTCAATTGAATTAGATTGTTCAAAAATTTTACCCGATGAATCTGAAAGCGATGAAAGTGATATTAATGATCTTTTAGGAATTGGTTCATGAAAAGGTTACAATCGTTAGATTTTTTTAGAGGCATTACAATCGCTTCTATGATAATAGTTAATGATCCTGGAAGTTGGTCACATGTTTATGCCCCACTTCTACATGCAGAATGGAACGGAGCTACGCCCACAGATTTAGTTTTTCCATTTTTTTTATTTATTGTTGGAGCTTCTATTTCACTTTCACTTTCAAAAAAAAAAGATAGCTCTAATATTTATATCAAAATCATAAAAAGGACGATATTAATATTTTTATTAGGAATCTTTTTATCTCTTTTCCCAAAGTTTGACTTTGAAAATTTAAGAATTGTTGGCGTGCTACAAAGAATAGCTATTGTATATCTAGTTTGCGCAATTATGTATTTAAAAACCTCGCATTCAACACAGCTTAAAGCTGGTATTGGTATTTTAATTATTTATTGGATTACTATGGCATTTATTCCTTTTAATGGAAATTTAGCTGGAACTCTAGATCCTGGAATTAACTTTGCCGCATGGGTTGATAGCTTTATTGTACCTGGCAGATTATACCAAGAGACTTGGGATCCCGAAGGGTTTTATAGTACATTACCAGCAATAGTAACAGGGATTAGTGGAATGCTTTCTGGTAGAATAATTTTAGACCAATCTAATTCTTTAAAAGATAAAATAATTAAGCTTTTCAGTTGGGGAGCAATTATTTTAGTCATTGGGTCTTTTTGGGATTATATATTTCCAATAAATAAACATATTTGGACTAGTTCTTATGTATTATACAGCTCTGGGCTTGCAATGATTATTTTAGCAATATCAATGTGGATTATAGACGAAAAAAAGTATACAAAAAATATAAAATTTGGTATTGTTTTCGGATCAAATGCAATAACCGCATATGTTCTTCATGGTATTGTTTGGAGACTATTTCAGTTTCCTATTATCAATGGTGTTGGATTTCAAAAGTTCTGGATGGATACTGGAATAAGCATTGGACTACCTGCAAAGTTTGTATCTCTTGACTGGGCAATTTTTTATACTCTTATCATTTATTTACTAATTTATCAGCTTTATAAAAGAAAAGTTTTTATTAAGGTTTAGGGTTTATTAAATTTGAAAAAAAATTATTATGAAAAAATTATTATATACAATTTTGGGATTATTTTTAATCTCAGCATGTCAAACTGCTCCTTGTGAGTGTGAAAAAGAAAGTAATGGGTTTGGTCCATTTGAAGGGCAATCTGTTTTTATTGGTTCCCAAGAAACTGTTGATGTTTTTAATGCTATTGATTCAGCTTGGGCTGCAAGAGATTATGAAACTCTAAAATCTTTGATTAATGATGGAGGAAACTTTACATTTGAAGATGGCACTAAAGTTTCAACAGGTCAAGAATTTGTAGACTTCATTGAAAAAGAATACCAAGAAACTATAGCTGACGGTGGAGAATGGGGATGGAATACAGATTATGCCTTTGCTGCATATCCAGCTGGATCCGATGACCCTGAAGCTTGGAACCAAGCCGGTCAATGGGTAAATGCACAATTTACTTCTCCAAATGGTGTTTACATTGAATGGTATCATATTGCAGATGGTAAACTACATAACTGGTATCAAACTAAAGCAGCTTTACCACAAGAATAATATTATTTATTAAAGACTAAAAGCTCATAGAAATATGAGCTTTTTTTTTAAAATGAATTTTAAATCTCTATTAAAAGAAAGTGATATTTATCCACTTTTTGGTGACTTGCTGAAAGGGCAACCATATGTTTTTGATTTTTCATCAAAAAACCCTAAAACTCTTGAATATAATTTAAATGATTTTAAGGTATTCAACGAAGATATTTTTAATGAATTAAAACATTCAGGAAAAAAATGGGGGATTGGAAAATATCTAGAGGAAAGAAAAAATATCCTAAGAGGATCCATTAACATAATTAATGAAAAAAGAATCTATCATCTTGGATTAGATATTATAGTTCCCTATAACTCAGCAGTATTTTGTCCTTTGGATGGTTACGTTCACAAACTTGGCAAGGAAACTCAAAAAGGTAATTATGGTGGTTATTTAGTACTGAAGCATCAAATTAATAATCAAACATTTTATTCATTATATGGGCATCTTAAAACTCCTCACAAAGTACAATTAGGACAAGAATTAGTAGCAGGACAAGAGCTAGGTAAAATAGGAAAAGAAAGTGATAGCGGTGGATGGTTTTGTCATCTACATTTACAGATTATAACTCAAAAAGCCATGAATGAAGGATATTCAGAGTGGGGGTATATTTCAAAGAAACTTCTCCCAAAAGTTGGAGAATATTCACCTGATCCTAATTTTCTATTTAAATGGTAATTTTTTATTAAAAGCTGATTGACGTATTGCCTAGAAAAAGAGTTCTAAGGTTTTTCATTATTTACTCTGTTTTAATAATTCAAGTTCTTTTTTAAGTTTTTCAAATGAAATATTTACAAAAGAACTGGTCGGATTTGGATATACACTAAAGCTTATTGAATTATAATCTCTACAATCATAAACATCAAAACCATATTGTACCCCTTGTAAAAAATCTAAAATTAATGGGGACGAATTTACATTATCAATTGTATTAACTTTTAATTGTCAACTGTATAGCTGACGCTGAAATTATTACCAGAAAAATCAGATCCAGTAGTTGTAATTGTATTTTGAGCATTTGAAAATGATAAGATTAATAGACATATACAAATACTTGTTTTTTTCATTTTGTATACGGAAGAGAAGAGTGATGTAATATAATTTTAAGCTCTCCTAAATCATTTTTTTTATAGGCAAAAGAATATTCTACTTTAGTTTTACCACCAGTTAAATCAGTAAAAAAATAATTCCCCATGGCAATAGCTATATCATCATAGATGTTAATTGAATTATTTTGAAACTCAACTTTAGTCCACGGGTTTAAGGCAAAACCTCCATCTTCATTATAGTCTGAATCATCTGCGACAAAATAAGAAAGTGCACCTTTTAAATCATTTCTGAATTGTGAATCTGCTGCCTTAGTTGGTTTGAATTGAACTGAACCCTTATCAAAATTGTACATTTTTTTAATAAAGTCTAGAGCATACATTCTACACTCTTTGAAAGAACTCTTTAACTGTCCAATTTTAACAATACCTGATCCCCATGATTCTTGTACTTTATTTACCTCTTCTACAGTTATCATATTAAATAATTTATATTCAAAATTACAATTTCTATTTCTTTTGATATATTTAAAATTATAAATGGAGAAAAAAAAAATTTCTGTCTCTAAAACAGCAAGATATTTTCAAGCAGGATCTATTTCAAACAAAACAAAAAATATTTGGTTTGTTTTTCACGGTTATGGAATGTTAGGTGAGTTTTTTATTAAGAAATTTGAATCTTTAGTTGATAATGAAACAATTATAATTGCTCCTGAAGCAACAAGTAGATTCTACCTAAATAATAAATATGAGAGAGTTGGTGCCAGTTGGATAACAAAGGTTGATAAAGATGATGATATTATTGATAACTCAAACTTTCTAAACCAACTTTATAATAAACTTATTAGTCAAATTGGACATGAACAAATCAATCTTAATATTTTAGGATTTTCACAAGGTGGTTCGACTGCCTGCAGATGGGCATTAAATGAAAAATTTAATATTAATTCAATATGTTTTTGGGGATCTGATATTCCCAAAGAGTGTCTGACAGAAAAGTATAGGAATCGCTTGAATACAATGAAAATATCAATCATTATTGGAAAAAAAGATACTCTAATTCCACTTGAATACAGAGAAAAATTTAGAGATTTAATCGATGATTATGGATTAAATTATAGCCTGGTCGAATATGACGGAGATCATCGAATTATTGAAAATGTATTAATTGATTATGCAAACAAGCTATGACTAAAATCAACTTAGAAATTCAAGTTCTAAACAACAAAATTGAAAAGCTATTTGATCGTTTATCTAAATATTCTGATGATGAACTGAACAGAATAATAATTAAAAACAAATGGTCCATCAATCACAACATATATCATTTAATCTTAGCTGAAATGGGAATAGAAAAATATATTAGAATTAAAACTCAATACCCAGAAACATTAGTTAATGTAAAAATAATTTCGAGGATTATAGCATTTTTTTTAGAGCTTAGTTTAAAAATTGGATTTACATATAAAGGACCTGCATCAGTCACTGAAAATTTTCCAAAAACAATTAAATTAACTGAACTTAAAAAAAGTTGGAAAAAATCTAGAAACTCTTTAAATGGATTATTAAATAGCCTAGATGAGAATATTCTTAGTAAAGGAATATTTAATCATGGTCTTATTGGAAGAATGGACATTTATATGACTTTGAATTTTTTTAAATTCCATTTTGATCATCATAAAAAGATTATTTATAAATTAGAGCAAAGATTAAATTATTAATATGTTCGAATGGTTTAAAGAAAATAGAGTAATTATCTATTCTGTAGTATTTTTTTACTTTCTATTTAGATTAATAACTTATTATTTGGCCTAACTATTTAATGCTGGTACCATCACGATTTGGTTTTCTAACAGATGGCCAATCCATTTTTCTCCCTGTCCTAGGATTAATAGGCATAACTCTTTTTTCACGCGAAACAAGTTCGCTTTCCTCACTTGCAGCATAAGCCAAAATTGCTGTTAAAATTACATTACTTCTAACATCATCAAAAACAATTTTATCATAAGTATCAAGTGTTGTATGCCAAGTAAATGAGCTATAATCCCAACTAAGTGAACTTAGTGAGAATGCTGGAATCCCAGCAGAAACAAATGAAGCATAATCCGAACCACCACTACTGGGTAGCCCTGGAAAATCAGTTTCTATATTTTTAGAAATATTTCTGGGAACTTTATAAAGCCATTTTGAAATAAATTCATGTGAATATAAAAATCCTTGACCACTTAATTTGACAACTCTACCCGTTCCATTATCTTGATTAAAAACTGATTGAGTATTTTTAATAATTTCTGGATAGTCTTCAACAAAAGCTCTAGATCCATTAAGCCCTTGTTCTTCACTTCCCCAGTGACCAACTAAAATTGTTCTTTTAGGGTTTGGATAAATTTTCTTTAAAATTCTCATTGCCTCTAACATTACAAGTGTCCCAGTACCATTATCGGTAGTTCCTTGTCCGCCATCCCATGAATCAAAATGTGCAGAGAGAATAACATATTCATTGGGTTTTTCAACCCCTTTAATCTGAGCTATAGTATTAAAAGTTGGTACATCACCTAATTCAGTAGATGTAGCTATTACTTTTACTACTGGTTTTTTCTCATTCATTGCAAGTCTGTATAATGTACCATAATCTTCAAGATTAACATCAATATTTGGGATTTTTTCGGTTCGTGCATTAAATACTTTATTAGATCCAGGAACTCTAGACCAATAACTTGATATCAATCCAATTGCACCAGCTTTTTCAAATGCGCTGCTTATATCACGGTAGCCATAACCAGTAGAACTTATATTAGAGTACCATTTTCTACTTATTTCTCTCCTCTCATTTTTCATTTTTTCAAAAGATTCAGGAAGTGCATATTCCTCCCAATTAGAATCAGGTCTTCCCGTAGGTTGATACTGGCTTACTAACACAAATTTGCCTTTTACTGTCTCCAACCATCTCTCAAAATCATCTTTATTTTCAACCTCAGGGACCACAACTACCTCTCCAATTATTCCATTTTTCTTTGTGGAAGGACTCCAAGCTAACTGTCTACCAACCAA
>CACDPE010000012.1 GCA_902554655.1 uncultured Bacteroidota bacterium
AAATTATTTTGAAATTATTCATTATATTTTTTTGATTTTATATTTAATAAGTGCAATTATTAAAGTTGTTATAGGACTAAGCCAGTTAAAAATAGCGAATATAAAATAATCAAGAACATTAACATTCAAAACACTTGCTTGATAAGCACCGCAAGTATTCCATGGAATTAAAACAGATGTAACTGTACCTGAATCCTCAATTGTTCTACTCAAGTTTAAGGATGATAAACTTCTGTCCCTGTAAGCTTTAGAAAACATTTTTCCAGGAACAACAATTGCTAAATACTGATCAGAAGCAGAAATATTAACTGTCAAACAACTTATGACAGTACTTGAAAATAAACCAAATATTGATTTTGTTTTTTCTAGTAAAAAATAAGAAATACGTTTAAGTGCTCCTATCGCTTCCATAACACCACCAAAAATCATTGCACAAATTACAAGCCATATTGTATTTAACATTCCCTTCATACCACCTGTATAAAATAAATCATCTAAAGAACTCTTTCCTGTTTCAACTTTTGTTTCACTCACAATAGAATTGATTATAAATTCATATGTACTTAATCCATTTTCAGATGTAAAGCTTGATATTAAATTACTTTGAAAAACTAAGATTAAAAAAGCTCCAGTTATAATTCCAATAAATAAAGAAATTACTGGGCTAATTTTTTTAATTATTAAAACTATAACAACAATTGGCACAAAAAATAAAATTGGTGATATAAAAAAATAATCTTTTATCGATTCAACATAATTAAGATTCTCAATACTTTCACTTGGCATATTAAAAATATTGTATGATGCAAAAAAAATTATAGTAATAATTATTGTTGGAAAGGTTGTTATTGTCATATATTTTATGTGCTCAAAAAGATTAGATTCTGTGACTGCAGCCGCTAAATTTGTAGTATCACTGAGTGGAGACATTTTATCACCAAAATAGGCCCCTGAAATTATAGCTCCTGCAACTAACCCTAAATCAAATCCTAAAACCTTTCCTATACCAATCAAACCTATGCCAATTGTTGCAGTGGTAGACCAACTACTTCCAGTTGAAATAGCAACAATAGCACTAATAATCACACAAGTTGGCAAAAAGAAACTAACATTAATTAATTTAAGACCATAGTAAATCATTGAAGGAATAATACCACTAATCATCCATGAACCAGATAAACCACCAACAAGTAAAAGAATAATTATAGGAGTGCTTATTGATTTTAAATTATTTGAAATAGTATTAAAAATAGTTTCTGCTTTTACTTTATTTTTAATTCCAAAAAAAAATGCAATTGAAGAACCTATTATTAAAATGAACTGATTAGAACCATTCAGTGAGGAATCTCCGTATATGCTAACATTTATATAGAGTAATGTTACTAGTGCAACTACAGGAATAATTGAATCAAATAAGGAAATCAGTTTTTTATTTTCAATACTCATTTTATTCTATCCTAAACGATATTGCTAATATATTCAAAATTCAACTTTATGCATCTTAAAATAAACTATTAAAATCAATTTTAATTATAAGGTATTTGTATTTTTGTATATCAATGTCACAAAACAAATTTGATGTAGTTGTTATTGGATCAGGTCCTGGAGGATATGTCTGTGCAATAAGGCTTTCTCAACTTGGATTTAATACGGCAATAATTGAAAAATATAATTCATTAGGCGGCACATGTCTAAATGTTGGATGCATTCCTTCTAAATCTTTATTAGATTCATCACATCATTATCATGACATTTTAAAAAATGCCTCAACTCATGGTATTGAAATTAATGGAGAAATTAAACTCGATTTTCATAAAATGATTGAAAGAAAAAACAATGTTGTGAATCAAACTGTTAAGGGAATTGATTTTTTAATGAATAAAAATAAAATTAAAGTTTTTAATGGTTCAGCATCCTTTTCTAATTCTTCAACAATTTTAATTGATGGAATTGATGAGCCAGTTATTTTCGACAAATGTATAATTGCAACAGGATCAAAACCAATTTCATTACCATTTATAAATATCGATAAAAAGAGAATTATAACATCCACTGAAGCTTTATCACTTCATCAAATTCCAAAACATTTAGTTATAATAGGAGGTGGTGTCATAGGTTTAGAACTTGGACAAGTTTATAGAAGGTTAGGGTCTGATGTTTCAGTTATTGAATATTCAGACAGAATTACTCCATTTATGGATGATGATATCTCTAGAGAATTATTAAAAGTATTAAAAAAGGAAAAAATTAATTTTTATTTATCTCACGAAGTTTTTGAGGCAGTAAATCAAGGCGAACATGTTAGTGTGAAAGCAAGGGATTTAAATGGAGATATAAAGGATTATAATTGTGATTTTTGTTTAGTTTCAGTTGGAAGAAAGGCTTACACAGAGGGTTTAAATCTTGATACAGTTAATGTTGAATTAGACAGTAAAGGAAAAATAAAAGTTGATAACAAATTTCAATCCTCAAATAAAAACATATATGCTATTGGCGATGTAATTAGTGGACCCATGCTTGCTCATAAAGCTGAAGAAGAAGGTATTGCAGTTGCAGAAATTTTAAAAAATCAAAAAACACATATTGATTACAATTTAATTCCTAATGTTATATATACATGGCCTGAAGTTGCATCGGTTGGAAAGACAGAAAAAGAGTTAATTAAAGAAAATACTGATATTAAAGTAGGTAAATTCCCTATGAGAGCACTAGGAAGATCTCGGGCTAGTAGTGACTTAGACGGTTTTGTAAAAATTATTGCTGATAAAAAATCTGATGAAATTCTTGGAGTTCATATTATTGGTGCAAGAGCAGCTGATTTAATTATTGAGGGCGTAACAGCAATGGAGTTTAGAGCTTCATGTGAGGACATTTCAATGATGAGCCATCCACATCCAACATACTCTGAGGCCATGAAAGAAGCAGCATTATCTGCTCTTGAAAATAGACCTTTACATATTTAAAATGGCCCCTTATTATTGTTATTAACGGCATTAGTTAATTTTCCTGGCATTTCTCCTCTAATTCCATGATGCTCAGTTTTTAGTAAAGATGACTCATTATAAGGCTCTTGTTCTCTTTGATACCAATCCTTAGTTAAATTGATTGGCAAATTGTCGCCCGTTTCTTTAATCCACTTGTCCAAAATTATTTTTAATTCATTGTATTTTTCTGATTTATAAATTCCAGGTTCAGAAATTATTAAATTATTATATTGATAGGGGTCTTTATTTAAATCATAGAACTCTTCAGAAGGTCTTGGCTTTAAAAATATTTCAGCTTGTAAATCAGAAAGTGTGTTGTTTTTTTTACCATTTTTTAGATCAAGGTAGGTCGTGCTATTTATTGCATCAAGAGGTCCTTCTTGAGGGGATGAAGGTCTCGAATTTTTTATATACAAATAATTTTTATTTCTAACCATTCTTTGATGTGATTCATAATCATGCCAATTATGCTCTGAAAAAATATAATTCCTGAATGGATTTTCTGGTTTTTTTATTATATCTAAAAAACTTTCACCTTGGAAATTATCAATTTTATTTATTTTGGCAAGTTCAATAATCGTTGGTGCTATATCAATTGAACTTATTAGACTAACGCTTGTTTTATTTACTTTATTCAGTTTTGGATAGTTAATGATGAATGGTGTTTTAACACCCTGATCATTTAGTCTTGTTTTACTGTGAGGAAAAGGTCTTCCGTTGTCTGCCATAACAATAATCATTGTGTTTTCTAAAACATTTTGCTCTTTAAGTTCCTTTACCACTTCTCCGATATAAAAATCAAATCTTGAAATCTCATCATAGTATTTACTGAGATCGACTCTTGTTAATTCATTGTCTACTAAATATTTAGGAACTTTAATTGTATTAGGATCATGAGTTCCAGAAAACTGATTCTCTCCCCAAACCCTATGTGCATCATATGAAGAAAACCACATAAAAAATGGTTTATTTTTTGGTCTTTTTTTAATTGCTTTTGTCCAATATTTTTCGCCTCCGTCACCATTTATTTTTCTATTATCATGAATTTCATCAAAACCTTTTCTTGCATACTCTCCCATATGAAACTTACCAGCTAATAATGAATAGTATCCTTTTGTTTTTAAAATTTCCGGAATTGAAATCATTTCAATTGGGGGTTCTGTATGAAGTTCAGCAGCACCAGTATTGTGAGGGTATCTTCCAGTTAAAATAGAATTTCTACTAGGACTGCATGAACTTGTTGTGAGATAAGTGTTTTTAAAAATTATTCCATTCTTGGCAAGATTATCAATATTAGGTGTTTTGACATCAATATTCCCATAACATGCTAAATCATCCCAGCTAACATCATCAGCGATAAAAATTATAAAATTTGGACTAGATTCTTTTATTTCACAAGAATAAATTATGATGGAAATTATTATTGCTATTATTTTTCTCATAATATTATTTAAAATTTTTTTTCATTTTTAACTCAATTTGATCTAAACACAAATTGTGTATTCCCCCAATTAAAGTATGCTTTATGGTCTTATTTGGTTTAAAAGAACTGTTTTTTATTTCATTTGAAATTTGGTTATAAGAATCTCTGAAAGTCTTTCCATTTTTAACTAATTCGTTGAGGTTTTCAACTGAAAAAATAAACTTGTACTTATCATCATCTAAAATATTTTTTCTCACTTTAATTTTATTAATAGAATAGTTAAAAACTTGTATGCATTCAATTGTATCTAATATTGCATCAATGATCTTCCCTTTAAAAATTTGATAATCTCTGTGGTATCCACTTGTTAAGTTATTTGACATCAAAATCAATTCATTTGGCAAAGCTTTAATCGAATTACATTTTGCTCTAATTAGTTCAAAAACATCTGGATTTTTTTTATGAGGCATGATGCTTGAGCCAGTTGTCATTTCATTAGGAAATGATATAAAATTTAATTCTTGCGTCATATAAAAACAAATATCAGAACAAAATGTTGAAAGAGTAGTAGCAATTGAACTTAAAGCGATACTTAAACTTTTTTCAATTTTTCCTCTGTTCATTTGAGAGGCAAGCACATTGTATTTCAATTCTTTAAAACCTAATTTTTTAGTAGTAAATTCTCTATCAATTTCAAAAGAGGAGCCGTAACCAGCAGCACTTCCCAAAGGATTTTGGTCATTAATTTTATAGGCAGTATTCAAAAATAATATATCATCAATCAAACTTTCTGCATATGAAGAAAACCATAAACCAAAAGATGATGGCATCGCTGTTTGTAAATGCGTATATCCAGGAAGTAGATAATTTTTATTTTTTTTTGATAGTTTAATTAATGATTTGAAAAGTTTATTAATTTCCGATTTAATATTTAAAATTTCATCCTTTAATAATAACTGAATAGATACTAAAACTTGATCATTTCTTGATCTACCAGTATGAATTTTTTTCCCTAAATCACCTAAATTTTCAGTTAAATAGCTTTCTATTTTAGAGTGAATGTCTTCAAATTTTTTATCAATTATAAATTTATCCTCATGAATTAGTTTGTTTATTTTATTTAGCTCATTTACAAGTAAATTCTTCTCTGCAGAACTAATCAAATTTATTTTTTTTAGCATTTTCGCATGTGCTATGCTTGCAATTACATCATACTTTGCAAGGAACATATCATAAAATCTATCTTTCCCAACAGTAAATTTTTCTATTATTTTATCTAATTCGTCGTTTTTACTCCAAAGCTTCATAATGAGTATTCTTCTAAAAGTTTAATGTATTTTTTTATACCATTGTTTATTTCATCTATAAAAATAAATTCATCTGCAGTATGAGATCTTAAAGAATCACCAGGACCTAATTTTATTGAGTCACAATTTATTTTAGCTTGATCCGAAAGAGTTGGTGACCCATATGTTTTAAATTTGAGTTTTTTGGAACAATGGATAATTCTATGATCATTTGAAATTGAAGATGAGTTTAGCTCTAGATTTCTAGGAATAATTTGACAATCTAATACTTTTTTTAATTCATTAAATATTTCCTTATTGGAGTATTTATCGTTTACTCTAACATCTAATACGAGATTAACATCGCTGGGAACAACATTATGCTGAATTCCAGCATTAATCTGAGTTACTGTTAACTTTACATTGCCTAACAGATCTGATTTTTTTTCAAATTTTATGTTAGAAATTATATCAATTACTTTCGCTGCCTTGTAAATTGGGTTGTTTTTATTTGGGTGTGCAGCATGACTTGAGGTTCCTTTTATGATTAAATCAAATACTATTAGTCCTTTTTCAGCTATGGCGATATCCATTAATGTTGGCTCACCAACAATAGCAAGATCAATTTTAGGTAGAGTAGGTATGACACTTTTTATTCCATTAGGTCCAGATCTTTCTTCCTCTGCTGATGCGAGTAGAATAAAATTATAATTCAGGTTTTTTTTCTCATAAAAATAAACAAATGTTGAGATTAAACAAACCAGTGCCCCACCAGCATCATTACTTCCTAAGCCATACAATTTTCCTTCAGAAACTATTGGATTGTATGGGTCTAGTGTATATGCAGAATTTGGCTCAACAGTATCATGATGTGAATTTAGAAGTATAGTTTTTTTGTTTTTATCAAAAAATTTATTGTATGAAATTATATTATTTGCTTTTCTCTCGCATTTGATTTTTCTACTGCTTAGAAAATTTTCGATTTCATCAGCAGTTTTATCCTCTTCAAAAGAAAATGATTTAATACTTATTAATTTTTTAAGCAAATCAATTGCATCACTTTGTAATTTATTTATATCAAACATATTTCAGTGTTATTATTTGATTTTTCAAATATATCAATATCTCCTATGAATACCTTTTTTACTCCATTTCTAATTGAGTGAAATGAATTTTCAAGTTTTGGAATCATCCCATCCTTGATTTGATTTGTTTTTAAATATTTTATGTAGTCATTTTCGTTTAATCTATTACAAACTTTGTTGTCAATAATCACTCCTTTTTTATCAAAACAATAATATAAGTATACATCAAAGTATTTAGTCATTTCAATTGATATTTTTGTAGCAATTGTATCAGCATTGGTATTTAATAAATAACCTTTATTGTCATATGTAATAGGACAAAAAACTGGGTAGGTTTTGCTTTTAATCAATTTTTTTATGAATTCACTGTCTATCCTTTTAATATCACCTACATACCCATAGTCAATATTTTCAACTTTTCTTTTATCACTTATTATTACTTTTGAATCAGCCCCTGATAATCCTATAAAATTATTATTTGAATTATTTAATTTTGAAACCAGATTTTTATTAATTATTCCTGCATACAACATTACTAGAACATCAAGAGATTTTTTATCAGTTATTCTTCTTCCATTAAACATTTTGATTGGTAAATTATGTTTTGAAAAATATTGATTAGCAATATTTCCACCACCATGAATTAAAATAATATTTTCATTAATATTTTTTATTTTATTGATATATTTTTGAAGTATTTTATTATCAGAAATAATTTTTCCACCTATTTTAATGATTTTCAACTCAGATTTCATCAATAATTTTTTTTAGTACTATTTGAGCGCTAAATATTCTATTCTCGGCTTGATTTAAAATTAAAGAATTACTACTATCTAAAATTTCGTCAGCAACAACTACGTTTCTTCGAACTGGAAGACAATGCATAAATTTAGCATGGTTTGTTAGTTCCATTTTTTCTTTGTTTATTATCCAATTGCTTTCAGTTTCCATAACCTTTCCATAATTATCATAACAACACCAGTTTTTCGCATAAATTAAATCAGCATTTGTAAATGCTTTTTCTTGGTCATGAATTATTTTTATGTTTTTTGTTACAGATTGACTCAAATTATAACCTTTTGGATTAGTTACTGTAATATCATAGTTTAATCTTAATGCCATTTTAACAAATGAGTTAGCTACAGCATGTGGAAGTGGCTTAACATGTGGAGCCCATGACAATACAATTTTTGGTTTTTTTAATAAAATATTTTCTTTAATTGTAATTGCGTCAGCTAATGCTTGGAGCGGATGACTACATGAGCTTTCTAAATTAATTACTGGAATTTTTGAATATTTTCTAAAAGATTCAACAATTAATTCTTTCTCATCATACTTTCTGTTTTTGAGTTCTGGAAAACATCTTATTCCAACAATATCACAATATTGACTTATCACACCTGCAGCATCTTTAACATGTTCCGATTTGTTTAAATTCATAATTGAACCTTCTTCGAACTCTAATTTCCAACCATCATTATTAAGATTGATTTGAATAACATTAATACCTAAGTTTTTAGCAGCTTTATATGTACTCATCCTAGTTCTTAAACTTGGATTGAAAAAAATTAGTCCGAGAGTGATGTCTATATTTGTTTTATTAAATTTTAATTTGTTTTTTTTCAAAATCAATGCATCATCAACTAGTTTTTGATAATTTTTAATGTCATTAATATTTATAAAATTTTTCATTTTATTTTATTAATTTTTTCATGAGATGATATTAAACCATGAATAATCGCAGAGCTTAATCCTTTATTTTCCATTTCTATTATCCCTTTTATTGTACATCCACTTGGGGTTGTAACCTTGTCAATCTCTTCCTCAGGATGAGATTTATTAGTTTTAAGGAGATTTATTGCTCCTTCTGCAGTTCTAAAGGATATTTCTAATGAGTCTTTTGCTTCAAAACCTAGTTCTACACCGCCCTGTGCCATAGCTCTTATAATTCTCATCCAAAATGCTATACCACTTGCGCACATTACAGTTGCAGATTGCATTTTTGATTCATTAATTATAATTGTTTTACCAATACTATCAAAGATTGAAACGCATAGATCAAGATAATCTTTCCCAGTTTCATTTGAGCAAATACACGTTAATGATTTTCTAACTGAAACAGCTGTGTTAGGCATTGATCTTATAATTTTTTTATCATTTCCTAATGCTCTTTCAATTGAAGAAATTTTTAATCCTGTAATTGTTGATATAATAATATGATTTTCACTTATATAATCTTTTATCTCATCAAATATGTTTAATGCAATATTCGGCTGCACTGAAATTATTATAATATCAGAATTTTCAACTGCTTGTACATTATTACTAGATACTACTACGTTTTCTATTTCGTTATATTCCTTAATAGATGATGTTTTATTTTTAGTTAGATATAAGGTTGTTATTTTATCACTAATCAATAAACCTTGAGCAATACTTAATCCTAGATTACCAGCTCCAATAATTCCTATTTTCATTTTAATAAATAATTGATTTTAAATTAATTCCTACTAAATCTTCTATGCCAAACATAATGTTCATGTTTTGAATTGCTTGTCCAGATGCTCCTTTAATTAAATTATCAATGACTGAAGTTACAAGTATTTTGTCATTGATTTTTTTCAAATTAATTAAGCATTTATTTGAATTAACAACATTCTTAAGATCAATCTCATTTTTTGATATTTTAACAAATGAAGCTTTTAAATAAAACTTTTTATAGCTTTCTATTATCTCTTCAATTGTTTTAGATGATTTAAAATAACTTGTACAATAAATTCCTCTTGAAAATGGCCCTCTGTATGTTATAAGATTTAAATTATGTTTTTTTTCATTAACACCTTTTAACGTATTATTAATTTCTTCTAGATGCTGATGTTCAAAAGGTTTATACCAAGTAATATTATTGTTTCTCCAACTAAAGTGTGTGCTTTCTTTTGGAATGATTCCAGCACCAGTACTTCCTGTAATTGCATTTATGTGAATATCATCTTCAGGAAAATTAAATTTTACACTAGGAATTAATCCTAATAAAATTGCTGTTGCAAAGCAACCTGGATTTGCAACATTTTTACTTTTGCTTATAATTTTTTTATTAATTTCAGGAAGTCCATAAATAAATTTTCTATTTGATTTTTCATGAAAATTATTATTTCTAAAATCCTGACTTAAGTCAATTATTTTTGTTGTGCTTTTTATTTGATTGTTATTAATAAATTCAATGGACTTGTTATGTCCAGAACATAAAAAAATTACATCAACATCATTATTAAATTTATCAATAAAACTTAAATCGGTTTCATCAATCAAATCATTATATAAGTCAGTAATTTTCTTCTGGTTATTAGTTTTGCTTAATGCAAATGAAATATTAACGTTAGGATGATTTAAAAGAAGTCTAATCAACTCACTTCCTGTGTAACCTGATGCGCCAACAATCCCGACTCTAATTTTTTTTGTTTTCATTGACATTTTGATAAATTTTATTTTGATTTGAAAGTATTTTTATAAATCCTTTAGCATCTTCTGCATTCCAAAGTTTATTTTTTTCCCCATATAAACCAAATTTCGTATTCATTAGATCATTTTCAGAAACTATTCCTTCTAATTCAAATCTGTATGGGTGTAAAGTAACAATTACACTTCCACTTACCTTTGATTGACTTGAACTTAAAAATGATTCAACATCTCTCATTACTGGATCTAAATATTGCCCTTCATGCAGCAGCATTCCATAAAAATCAGAAATTTGATCCTTTTGGAATAATTGCCATTTTGTAAGCGTATGTTTTTCTAAAAGATGGTGTGCTTTAATTATCAGCATAGGTCCACCTGCTTGAAAACCAACTCTCCCTTTAATTCCAATAATTGTATCACCTACATGAATATCTCGTCCTACACAATAAGAATCACATATTTTGGAAACATATTCAATTGCTTCGATTTTATCCATTTTTTTATCATTAACACCGTGTATTTCTCCCTTTTTAAAATTTATTGTAAGTTTTTTTGGACTAGTTTTTTCTAATGAACTTGGATATGCGTTTTCTGGAAGTTTTGTGTTTGACGTTAATGTTTCATATCCGCCAACACTAGTTCCCCACAAACCTTTATTTACGGAGTATTTTGCTTTATTCCACTTTAAATCAATATTATTTTGTTTGAGATATTCTAACTCATCTTCTCTTGAAAGATTGTTATCTCTGATTGGTGTTAATATTTTTATTTCGGGTGCTAATATTTGGAAAATCATATCAAATCTAATTTGATCATTTCCAGCTCCAGTACTTCCATGAGCTATGAAATTAGATTTATTATCCTTGGCATATTTAACTATTTCAATTGCTTGAATTATTCTTTCTGAACTAACGGAAAGAGGATAAGTATTATTTCTCAGCACGTTTCCATAAATTAAGTACTTAATAATTTTTTCATAAAACAAATTAACTGCTTCAATAGATTTATATTTATTTGCTCCTAGTTCATATGCATTTTCTTCAATTTGTTTTAATTCACTGGCTGTAAAGCCGCCAGTATTGACACTTACAGCGTCTACAATGTAGCCATCATTGGATAATTTTTTTAAACAATAAGATGTGTCTAGACCACCACTATAAGCAAGAGTAATTTTTTTCATTTAATTTTTTTTGGGTTATATAACATTCCTGTGCATAGGCACATTTTTCTTTTTGTTCGTTGAAGAATATCATAATTCTTACATGTCTGACAACCTTTCCAGAATTCTTTATCATCTGTCAACTCAGAAAAAGTTACAGGTTCATATCCTAAGCTATAATTAATTTTCATTACGGCTAAGCCTGTAGTAATTCCAAATATTTTTGTATGAGGATATTTTTCTTTTGAATAATTGAAAGTTTTTTTCTTTATTTTTTTTGCGAGACCTATTCCTCTGTATTCAGGCGAAACAATGAGTCCAGAATGAGCGACATATTTACCATGACCCCATATTTCAATGTAACAAAAACCTGCAAATTTTTTACCATCAATTGCTATAATTGCATTGTTGTTCCTAATTTTTGTTTCAATATATTCGGGTGTTCTTAAAGCAATGCCAGTTCCTCTTACTTTTGCTGAATCCGAAATGGTATCAGAAATGATTTTACAATATTTTATGTGCTTCAAGGAAGCTATTTCAATTTTCAATTTTAAGAGTTTTTAATTAATTTGTGAATATAATATCAAACAGACATGTGGATGTACATCAATTAGCGACGTACCTTACTGGGATAACGTTGTGTTGTAAAATTTACTGATATCACAATGCAAATATCAAAAAAAAATATTAAACAAAATATTTTTTATAATTATTTTTAATTATTGGAAAGATTAAATAAAGTTTTTACAGTTGATGACATTGAGGTTTTTAAAAGAAAAATCATTCATATTTCCACTCATTTTGAAAACTCTATTATTCTAAACTCAAATTATTCAAGTACTGATTATGATTTAATTTTTGCATATGGAGTGCATTCTTTTTTGTCATCAAAAAAAAATTCTCTTAAAAAATTAGATGACTATGTTTCCCAATGTAAAGATTGGTTATTTGGTTTTTTCTCTTATGATTTAAAAAATGAAATTGAAACTTTAAAAAGTCAAAATTTACTTTGTCATGATCTTCCAAATCTTTATTTTTTTCAACCTCAGGTCATTATAATTATCAAGGAAAATACAGTTGATTTAAAATATGTTTTAGGAATAAAACCTGATGACGAGTTAAATAAGATTCTAAATTTTAAATATTCTTTTAAGAATCAGTCTGTCAAAGATAATTTAGAACTAAGATTTAAAAAAAGTGATTATGTGAAGTCAATAAATAATATTAAAGAACATATAAGAATTGGAGATATTTATGAACTTAATTTTTGTATAGATTATTATTCTAATGACATAATTATAGATCCAGTTAAATCATATATTTCTCTTAATTCCCTGACCGAATCACCTATGAGTGCTTTCATTAAATTAAAATCTTTTCATTTATTGTCCTCATCACCTGAAAGATTTATTAAAAAGAAAAATAATAGAATAAAAACTCAACCAATTAAAGGAACTGTAAGAAGAGATAAGAACATTAATAATGATTTAAAAAATATTAATTATTTAAACAATAATTCTAAAGAACTTTCGGAAAATCATATGATAGTTGACTTAGTAAGAAATGATTTATCTAGAATTGCAAAAAAAGGCACAGTCACAGTTAAAGAACTTTCAACATTGTATTCTTTCAAGAATGTACATCAATTAATTTCAACAATCGAAGCTGAGATTAATAATTCAACAAAGATTTCAAAAATTTTGGAAAGCACATTTCCTATGGGGAGTATGACAGGTGCACCAAAAATTAGATCAATGGAATTAATTGAGAAATTTGAAAAAACTCAAAGAGGTATATATAGTGGGGCAGTTGGATATATTAGCCCAAAAATAGATTTTGATTTTAATGTTGTAATTAGATCAATAATTTATGACTCTCAAAAAAGTAATTTAAATATTAATGTTGGAAGTGCGATAACATTTGCTTCTGATCCTAATAAAGAATTTGATGAGTGTAAACTTAAGGCTGAAGCAATGATTAGTTCATTGAAATAGTATATTTGAATTATGCTAAATAGATTTAAGAAGAGGTTTAAAAACCTAAAACAGAAATTACTTGTTTCAGTTAGTGGAGGTTTAGATAGTATGGTTTTATGTGATCTTTTATTAAAATTGAATTTAGATTTTTCAATTGCGCATGTAAATTATAAGTTAAGGATACAAGAAAGTGATTTTGATGAAAATTTTGTAAAGAATTATGCTAATCAAAAAAAAATTAATTTTTATTCAATATCTCATGATTTGTCAACTTACAATAAATCTATTCAAGCTAAAGCTAGAGAAATAAGATACAATTACTTGTATAAACTTAAAGATGAGAATAAATTCGATTATATTTTAACCGGACACCACTTTGATGATAACATAGAAACTGTTTTTTTGAATCTGCTAAGAGGTAAAAAGAATAATCCATTTTTAGGAATAAGAGAAAAACATAATTGTCTTTTAAGACCGCTCATAAATTTCACTAAAGAGGATATTAAAAAATATGCACTTGAACACAATTTATCCTGGCGAGATGATTCAACTAATAAGGAAAATAAATACGAAAGAAATAAAATTAGAAATTTAATTATCCCAGTATTATATAAAGTCAATACTCAATACAGATCTAATTTCAGGGATCTTTTTGAAATTGCAAAAATTGAACTTAATATAAAAAATAAATATTTTGATCTTGACTTATCTAAATATTTCAAAGAAAATAAATCAGGTCAATTATTGTCAAAGAAAAAATTATGGAAAGCTTTTGATTTAGAATCATTTGAGCTCGATTATTTTCAAAGATTTGGTTTTTTTGATAAAATGGAATTATTTAAAATTTTTAGATCTGATTCTGGAAAATCAATAACATCTCATTCACATACTATCTTATCTAATAGGGATGATATCATTATTTATAAAAATTATTCTGAAATAATTGATGAATTTTTATTGCAAGATGGATCAAATGATTATCCAATAAAGATTGATCTAGTTTTTTCAAAAAATGCTTCAAAACCAACAAGAAATCATATCTGTATTTCTCAAACTATTGATAAACCACTTAAGCTTAGAAGATGGAAAGAAGGAGATTTTTTCTATCCTAGTGGAATGATTGGTAAAAAAAAGCTTAGCAAATTTTTTAAAGATGAAAAAATGTCGATTTTTGACAAAAAAAATCAATGGATTTTGTCAAATTATAAAGATGAAGTTTTATGGATTGTTGGATTAAGAGCAGATAGAAGAAATTTAGTAAAAAGTGGTAAATGTATAAGGGTATCTATTTAGTTTTACTTTTTTTAGCCAATTTAATATATTCTCAGGAAAACCCTATTAATTGGTCAACATCTGTAATAGACAATGGAAATAATGAGTATACATTAGTTACCAGAGGCGAAATCAAAGAAGGATGGAGGTTATATGCACAAAATCTTCCTGAAGGTGGAGCTCTTCCTACAGAGTTTGTATTAGAAGATAAATCTCCGTTTAGTTTTTATGGAAATGTTGTTGAACCAACACCTATAACCAAGTTTGATCCAATATTCAATATGGATCAATCCTATTTTATTGATGATATAACTTATTATCAAGATGTGATACTAAAAGAAGATTTTACAAATGAAATTATTAATCAGAAACTTTTTTATCAGGTTTGCGATGATAGAGTTTGTATCTTCAGAGATGTTGACTTGGAATTTAATTTAAAATCTAATTCATTTATTTATTTAAAATCTTTTGATTACGGTTCTGTAACTAGTGATTTAATAAAAGATTTTGGAAATAAAGATTTAATCGTAAACAACATCTCATTAATTAGTGATGATAGTTTTTCAAGAAGACTCAATATTCTTTTATTGGGACTCATAGGGGGTTTTTTAGCATTATTGACACCATGTGTTTTTCCAATGATTCCTCTTACTGTTTCTTTCTTTTCTTCAAAAAAAGAGAATGCAAAATTTTATTCAATTTCATATGGTTTGTTTATTATTTTGATTTATTTGTCATTAAGTATTCCTTTTTATTTTCTTGAAAATATTAACCCTGAAATTCTTAATCAAATATCTACAAGTCCAGTCTTAAATTTTTTGTTTTTTACAATATTTATAGTTTTTGCTCTTTCACTTTTTGGATTATTTGAAATTACTTTACCTAATTCGTGGGTTAATAGTACAGATTCTAAATCAAACGCCTCAAAAGGATTAATATCTACTTTTTTTATGTCTTTAACTCTTGTATTAGTTTCCTTTTCATGTACTGGACCAATACTTGGAACTTTATTGGTAGGAAGCATTTCAGGTGATGGAGGGTCTGTTGATCTTACTTATGGGATGTTAGGTTTTGGCATAGCTCTTTCAGTACCGTTTACTCTATTAGCTTTTTTTCCAAATGTATTAACTAGGTTACCAAAGTCAGGTTCATGGACAAATACTGTAAAAGTAGTTTTAGGTTTTATTGAGTTAGCTTTAGCTTTCAAGTTTTTATCAAATGTAGATTTAGTTCAAGGTTGGGGTATATTAAAAAGAGAAGTTTTTGTTTTAATTTGGGTTATAATATTTATTGCGTGTGGAATATTTCTTTTAAAAGATCTAAGAAAAAGTTTTTCATCAATTATTAGTTTAAAATCTATAATTGCTACACTTTTTATATTGTCTGGTCTTTTTATGTTTAAATCTCTTAATAAGAATTCTGAAACTAAATTAAGTTTTTTAAGTGGTTTATTACCTCCCGAGTTCTATTCAATCTATGAAGTTAAAAATGATTGTCCACTATCATTAGATTGCTATAAAAGCTTTGACAAGGGATTAGAATTAAGTAAAAAATATAATAAACCAATTTTACTAGATTTTACTGGATGGGCTTGTGCAAACTGCAGAAGGGTAGAAGAGAACACATGGTCAGATCCCTCAGTTTATGATTTAATAAACAATAGATTCATTTTAATATCATTATATGTAGATGATAGAACTAAATTAGGGGATGGCATAATAACTTTAAGAGATAAGAATGGTAACAAAAAGATATTAGAGACAGTAGGTGAAAAATGGTCAGCTTTTCAAACTCTAAACTTTAAAATTAATTCTCAACCATATTATGTCTTAATTTCTCCTGATCTAAAGATTTTAAATTCACCAATTCAGTATACGGATACTGAGAGTTATGAAAGGTGGTTAAATGAGGGTTTAGAATCTTTTACTTCTCAATATAAACTTCCTCAAAAGGAACTCTAAATTGTTCTGAATAAATACCTTTTTTAGATCTTAATCCACATCCAATTATCATATTTATCTCTGCTGACCCAGGAAGATTAAGTAATTTTTTAACTCTAACAGAGTCAAAACCTTCCATTGGACAAGTGTCATAGCCTGAAGATCTCATACTTAGCATGAAGTTTTGAGCAGCTAATGCAGCACTTTTATGAACAACAACTCTCAAATCTGATGAAGTAACTTGTCTGTACATTGGTCTAAATAAACCTAAAATAGATACATTCAAATATTTTAAAAATCCTGTAATTTTCAAAAAGTTTCCATAAAGTGTTGGAATTAAAAATTTGTAATAATTAATTGCATTCTTTTTCTTTCTCATTGATTTTTTGTCTTTCAAATCTTTAAATTTATTCACTATATAATTTAAATTAAAATCTCTTCTATTTTTCCATAAATCTATTCTGGTAACAATTACTACAAATTGATTAGCTGTTTTTGCAGCAGGTTGATCAAAACATGATTTAGAAATATTCATTTTTATTTCATCATTTATAACATGATAAAATTCCCATAGTTGTAGATTACTACTATTTGGTGCTAAAGTTGCATTTTTAATGCATTCTTTCACTATTGAAGTTTTTATATTTTTACCTAAAAAAAATCTTACTGATCTCCTAGATTTTATTACTTCATTAAAATCTTTAATCATACTGATATATATCTAAAAATTTTTTTCATAATTCTAAACGAAAGCGATTTTTGATTAACCTTATATTTGAAATTTAGATCTAAGAATTTAGATTTAACAATGTAAGGTTTAAAATGGCTAAAAGTATTAAAAGATTCCTTTCCATGATATTTTCCCTGACCTGAATCTCCAATTCCACCAAAGGGTAGTTTGTGATTTATAATTTGTCCAATTGTATCATTAATTGCACCACCTCCAAAAGAAAAATCTTGCATTAGTTTTTCACCAAATTTCTTTCTGTTTGTAAACACATAAAAAGCTAGTGGGTTTTTATAAAAATTTAAAATATTGTATAATTCATCATCATTATTATATTCGACGATTGGAAGAATAGGTCCAAAAATTTCTTCCTCAAGAAGTTTATTTTTATCATTTTCAATTTCAACAATTGTAGGTTCAAAAAACTTAGTTTTAACATTAAAATTTCCACCATAAATTATTTTACTGTTATCCATTAAATCTTTTAATCTTTCAACATGTTTCGAGCTTATAATTTTAGAATAGTTTGATGAATTATAGGCATCAGAATTATATATTTTTTTAAGTCTATCAATTAATAAGCTTGTAAATTTATCTTTATTATTTTTGTGACACAAAATAAAATCAGGAGCAATACAAGTTTGACCACAATTTAAGAACTTGCCCCAAACTATTCTTTTTACAGCAACTTTTAAGTTTACTTTTTCATCAATTACACAAGGATTCTTTCCGCCAAGTTCAAGTGTAACTGGGGTTAGGTTTTTTGCAGCTTTTTTAGCTACAATCTTTCCAATTTTGGTACTTCCAGTAAAAAATATGTAATCCCAATTTAAATCTAAAAGATCTGAACCAACTTCAGGTCCTCCTAGTACAACATCTACATGTCTTTTATCAAAACTTTCATTGATAATTTTTTTTAAAAGCTTGGAAGTGCTTTTAGAATATTCCGAAGGTTTTAATATTACAGTATTTCCTGCTGATACTGCTCCTATAATTGGTGAAATCGCTAATTGAAAAGGATAATTCCATGGCGATATATTCAAAATTGTTCCATATGGTTCTGGCAATATATAATCCGATGATAAAAAATTAATTAATGAAGATGAAATTCTTTTTTTTGATGACCATTTATTTATGTTTTTTAGTGCCAAATTTATTTCATTGTAAAGTAATGAGATCTCGGAAAAATAAGTTTCGGCCTCACTTTTACCTAAATCTTCTTTTAAAGCTTTAAAAATTTCATTTTCATATTTAATGATATTTGCTTTTAACCTTTTTAATGAATTGATTCTAAATGATATAGGGTATGTTTTTTTTGAATTAAAAAACTCCTTTTGCTTCTTATGTAAAATGTAATGTTTTTTCAATTTCGATATCAAAAATATATTTATTTTCAATATAATAAGATATTGTTAGATAATAATAGATAATTAAGAACATAAATACTATATTTACTTTTTACTCCATTTATATGGAGTTTTTTTTTACTCATTAATGGAGCTAAATAAGTATAGTAAAGTAATTACAACACACGGTTCTCAGCCAGCTGCCCAAGCTATGTTGCATGCTATTGGATTGAAAAAAGATGATTTTAAAAAACCTTTCATAGGAATTGCTAGTACGGGCTACGAGGGTAATCCATGTAATATGCATTTAAATGACTTATCCACGCAAATAAAAAAAACAATTGATTCTAAACTTGCAGTGCCCTTAATATTTAATACCATTGGAATAAGTGATGGTATATCTATGGGAACTGATGGAATGAAATTTTCTCTTCCATCTCGAGAAATTATAGCTGACTCAATTGAGTCTGTAGTTTCAGGGATGTCTTATGATGCATTAATTTCTGTTGTCGGATGTGATAAAAATATGCCTGGTGCTCTAATGGCGATGATTAGATTAAATAGACCTTCAATTTTGGTTTATGGCGGTACAATTGCTCCTGGCTGTTATAAGGGAAAAAAATTAGATGTAGTTTCAGCTTTTGAAGCTTGGGGAGAAAAAGTTTCAGGAAAAATTAGTGATGAAGACTATGATAATGTAATTAGTAAATCATGTCCTGGACCGGGAGCTTGTGGAGGAATGTACACTGCAAACACAATGGCATCAGCAATTGAAGCTATGGGTTTGTCTTTACCATTTAATTCTTCAAATCCAGCTGTAAGCAGACATAAAGTTGAAGAAAAAAAAATAATTTCAAAATCAATACTAAATCTAATAGAAAAAGATATAAAGCCCTTAGACATTTTAACAAAAAGTTCGGTTGAAAACGCTGTAAAGTTAATAACCGTGTTAGGTGGATCAACGAATGCGGTTTTACATATCTTAGCTATTTGCAAAACTGCTAATATTGATTTTACAATTAATGATTTTCAAAGAATTTCAAATAACACTCCGTATTTAGCTGATTTGAAGCCAAGTGGGAAATTTTTGATGGAAGACTTACATAATGCAGGTGGGATTCCTGCTGTTATGAAATTTATGTTAGATAATAATATGCTAGACGGCGATTGTTTAACAGTAACCGGAAAATCTATTGAGGAAAATTTAAATGAAATAAACGGGTTGAAGAAAAATCAAAAAATAATAATGCCAATTAATAAACCTATTAAAAAAACCGGTCATATTAGAATATTATATGGAAATTTAGCTGGCAATGGTTCTGTTGCTAAAATTACGGGGAAAGAAGGTCTCTATTTTAAAGGTTCCGCTAAAGTTTTTAATTCAGAAGTTGAAGCTAACAATGCTATAAGTAAGGGATCAATAAAAAAAGGTGACGTAATCGTAATTAGATACGAAGGTCCAAAGGGAGGACCAGGAATGCCTGAAATGTTAAAACCAACATCTGCTATTGTTGGTGCTGGATTAGGTAAAGATGTAGCCTTAATTACCGATGGAAGATTTTCTGGTGGAACTCATGGTTTTGTAGTTGGTCATATAAGCCCTGAGGCTTTTGTTGGAGGTAATATAGCTTTAATTAATAATAATGATACGATCGTTATTGATGCTGAAAAAAATGAAATTAATGTTATGATTGATAGCTATGAATTAGAAAAAAGAAGAAAAAGTTGGTCTAAACCTAAATTAAATATTTCAAACGGCACATTAACTAAATACTCAAAATTAGTTTCTGATGCGTCGAATGGATGTGTAACTATTTAAACTAAACTATATTGAAAAATATATCTGGAGCAGAGGCAGTAATTAGATCCTTAATAAGTGAAGGTGTTGATGTATTATTCGGATATCCTGGAGGAGCAATCATGCCTGTATATGACGAACTTTATAAATTTGAAAAAGAAATAAATCATATTTTAGTTCGTCACGAACAAGGCGCTACTCACGCTGCACAAGGGTATGCTAGATCCTCAGGAAAAGTAGGAGTTGCTATTGCCACGTCTGGACCTGGAGCTACAAATCTTGTTACTGGAATTGCTGACGCGCAAATTGACTCAACTCCTATGGTTTGCATTACAGGTCAAGTAGCAACATACCTATTAGGATCTGATGCTTTTCAAGAAACTGATATAATTGGTATCTCAACCCCTGTAACTAAATGGAATTACCAAATAACTAAAGCCTCAGAAATAGCTGAGATTTTTGCAAAGGCATTTTTTATAGCTAAATCTGGAAGACCAGGACCTGTTTTAATTGATATTACCAAGGATGCTCAATTTGAGATGGTTGATAATTTTAAATATAAAAAATGTAATAAAGTAAGAAGTTATATTTCAATCCCAGAAACAGATTCTAAATCAATTTCTGATGCTGCGGCACTAATTAATAAATCCAAAAAACCTTTTATAGTTTGGGGTCAAGGTGTCATTTTAGGAAATGCTGAAAAAGAGTTTACTGAGTTTATTGATAAATCTGGAATACCATCAGCATGGACTATTTTGGGTTTGTCTGCAATTCCAACTGACCATCCTTTAAATGTTGGAATGCTTGGAATGCACGGCAATTATGGCCCTAACAAATTAACAAATGAATGTGATTTATTAATTGCAATAGGAATGAGATTTGATGATAGAGTAACTGGAGATTTAAAAACCTATGCGAGACAAGCTAAAATAATTCATTTTGAAATTGACCCAGCTGAAATAAATAAAAATGTTAAAGTTGATGTTCCTGTTCTTGGAGATGTAAAAAAAACATTAAAAAAAATCTTACCTAAAATTATCAAAAAGAATCACTCATCATGGATTGAAAAATTCAGAGAACTTAATAAAATTGAATTTAAAAAAGTTATCGATACTGAGTATAATAAAACTAGCGGGGGACTTTCAATGGCTGAAGTGATAAAATCTATTAATCAAAACACCAACGGTGAATCTATTTTAGTGACTGATGTAGGACAACATCAAATGGTAGCATGTAGATACACAAAATTTAATAAAAGTAAATCAAATATTACTTCTGGAGGCTTAGGTACTATGGGATTTGCACTTCCTGCAGCTCTCGGAGCTAAAATCGGAGACCAAAAAAGAGAAGTTATTGCTGTAATTGGTGATGGAGGATTTCAAATGACAATTCAAGAGCTAGGAACGATTTTTCAAACAAAAGCTGCAGTTAAAATTATAATACTAAATAATAATTTTTTAGGAATGGTTAGACAATGGCAACAACTTTTCTTTGAAAAAAGATACGCTTCCACGGAAATGATAAATCCTGATTTTGTTGCTATTGCTAAAGGATACTTCATAGAATCTAGTAAGGTTTCAATTAGAGAAAATTTGAATAAAGAGATAATTAAAATGTTGAATCATGATGGACCATACTTGTTAGAAGTGATAATTGAGAAAGAAGAAAATGTATTTCCTATGATACCAACTGGATCTTCAGTCGCTGACATAAGACTTGAATAATGAATAATACAAATTATACAATATCAATTTATACTGAAAATAATGTTGGTCTATTAAATAGAATTTCTGCAATATTTTTAAAAAGACATATAAATATTAATAGTATAACATGCTCTGAATCTGAAATTTCTAACGTTTACAGATTCATAATTGTAGTGAATGTTAATGATTTACAGATTTTAAAACTTGTTAGACAGATTGAAAAACAAATTGAAGTTATTGCCGCTTTCTTTCACACTGATGATGAAACGATATTTTTGGAAACCGCTTTATACAAGGTTAAGTCCAAATCTTTATTTGAAGAGCGACAGATACAAAATATCATTAAGGAAAGTAGGGCAAATATGGTTACTGTTAAGCCAGATTTTTTTGTTATTGAAAAAACTGGTTGGAGAGATGAAACTGAAGATCTCTACCAAAAGCTTAAACCTTATGGTCTTTTGCAGTTTGTAAGATCTGGAAGAATATCAGTGTCAAAAAAATCAATGGAAATATCAAAATTTTTAAAATAAAAAATATGGAAAATTATTTTAATACTCTTAGTAATTCTGAAAAAAGAAAACAACTCAATATGTGCAGATTCATGAATAATGATGAATTTTCAGATGGTGTTAGTTCACTACTAGGAAAAAAAATTGTTATTGTAGGTTGTGGAGCTCAAGGATTGAATCAAGGTCTTAATATGAGAGATTCTGGTTTAGATATTTCATATGTGTTAAGACAATCTTCAATTGATTCTAAAAAACAATCTTTCATCAATGCAACTGAAAATAATTTTGTTGTTGGTAATTTTAAAGAATTAATACCTAATGCTGATCTAGTAATTAATCTAGCACCTGATAAAAACCATACTTCTGTTGTTAATCAAGTTGTACCTTTAATGAAAAAAAATTCTATTCTATCATACTCACACGGTTTTAATATTGTGGAGGAAGGAACAATTATAAGAGATGATATTACAGTTATTATGGTTGCTCCAAAATGTCCAGGAACTGAGGTTAGAGAAGAGTTTTTAAGAGGTTTTGGAGTTCCTACATTAATTGCTGTACACCCGGAAAATGATCCAAACAAAAATGGGTTAGAAATTGCAAAATCATATGCAGTTGCTACCGGTGGTCATCGTGCCGGTGTACTTGAGTCATCCTTTGTCGCTGAAGTTAAATCTGATTTGATGGGTGAGCAAACAATACTGTGTGGTGTACTTCAAACTGGTTCATTACTATGTTTTCAAAAAATGATCTCGAATGGTATGGACCCATCATATTCTGTAAAATTAATTCAATATGGATGGGAGACGATAACTGAGGAATTAAAACATAATGGAATAACAGGAATGATAAATAGATTAGATAATGAATCTAGATTTGCCGTTCATATTATATCAAATGAACTTAAAGAAATCATGACTCCATTGTTTAATAAACATATGAGTGATATTTTAGATGGAACATTTTCATCTGAAATGATGGAAGATTGGGATAATGAAGATAAAAATTTATTGAAATGGAGAGAAGAAACAGGAAAAACCTTATTTGAAAAGACTGATGAAAGCTCAAAAACGATTTCAAATCAAGAGTTTTTTGATCATGGTATTTTGATGGTTGCTTTTGTAAAATCTGGTGTTGAACTTGCCTTTGAAACAATGGTTAAAAACGGAATTATTGATGAATCTGCTTACTATGAATCCTTACATGAACTTCCTCTAATTGCTAATTTAGTTGCAAGAAAAAAACTTTATGAAATGAATAGAATAATTTCAGATACAGCTGAATACGGATGTTATTTATTTAATCATAAATGTCTTCCATTGCTAAGTGAGTACGTAAAAAATCTTAACAGAGGATTTATTGGAGAACCTATTAGGACAACAGAAACGTTTGATATTGGAACATTAGAAAATTTAGATAAAATAAGTGAAAATCATCCCATTGAAAAAGTAGGTAAAATTCTCAGGAGAAATATGAGCGCCATGAAAAAACTAAAATAAAAGATGTGATTCCAATTGACGAAATAAAAAAAGCCATTTCGAACTTAAATAATATAATTTTAAGCACACCTCTTAATTTAATTGATAGTTATTCAAATAAATATTCATCAAATGTTTATGTTAAAAGGGAAGATCTTCAAATAACAAGATCTTTTAAAATTAGAGGTTCCTACAACAAAATTTTTTCGCTAAATAATGAAGAAAAAAAAAGGGGGGTAGTTTGTTCTAGTGCTGGAAACCATGCCCAAGGTGTTTCATTTTCATGCAATAAATTAAAAATTAATGGAACAATATTTATGCCTAATACTACTCCAACAATAAAGGTTAATAAGGTTAAGGAATTTGGTGGAAAATACATCAAAGTTAAACTAATAGGAGATTCTTACGATGATTGTTACAAAGATGCTATTGAATACTCAAATAAAAATAAAAAAATATTTATTCACCCTTTTGATGATGAAAAGGTGATTTCTGGACAAGGAACACTAGCATATGAAATTTATAAAGAATTAAGTGATACAATTGATTACATGTTTATTCCAATTGGTGGTGGTGGACTAGTATCTGGATTTATATCTGTTTTTAAAAAACTTTCCCCAAAAACCAAAATAATTGGAGTAGAACCAACCGGTGCAGCATCAATGCATGTTTCTTTAAATAAAAAAAGATTAGTTGAATTAAAAGAAATTGACACTTTTGTAGATGGAGCAGCTGTAAAAAAATCTGGAAAAATTGCATTTGAACTTTGTAAAAAATATTTAGATGGCATAATTCTTGTCCCAGAAGGTTATATTTGCCAAACTATTCTAGATATGTATAATAATGATGGCATCATTGCAGAACCCGCAGGAGCTATGAGTTTAGCTTCTCTCGATTTTTACAAAAACAAAATAAAGAACAAAAAGGTTTTATGTCTTGTTTGTGGTGGTAATAATGATATTACTAGAATGGGAATAATCAAAGAGAAAGCTCTATTACATTCAAACCTTAAACATTACTTTATCATTAAATTTCCTCAAAGAGCAGGTGCTCTAAAAGATTTTGTAACTAATATACTTGGACCAAATGATGATATAACATACTTTGAGTATTCAAAAAAAACGAACAAAGAAAACGGTCCAGCAGTTGTTGGAATTCAACTAGAAAACCAAAATGATCTCAAACCTCTAATCAAGAAAATGAAAAAGTATAATTTCTACAGTGGTTATATAAATTCTGATGAATCACTTTTTAATTTTTTAATATAATGAAACACACTATACCAAGTAAATATTCAATAAATAAACCAATAAATCATAAGACTTTTCTAATAAATGGAGAGATTGGTGAATGGAATGGAGAGATGGTTGATGTATACTCAACAATTTTAAGCCAAAATGATGCGGATGAATATACATTTTTAGGAACTACACCCAAGATGGATGAAGCTCATGCTTTAATGGCACTAGATTCAGCAGATAATGCTTTCAAAAATGGAACAGGCAAATGGCCAACAATGAAAGTTTATGAAAGAATTAAATGCATGGAAAAATTTGTTTCAAAAATGAAATCAAAAAGAAGTGAAGTTGTTAAACTTTTAATGTGGGAAATTGGTAAAAATTTAAATGATTCTGAAAAAGAATTTGATCGAACAGTTGATTACATAAATGAAACCATTGACGAATATAAAAGAATAGACAGAGATGGAGCTATTTTTAAAAACAACAATGGGGTAAGAGCTTTAATCAGAAGAGGGCCACTCGGTGTAGTACTATGTTTAGGTCCATACAATTATCCATTAAATGAAACTTTTGCATTACTAATTCCTGCTATAATTATGGGTAATACAGCAATTTTTAAGCCTGCTAAACACGGTGTTCTTTTAATTGCTCCATTACTTGAGGCTTTTAAACAATCATTTCCTGCAGGAGTTGTAAATATTGTTTTTGGAAGAGGTCGTGAAATTGCGTCACCAATAATGAAAACTGGAAAAATTAATGTTTTGGCTTTAATTGGACACAGTTCATCGGCAAATTCTTTGCAACAACTGCATCCACAGCAAAATAGACTCAGATTAGTTCTAGGATTAGAGGCAAAAAATCCTGCAATAATTTTGGACGATGCTGATATGGATTTAACAATTAATGAGTGTATTAACGGAACATTGTCTTTCAATGGACAAAGATGTACAGCTATTAAAATAATTTATGTAAGTGATAATATTCTTGATGAGTTTTTAGAAAAATTTTCAAAAAAAGTTGATAGTTTAAAGCTTGGATTACCTTGGGAAAATACTCTGTTAACCCCCTTGCCTGAACCCAACAAGCCAAGATATATTAAGTCATTGATTCAAGATGCAATTGATAAAGGTGCTAAAGTAATTAATAAACGTGGTGGTAAAACTAAGAAGAATTTTGTATTTCCAGCTATACTCTATCCAGTTAATAGTGATATGGATGTTTATAATGAAGAACAATTTGGTCCAGTTATCCCAGTTGTTTCATTTAATAATATTGAAGAGCCTATTAAATATATGGCTGAGTCAAATTATGGTCAACAGGTTAGTGTTTTTGGTAACAATGAGAGTAAAATTGGTCCACTTATTGATTCTTTAGTAAACTTAGTTTGCAGAGTAAATCTAAATAGTAGTTGTCAAAGAGGACCTGATGTGTTTCCGTTTACAGGAAGAAAAGATTCTGCAGTAGCTACTCTAAGTGTCCATGATGCCCTTAGGTCTTTTTCGATAAGAACATTTGTAGCTTCAAAAGACAATGATGAAAATAAAGAAATACTAAGAAAATTAATTGATAATAAAAAATCAAATTTTGTGAGAACCGATTACTATCTCTAATTTAGCATAATTGGCATAACTAACATTAAGATTTCCTCACTTTGATCATTTGATTCGATTGGTGATATAATTCCTGCTCTATTTGGAGATGACAGCTCTATTTTTATTGACTTACTTTCCAAATTGTTAAGCATCTCATTAATAAACCTAGAGTTAAAACCAATTATTATATCTTCTCCGTCATAATTGCAATCAAGAATTTCTTCAGATTTGTTATTAAAATCTAAATCTTCTGCACTAACTTTTAATGAATTTCCTTTAATATCCAGTTTAATTTGATGAGTAGATTTACTAGAAAATATGCTTGCTCTTTTTGTGGCTTGTAATAATAAATTTCTATCAATTTCTAGTACATTTGGATTTTCTTTGGGTATAACAGCATCATAATTAGGGTATTTACCTTCAATTAAACGGCAGAATAATTTGAAATTTGCAAAATTAAAAATTGCATTTGATTTATTAAATAAAATTTTAACTGTACCTGTGTCATCAGAAAAAATATTTTTCAAAATTGTTAAAGGCTTATTTGGAATGATAAACTCAACTGATTCGGAAGAATTAATATCAGATCTAGAATATTTAACAAGTTTATGAGCATCTGTGGCTACAAAGCAGGACTTTGATGAATTAATTTGAAAAAAAACTCCTGACATGACTGGTCTTAAATCGTCGTTACCTGAGGCAAATAATGTAGATGATATGATCTTTTGTAAACTAATTGACTCAATATTTAATTCAGAAGCATCTTCTATAATTTGAAGTTTAGGATACTCTGATCCATCCATATAAGCAATTGCGTATTTACCATTTGAAGAATTTATTTCAATAGTATTATTATTATTAATTGAAAAAGTTAATGGTTGTTCAGGTAATGTGCGTAAAATATCAATTAATAATTTAGCAGGAATAGCAATTTTGTTTGTAATTGATGAATCAATTGTCATTTCACAAGACAAGGAAGTTTCTAAATCTGAAGACGTTATATTCAATGTATTATTGTCAATCTCAAAGAGAAAATTATCTAAAATAGGTAATGTGTTGTTAGTATTAAGTATGGACCCTAAAACTTGTAAATTTTTAAATAAAACAGAACTAGATAATATGAATTTCATATCTATAAATATATTCTATTTGATTTATTCTTTAAAATTTAATTATTAACATTTAAATGAACTGAATAGAAATTAAATCCCCATAGTTTAAACCAAATAAAGTTTGAGCTGAACCAACTGTTTTTGGATTACTCTTATAAACACCAATTTCTAGAAAACCACTAGAGTTAAAAATTGCTATTTTTTTACCATCCTCCTCTCTATATTTTTTTTCAATACTAAAATTTATTGCTTCAGTGTAACTATTAAAAATTTTATCAAAAAGAATATTTCTAGCATTAATTTCAAAATTTCTACCACTTTTAAACTCCTCAAAAAAATTTCTAGTAATGTTTGTAACTATATTACCATAATTGTCAATGTAAATAACACTTCCTATTATATGATTGCTTGATTTAATTCTAACCTTCAATTCTTTTAGTGTTTTTAATTTATTTAATTCTTTTCCAACTAAATTTATATTTCCACCTCTATAGATATGAGAAGCAACTTTAGAAAAAATCTCCTTTTTACTTCCATTAAAATTAATTTCTATTACTTTATTTGGCTTCAAATCCTCTGAGAAAAGAGACATCAATCCATTATTAGCAGTTATAAAAAAATGGTTATCGTAATCGACTACGATTAACTCTTGTTCAGGGGTTTTTGCAGAGTCAACATCAACTATGTGAATACTTCCCCTTGGAAAACTCCTATAGCAATTTTTTATTGTATAAGATGCTTCAATGATATTAAATGGAGATATAGAATGAGTAATATCAATCACAGTTGGATTATTTAATTCAGAATGCAATAACCCTTTTAAAAAACCTTTATTAAAATCTTTTTCTCCATAGTCTGATGTTATTGAAATAATTGACAATTATAAAAAGTATTATATATTAATATTTCATAAATTTACTTAATTAGTTAATTATTGTAATTTTTTTGGAAAAATTTGAGTATTACATCAAGGATATTCATCCTTCTGATTTTTTTTCTTGTGAAATTGATATTATAAAAGCTCTAAAATCAAAATTTAATTTATTAAAATTTATTTCTAAAGGCGATAAATTAGTAATAGAAGGTGTTGAAGATGAAATAATGAGCGCATGTATAGTGCTGGACTCTTTGACTTTTTTTATAAAAAAAAATGAAAATATTAATGAAGCTAATATCTCAGAAATAATTAATGGAAATGGTGATAAGTTATTAAATCATGAGAACGGTAGAGTAATTTTGTATGGTGTTAACAAAAAAAAAATCAAAGCTCATACTCTCAATCAAATTAGATTAGTTGAATCTTTTGATAAAAATGATATGGTTTTTGCAATAGGACCTGCAGGAACAGGTAAAACATATACTGGTATTGCGATTGCAGTAAAAGCTCTAAAATCAAAAATTGTAAAAAGAATAATATTAACCAGACCAGCTGTTGAAGCTGGAGAAAACTTAGGTTTTTTACCTGGAGACCTAAAAGACAAACTTGATCCATATATGCAACCCTTATACGATGCTTTAAGAGAAATGATTCCTGTAGAAAAACTTGAAGACTACATAAAAAGGGGGATTATTGAAATAGCTCCACTTGCATATATGAGAGGAAGAACGCTTGATAATGCTTTTGTAATTTTAGATGAAGGACAAAACACAACGCATAATCAAATGAAGATGTTTTTAACAAGAATGGGTAAAAGTGCAAAGTTTATGATTACTGGTGATCCTGGACAAATTGACTTGCCTAGATCTGCTATTTCTGGACTTAAAGAAGCTAATTTGATATTACAAAATATTGAAGGTATTGATATAGTATACCTAGATGATAAAGATGTAATTAGACACAAAGTAGTAAAAAAAATTATAGAAGCTTATAAAAGAACTGAACACGCTAATTAATGAGCCAAGTATTAATAGATTCTAACTTTAATTTTAGAAATCAAATATCAAAATATGTAGGTAAGGTAAGAGATGTGTATGAGCTAAAGAATGATATTTTAGTTATGATTGTTTCTGATAGAATATCTGCTTTTGATGTTGTAATGCCTAAAGGAATAAAATCTAAAGGACAGGTTTTAAATCAAATTGCCATTGAAATGCTAAATATGACCAATGATATTATTGATAATTGGTTAATTGATTCACCAGACCCTAATGTTTCTGTTGGAAAAAAATGTGATCCAATTAAAATCGAAATGGTTGTCAGAGGATTTTTATCTGGTCATTCTTACAGATTTTATGATAGTGGTCAAAGGAATTTATGTGGTAATATTCTTCCTGAAAACATGAAGGAAAATGATAAATTTAAATCCCCCATTGTAACACCAGCTACTAAAGCTGAAAAAGGATTTCATGATGAGGATATATCTCCAAAATCAATCATTGAGAAAAATATAATTGACAAAAATGATTATGAATATCTACACGAAAAAAGTTTAGAATTATTTAAAAGAGGGACTGAATTAGCATCGAAAAATGGTTTGATATTAGTTGATACTAAATATGAATTTGGTTATGATTCCAATGGTAATATTAATTTAATTGACGAAATTCACACTCCTGATTCATCCAGATATTTTTACAAAGACTCATATGACGATTTGCAAATTAAAGGCGAAAAGCAAAAACAATTATCTAAAGAGTTTTTTAGAGAATGGTTAATAAAAAATGGTTTTCAAGGAAAAAACAATCAGATTATCCCAGAAATGACTGATGATGTTGTTGAAATGGTTAGTGCAAGATATATTGAGTTATATGAACAATTGACTGGAAAAAAGTTTAAAATCATTAACAGTGATAATATTATTGAAAGAATTAATAATAATTTAAAAGAATTTATTATTTAAATTTTTTAGTATCAAATCTAAATTATAATCTGTATCTATCCAATGATGTTTTTCATCTGAATTTTTTAACCAAGTAATTTGTTTTTTTGCAAATCTTCTTGTGTTTTTTTTTATTTCATTAATTGCAAAATCTTTTGAACACTGATTTTTGAAATAATTAAATAACTCTTTGTATCCAACTGTATTTAATGCATTGACATTCTTATACCTGTAGAGTTGTTTAGCTTCATTAATTAAACCGGAATCGATCATCATATCAACTCTTTTGTTGATTAATTTATATAATTTACTTCTGTCCGTATTTATAGCAATTGAGTAATGGTTAAATTTTTTCTCTTTATTTTTTGTTAAAAAATATGTATAAGGTTTTTTTGTGAACTCAATTACCTCCAACGCTCTAATTAATCTTCTTGGATTGTTTAAGTCAACTATTTCATAGTATTCAGGATCATTTGTAAGTAGAGTTGATTGTAAAAACTCTATACCATTAATTTTAAAGTTTTCATTTAACTTATTTCTAATTTCAATTGGTGTTTTGGGTATTTCGTCTATTCCATAAATGATTGATTTGAGAAACATATACGAACCACCAACCAGTATAATGTTGTCGTAAAGCTTGAACAATTTTTTAATTAACTTCTTGGCATCCAATGAGAAATCATAAACGGTGTATGGATGTATAATTGATCTATGCTGAATAAAATGATGTTTTACTTCATTTAATTCAATTTTTGAGGGGACTGCTGTTCCTATAGACATTTCTTTATAAAACTGTCTAGAATCAAATGAAATAATCTCTGTTTTTAATGATTTGGCTAATTTTATACCAAGTTTAGTTTTGCCAATTGCGGTAGGACCTGAAACACAAATTAATTTTTTATTACTCATTACACAATTTAAGTAATTCAAGAGTTGCTTTAGCATCATCCATGGCCCTATGATGTTTTAATAGATTAATATCAAATTCTTTACTCAATGATTTTAATTTATAAGAACTTAAATTTGGATAAGACCGTCTTACTAATTCTAGAGTACATAAAAACTCATTCTTAAGTATAAAATTATTTTTTTTTAATTCATTTTGTAATACACGGTAATCATATTTAACATCATGTCCAACAATAATTGAATTCTTTAAAAAATTATTAACATCAGCACTGTAATAATTGAATCCTTTGGATTTTTTTAATTCATTATTTTTAATTCCAGTTAACTTTTCAACAAAAGGATCAATTTTTACAAATGGATTTATTAAAGCTTCAAATGTGTCAACCACTTTTGACCCATCATATTTAATCATTCCGATTTCAATAATTTTTTCTTTATTGTAAACTCCACCGGTTGTTTCTAAATCTACAACTACAAACATTAGTTTCTAGAACCAAAAATTAAACTACCAATTCTAATCATATTTGAATCGTATTTTATGGCTAGCTTGTAATCATTACTCATTCCAAGTGACAAATACTTTAGGTCATAAATTTGATTTATCTCTTTAAAATAATTAGAAATTTTTTTAAACTCTTCTTCATTTTTTGAGTAGTCAACAGATCCCATACCCATAAACCCAAGAACTTTGACAAACTTATATTTTAGAAATAAAAAACTAGAAAACATATTATCTAATTCAGAAAAATTAAATCCTGTTTTTAGTGGGTCATTTGATATTTTGATTTGTAATAAAACATTTATAATTCTATTGTTTTTTTCCGCTTCTTTATTTATTTGACTTAGTAGTTTTTCAGAATCAACAGAATGAATTAAGTGTATAAATGGAGCAATGTATTTAACTTTATTTCTCTGAAGTTTGCCAATTAAATGCCAATTAATATCATCTGGTAGTTCTTGATGTTTTCTAACCATTTCCTGCACTTTGTTTTCACCAAAATCTTTATGACCTAAATCATATATTTGTTTTATTTTTTCGACGGGCTTAGTTTTTGAGACTGCTACAATTTTAATGTTTTCTGGAACGCTTCTTTTGAATAAATTAAAATCCATTTCTAATTTTCAATAATTTTTAATATTTGGATAGCTAACTCAAGAGCATTTCTTCCCTTTTCAAATGAGACGATTGGATCTTCTTTGTTAATAATAGAATAATAAAAATTTTTATGTTCTTCCTCAATTGAATTAATATTTTCGTTATTGACATTTTCAATTTGAATTTCCTTTTCCACACCTTCTGAATCATGAATAGTCATTGCATATTTATTCTTTCCATCAAAGTTTTTGATTTTAATTATTTCACTAGATCCACTGTCAAAATCTAATGAAATATATGAGTCACTTTGAAAAACTCTCATTTTTCTCATTTTTTTAAGTGACAATCTGCTTGAGGTAAGGTTAGCTACGCAACCATTTTCAAATTCAATTCTAGCATTTGCTATATCAGGAGAACTACTAATTATTTTTGTTCCATTAGCACTTATTTTGGTGATTTTAGAATCAACCAATGATAAAACAATATCAATATCATGTATCATTAAATCCAATACTACTGAAACATCAGTTCCCCTTGAGGGATATGATGACAACCTATGAGATTCAATAAACATTGGATTTAACGCATCTTTAATATTTATTAATGCTGAATTGAACCTTTCAACATGTCCAACTTGACCTACAAGTTTATTGTTTTTTTTAATATCAATAAGTTTTTTAGCCTGTTCAATTGTTGAGGCGATTGGCTTTTCGATAAAAACATGTTTTTTGTTATTCAAAAAATTTACTGCTGTTTCAAAATGAAACGATGTTGGAGTTGATATTATAACAGCATCAACTAAAGAGCTAATCTTATCAATTTCAAAAAAGTTAACATTGTATTTATCAATTATTTCTTTAACTCTTGATTTGTTGGTGTCAAAAAAACCAATAAGATTAAACAGTTTTGAACTTTTTAAAAGTTTTATATGAAATTCTCCTAGGTGACCAGCACCAATTACTGCAATGTTTAACATTATATAACAAATTTACAATTATATATAATTAATTGATATTTTTATTTAATGTATGACTCTCCCAAACTCATAGGTTTGAGAAACGAATTAATAAAAAAACTTCTAAGCAAGGGTATTAAAAATAAAGACATTCTTGAAGCGTTCTTTAAAATTCCAAGACATCTATTTATTCATAAAGATTTTGAATCATATGCTTATAAAGATGAGGCATTTCCAATAGATGAAAACCAAACAATTTCACAACCATTTACAGTTGCATTTCAAACTCAACTTCTTGATGTTTGTAAAGGTGATAGAGTCTTAGAAATCGGTACTGGATCTGGATTTCAAACCGCAGTTTTAGTTTTTTTAGGAGCAGAAGTATATACCATTGAAAGAATTCATAATTTATACAAAAAATCAAAAAAAATACTAGATCAAATTAATCTAATGCCAAAAAAAAATATTTGGGATGATGGACACAAAGGCTTTGAAAGTTTTTCCCCTTTTGATAGGATTATAATTACTGCTGCTTGTGAAACACCTCCAAATAATTTATTAAAACAATTAAAAATAAATGGAAAAATGGTTGTTCCTATTGGAAAAGATGTTCAGA
>CACDPE010000013.1 GCA_902554655.1 uncultured Bacteroidota bacterium
TTGGCTTGTTAGAGATGTTTTACATGTTGATGAAAAAACAAGGGAAATTTTTTTTACAGGTGGAGGTAAAGAAAAAGGTAATCCATATCATATTTACTTATATAAAGTCAATTTTGATGGATCAGGTTTAGTTTGTTTAACACCAGAAAAAGGAACTCATACTATTTTCGCAGCAAATGATTGGAAACATTTTGTTACAACATTTTCTTCTACAGAAAATGCGCCAATCACATTATTAAAAAATATTGAGGGAATCACGTTGAAGGAAATTAACAGAGTTAATATCTCAGATCTTGTAAACAATAATTGGCAAAAGCCAATTGAGTTTACCGTAAAAGCTAGAGATAACGTAACTGATTTATATGGAATAATGCATTTACCAAGTTTTTACAATGAAAAAGAAAAATACCCGGTTTTAAATTATATATATCCCGGTCCACAAGCTGGTAGTATTCGAGATTACTCATTTAAAACAACTACTCGTGATTTTCAATCACTAGCTGAATTAGGTTTTGTTGTTGTTGCTGTAAATGCAATGGGGACACCTGGAAGGTCTAAATCTTTTCATGATGTATATTATGGTAATATGGGTGATAATGGTTTAGCTGATAATATTAAAACGATTACAGATCTTTCAAAAAAATATAAGGGAATGGATATAGAAAGAGTTGGTATTTGGGGACATTCTGGTGGTGGATTTGCATCAACTAGAGCAATTTTAGAGTATCCTGATTTTTATGATGTAGCTGTTTCAAGTGGAGGAAATCATGATAATAGAAACTATGCTGCTGATTGGGGAGAAAAATGGCAAGGACTACTAAAAATTTTAGATGATAAAAGATCAGATGATAATAATTTAAAAAAAACAAATTACGACAATCAAGCAAATCAACTTTTAGTGAAAAATTTAAAGGGAAAATTATTATTGGCGCACGGAAATATGGATAATAATGTTCCTCCTAATAGTACTTTACTAGTTGTTGATGAATTGATTAAAGCTAATAAAGACTTTGATCTAATTATTTTTCCTAATAAAAGACATGGATTTGGAGATCAAAACAATTATTTCACTAGAAGAAAATGGGATTATTTTGTGGAACATTTACTAGGACTAACTCCACCAGATGAGTTTAATTTAGATTAAATTTATTTTTAAAAATTTTTCTAATTGTTTTAGAAGTTACAAGCCAAAGTAAAAAACCACTCATTACAGTTATTAACCCCAAAATAGAAAAAGCTCTAATTAATTTATTGTTGAAATCATCTCTAGTTTCATAATCCATTGTATGGGTCATCCATAAAAAATCAAACCATCTCCAACTTCTGTGCCTTATAGTTTGGAATTGACCATCCTTGATAGATATGTAAGATTTTAATTTGTCACTACCTTCATAAGATATTACATAAGCAGGTAATGGTCTTCCTCTGTATTCATGATGATTTCCTACCTCATTAATAATTTTCACATCCAGTATTTTATATTCATCAAGAATATTATTATTTGAAATTATTATAGCCTCTTCTTTTGTAATTGAATCTTTTACAAATCCATCGTATGCATTTATCAATTTATTTTCATTAATCCAATAGTAAGGGGTGTCTGCAATTTCTCTTAGTTCTAATGATTTAATTCCATTACTAAAATTGATCTTAGATGGACTTAATAAGTTTTCATATTCCTTTTTAATATAAGATTTCCTAAAGTGGTCTCCATGAATTTCATCTAAATCAGTCCATGAGAAATAGAGACCACTAATTGTCCAGAAAAGAAATTGAATGCCCAGGAATAAACCTAGGTAACGATGAGCAGTTCTAATTTTTTTTGATGTTTTACTTTTTACAAAAACCAATTGATTTAATGTTTTTCTGAGTCTCTGTATTTACAACATTTGGGTAATTTATCATATACCTCAATTGCAGAAATGTATTCACCATTATCGTGTCCTGATTGCGCAATTTTAGTTCTAATTTCTTCAATGTCAACCTTGTTGTTATTGTAAATAATTGATAAATCATCAGTCCTCTTATTCCAGTTGACATATTTTACACCATCAAGAGATAGTGTAGCCTTTTCAATTCTTTTTTTACACATAGAACAATTTCCATCTACCTTGAAAGTCTCTTTCTTACTTTTATCATTACTTTGGCTAAATGAAAAAAAAGGGACAATCAAAAATAATAATATATACTTTTTCATAATTCTAATTTAATATTTTAAATCTTAAACCCAAGTAATATATAGAACCAAAAATTGGACCATGTATAATCGATGCATCAAACATAGGATCAAAAGGATTATTTGCCATAATAATTGGACTATCTTGTTTAAAATTATTTATATTTTCTCCTCCAAGATAAACTTCAAATTTTGAACTAAAAACTCTTGTAATTTGAGAATTAATAGAAAAATGAGGATCTACAAGTTCAAAATTGTCTCTTGGATTTCTAACAAGTCTTTGTTTACCAAGTCTATTGTATGTTACATCAAATTTCCAGTTTTTATCATTGATTTTATTGGATTCAATACCATAATTAAAAAATATAATGTTTCTAGGTTGTATTGGTTTTTCTTTTAACCCAGAATTATAATAAGATTTTACATCGTATTTTTTATATGCCGCTGTTATGTTCCAATTATTTTTTGAAAATAAAAACTCAGCCTGAAAACTATTCGATTTTGATTTTCCTAACGTCGAATTGTAAAAATTAAATTCTCCTGGTGTTTCGAAATCAATAATAACTCTATTATCAAAAGCTGTATTATAATAATCAAAAATTATATTTCCTTGACCTCCAAATAAAAACACTTTATGATCTAAGCTAAATCCTAAGTTAGTAGCTTTTTCTGGGCTAACACCATATAACTGTTCGGTAAAAGTCTTATTTAAATTTTTTCTGTTACTTAAGAATATAACTTGATTTTCAGCAAAAATATTCGCTATTTTTCTTCCTGTACCTGCAGAACCTTTAATTGAAAAATTATCATTAAATAAATATCTAAAGTGAAGTCTTGGAGTAAAAAATGAACCAAGGTTATTATGATTGTCATACCTCAGACCAAATACTAAATTAAAGTTGTTAAGGTTGTCGAAACTATATTCAAAAAAACCTCCAAATGATTTATCCGTTCTTTGAATATTAGATTTAAATACGAACTCATCATACGAATCACTAGAAAAATTCAACCCAACTTTAATTTTATTCTTGGTATTAGAAATAATAGAATTGTATATCAAATTGGCAAATAAACTTTTTTGATTAATATTATAATCATTTAAGCCATAATAGGATTCTTGTTCATGAAAATTATATGCTAATTGAAAACCTAGACTTTGATATGGAATATTTGGATTTACATAACCAAGCTTGAGTGAAGAATCAAATCTATTTGTAAATATTTCACCTCCCCAAAATCTAGATAAATCAGATTTTTCATTAAAATCAACACTCCCAACTCTTTTATTATCATCTAAATACCTAATATTTAAAAAACTAACAATACCATTAGCTACATCTGTATACTGCCACTTGCTTAATAAATTTAACTGATCTTGGATAGGTTTATCTAGAAACTTATCTCCATTTTTATCATTAGCTCTTTTTCTATCATTATAATGGATAAAAGAAGTAGTTTGAATTTTATCACTTATTGATGATTTTAGATGGGCATTAGCTTCAACTCTTCCATCAACACTATTGAATAGATTGAAAAAAAATGGGATATCACTGTAAGGTTTTTTAATCTCAGTATTAATTTGTCCAACAATACTTTCGTAACCATTAGTCACACTCCCCATCCCTTTTGTAACTTGTATACTTTCTATCCATGTTCCAGGTGTAAATCCTAATCCATATGTTTGAGAAGCGCCTCTGACCATGGGAATATTTTCTTCAGTTATAAGAATGTAGGGGCTTTTTAAACCTAACATTTCAATTTGCTTAGTTCCAGTTATTGCATCATTATGATTTACATCAACAGACGGATTAGTTTCAAAACTTTCAGAAAGGTTGCAACATGCTGCTTTTAATAACTCCTCTTCAGAAATTTTGACAATATTTTGAGGCATTAAATATGTTCTTTGAATTGTTTTTCTTTTTTTAGATACAGTTACTTCATCTAATTCATTATCAACAGAAAAAGTTAAATAATGATTTATAAATTTTTTGTCTTCAACATCAACTGTATCTGTTTTAAAACCTATGTAACTAATTACTAAACTTTTTACATCTTTAATTTTTTGGATATTGAACTCCCCTCCAGCTTTTGTTATAGTTCCTTGGTTAGTATTTAGCCAAAAAACATTAGCTCCTTCAATTGGAAAATCAACTCCGTTATCCTTAAAAAGAACTTTCCCTGAAATAGTTTGGGAAAAAGAATAATTTATTATAAAAAAAAGAACAAAAAAAGAAATTCTTTTAATCATTAAGCAAATTAACTTATTATGAGATAAAATAACTTTCAACTTTTATGAAAAAAGTTGCAAAATTTTGACATTTTTAGATGAACATGTTTTTTTTGAACTGAGATGGAGTCATACCAGTCTCTTTTTTAAAATGATTTGACATGTGAGAAGGTGAATTATAATTTAATGAAAAGGAAATTTGCTTAAGACTTTCATTCTCATAGCGAATTAATTCTTTGATTTTTTGAATTTTACAATTCATCAAAAATCTTTCAATTGATTTTCCCTCAACTGCAGAAAAAATTCTACTTAAATAGCTATAATTATATCCCAAAGTTCTCGAAATTTCAACAGACAACTTCGAATTATCAAAACTCATAGTTGAAACTTTAGACACAATTAATTGCTTTATCCTTTCAACAATTACGGTTTTCTCGTTCTCTAGAATTTCAAATCCTTTTGACTTTAATTTCGAGTTAATAAGCTTTAGATCACCTGCACTAACATCTTGATTAAGTTTAATTAAACCAATTTCAACATTTTCGTAATTGATCTTTAAATCATCAAAGATTTGACTTACTGAATCAATACACCTAGGACAAACCATGTTTTTAATGACTATTCTATTATTAATCATACTTTTGTGAATATAATATCTTTTAATGGATTATTTAGAATTAATAGGTTGGATAGGAAATGTTTTTGTAGTTATTTCATTTCTAAATAACGATACTTTAAAACTAAGATCTTACAACCTGGTTGGTGCATCACTTTGGTTAGTTTATGGAATTGTTGCTGGATCTTTTTCTATTATTTTTTTAAATATTGTGGTAATATCAATTCAGACTGTTAAAATATCTCAAATTATTAAGGAGAGGAAAAAGTCATAGTTTATTTATTTCTACCCAAAAGGGCAAAATATTTTTTCTATCAATTCTAAAAAAAGGAGTTATATCAAATTCTCCTTCATTCAAATGAATATTTTCCATTAAAACATATCCACTATCATCGGTTTCAACTTTTTTACTGAATACTTGACTCCCAACTTCAATAACCATTTGACCTGAAGTTAAATTCAAATTATTAAACTTAAATCTAAAATTATATTTTCCCTCATATACTTTAGTTCTCCAAAACCCAAAAATTTCGTTCTGTACCCAAATACCTCTTTGTCCAGAAGCATCATTTCTGTTTAGAAAACTAGGGTTTTCAAACTCACTTCCAATAATTATCCTTGGCTTATTAATAATGTTTTTTGAATTAATTAATTCATTATAAATATTATCCATTTCAATTTTCATTTCATTAGCAAGTTCCTTTTTATTTTCAATTAAATTTTCAATTTCATATGGATCCCTATCAATATCAAAAAGTTCAAAATCTTCAATAGGTGAATCATAATCAGTGTTTCCAACTAATTTATATTTTCCTTTATTTAAAGACATATTTTGATATAATTCAGGGGATTTTCGAGTCCAATAAGAAAAAAATGATCTTTCTTCTAAAGACTTATTTAGAAAATTTTTTCCATCAATTTTTATGTCTTTTGGAATCTCAATATCACATAAATTCAACAAAGAAGGTAAAACATCAATATGAGCTGATAGGCTATTAATATCCTTACCATTATTTCCATGAATTTTAGGAAATTTTAAATAAAAGGGTACTTTTATTCCTCCTTCATAAACTTTTCCTTTCAAACCTCTTAAATTAGATGCATACCTTTTTTGTTGAGCCCCATTATCTGTCATAAAAATTAGTATAGTATTTTTATCGATTTTAAGCTCCTTTAATTTTTCAATTAACTTTCCTACATTATGATCAATATTAGTAATCATACCATATATTTTTTTTGCATCGTTAATGTCTTTTTTTGACATTTTAATTTTTTCATCTTCATAAATCAAAGATGGATCTAAATCTTTATATAAATCATAATATTTTTCAGGTAGTTGTAATGGTGTGTGAGGAGCATTAAAAGATAAATAGCAAAAAAATTGATTAGACTTGTTGCTTTCAATAAATTTTAAGGCCTCATCAGTGAAAATATCAGAGCAGTATCCATCATATTTTTTTTGCTCATTATTGTGCCAAAGTATAGGATCAAAGTAACTGCGGTTGCCTGAATAGTAGTTGGTAAAATCTCCTACTTGACCTATACCTCCAGACAAATGAATTAATGATTCATTAAATCCTTGGTCTGTAGGTCTAAATGGATAACTATCTCCTAAATGCCATTTCCCAAAAATACCTGTGTTGTAATTATTTTCTCTTAATATCTCAGATAAAGTTAGTTCATCCGTTGACATCATTGCTCCACCATTATAAGTGTCGGTAACTCCTGTTCTCAAAGAATACCTACCTGTAAGTAAACTTGATCTAGTAGGAGCACAAACTGGAGAAACATAAAAATTATTAAATCTCATACTTTGACTAGCTAGTAAATCCAGATTTGAAGTTATAATCTGACTATTATTATTAATTCCAATATCTCCATAACCCTGATCATCAGTCATAATAATAATAATATTTGGCTTTTGTTTAACCTTATTGCTACATCCTAAATGGAGAGTAAAAACTATTAAAATGAATAAACCAATTCTCATTTATTATATTTTTTTGAAAGCTCTATTAATATTTTTTGTTGATCTTTATTTAAACCATCAGCCGTAAAAATTGAAACTCCTGATGCACCATTTTCTTTTGATATAACTATAGCTTTTTTTAAATCTTCAGGGTTTCTCAAAGCAGGAGCGTATAAACCAGAAATTACAGGAATATCAACATCCATAGTTCCCTGCTTAGTTGCAAAACCTATCCAATTAATATTTTCTCTATAAAAATTTTGATAAAGCATTGGATATACTTGATCCAGATTCCAATCATTCCAAGCTTGCCTTACCATTTGTCTAGACATTTCTGGAAATGGGAAAACTGCAGCTGTTACCTTTTTATTTTTTGAGTGTGATATTGCAATTATTTCATTTACCAATGAAGAAACAGCATTTAATCTAAATTGCCTCCACTCTGTTGATAATTCAGGGTTTTTAAAATCTATAGGGTCTTTATCAAAAATTTTCTCAAACTCTTTTCTAGCTATAGGATGATATCCAAAATCATACTCAGGTAATTCTTTGTCTTGAACTATGTTATATTTAGGCTGCAAATCAGCGCCTAAAATTACATCTGGAAATCTAACATAATCTAAATGTACAGATTCAAGATCATCAACCTGCATAAGTCTTTTAGCATTGTTTATAATATGATTTCTAGCATCGGGATGAAAAGGTGAGAGCCATTGATAATAATCTACATAAGCTCTATAGTCTAAGGAATTCTGACCATTTCTGTTAACAGCATACCAATCTGGATTTTTATTAGCTATAGTATCCCCAGGGCGATTTAATGTCCACATCCATCCATGGACCTTGATGTTTTTTTTCTTAGCTAATGGGATAATTTTTCTTAAAACATCAGGCGAAGCACTAACTAATATTTCAGAGATACCTAATGAATCATAATAATTTAATTTTTTTACCCATTTATCATTTTCAAATGAGTTCCCAGCTCCTGTCCATGTACTAAAGGTGAAATTCTTTTCATTGGAATTACATGATATTATTATTGAAAAAATAATTAAAACTAAATTGATTTTTTTCATAGTTGATTTCTACTAATAAGACCATTTTGATCAATAGAATAATTTAAAATTCCAATTTCAAAATGTGTATTAATATTAAAGCCTTGATTAGTTTTTGTAAAATAACTAAAAATTGTTTTTTTATTTATTTTTTCAGGATTAAAATTAATAATTGTTCCTTCTTTACTATCCATTAGATATTTGTAATCACCAAATTTGATTTTCCTAAAAATCGCATATAATGTTTGTTCCAGCTCAAGATCGGTTTTTAATGATAACTCTGAGTTTTCTTGATCATCATTAAAGACTAAAAATCCCCAGTTTTCAGGGATATGCATATTTATTTCTCCTTGACTTGTCCATACCCAATTATACTCAGGTAAAAATTTTCCATCAATTTTTTTTCTATAATATTTATTATTTTTTAAATCAAAATCCCAATTAACTCTAGAAAAATTTATTCTCCAAATATCACCAGACTGAACCTTTTTGTTAGATTTAGGTTTCTTTAGTAGGTTAATTTGATTTAAAGGAATTGCTAATTCAACCGTCCAATATTTATCTATATCATTTGGATTATTTAATGTTCCATTCACTGAAATTGCTGATTTTAATCCTTGAATATTCCAACTTGAATCAGCTTTACCTCCAAGTCTATATGGTTTATCCAAAAACAAATCCCATTCTGTTCCCAATGCATTAATTTCAATTTCTCCATAGCTAAAGACATGATCATTAGGGTTAATAAATACTTCAAAGTCATTATTGTAGTAAATAACTTCATCTCTAATTTTAATGTCAGCCCAAATATGTTTTTCATATAATCGAGCAAAAACATACAAATTTTTATCATCCCATAGCATTTTGACATTGGTTTGCTGACTAGGAATTTTAGAGCCTTCAATATCAATAAAATTTGATGTGAATAATGAATTATTCCATTCATTATCATTTCCATCAATAATAATTTTATTTTTTGATTTATTAACAATATAAGTTTTAGGGATAATTACTTCGTCTGAAAGCTTTAGATTAACATAGGATTTATTTGAACATGATGTTATAAAGGCTATAAATAAAACCAAAAAAAATTTCATATTTCAGACAAATATATATGGGTAATAAATAAAAAATAATATTATTAGAGAAGGAATTACTGCAAAGGATACAGCACCAGCTCCAAAATCTTTAATTAGACCTATTTTTTTACTGTATTCGGGATTAATAAAATCACATAATTTTTCAATTGAAGTATTCAAGGCTTCAATTGAAAGTATAAATCCGGAAAGAAAAATCTGGATTATCCATTCATTTAAAGAAATTTCAAAGTAAAAACCAGCAAAGACGAAAAATAAAATAAAAACAAATTGCACTTGAATTGAAGCCTCTGTAATTAATAATAAACTCATTCCTTTAAGTGCAGTAAATATTCTTTTAATTCTGATTTTAAAGAACTTAAACATTAAAGTTTTTTAATCTTGATGTTTCTAAATGATACTGGGTGACCTTCAGACTGCAAGGAAATATAACCCTCTTTTAATGGCATACCAATTTTATCAATAAAATTTAGTGGAACTTTGTTGCCTCCAACTTTTAGATTAGTATAAGTCAAGACTTTCTCGCCTTCAACTATATGATGAATTAATGAGTCTGAATAAACAATTACTTCGACGTTAACCCAATTATCTTTGTGATAGGTCTTTGAGTTTGAATTAATACAGTGTTTTTTAGCTAATGAGTCATCAATATCAACATCAGTACCTGGTGTACAAATATTAGCAGTTGACCTATCATCTTTACCCAAACCACCTAACAGTTGAGTTTCAGCACTAACTGGAAATTCTTGGTCAATAAGCATAGAACTTGGGTGCTGACAATGTAACATTATACCACTATTTTTTACTGACCAACCTGGAGCACCTTTTAAATGTTCTCCACTAAACTTATAATCAAGACTTAAGTGATAGTTTTTAAATTTTTCCTTGGTGTAAAATATATGTCCAAATTTCTCTTCAAATTCATCATACCGCTCATAAGAAACATTTATCTGTCCATCACTCGCTTTAAAAGTGTCATTATAATTATCCCCAAAGTCATGATATCTAATCTTGACTTCCCAGCCATCTAAGGATTTACCATTAAAAATTGCTTTCCATTCATTTTCTTTACTACAAGAATAAAAGACAATTATTATTAATAAAAATATTTTTTTCATAATATAAAGTTGTTAAATAAAGTTAGTAAAAACATTTAACCCTTCAGACCAGCTGCTTTTAAAAATAATTCGAAAATTCTGTCGCCAAAAAAACTTCTAACAAATAACATTGACCTAGCACCATAACCAACTAAATATCTCTTTTTTGGATTTTTTGACAAAATTATTTTTTCAACACATTTTGCAACAACAATTGGGTGAGAACCAATTGGGTTCTGAATATTTTTTTTCAGTCCTCTGATCATAGCTTGATTTAATTTATTATAGGGTGATTTTTTTGAATTCTTTTCTAAATTTTCCAACATAATATTTCCAAATTCTGATACAATCATGCCAGGTTGTAATAATGAAATATTAATTCCGAATTTTTTAACCTCAAATCCTAAACAATCAGACCAACCCTCTATGGCATGTTTTGTTGAGTGATACCATGACCCTAGTGGAGTGTAAATTTTACCTCCTACTGACGAAGTATTAATAATTAATCCACTGTTTTTTTTTCTCATGTGAGGAAGCACTTCTTTTGTCATTCTTGCAAGCCCAAATAAATTAACATCAAATTGATATTTAGCTCTATCTATTGATATATCCTCGACGGCTCCCCACAAACCAAAACCAGCATTATTCCATAATACATCAATTTTATTCTCAATTTTAATTACATGTTCAACAACATCTACAATGTCATTTTCACTAGTTATATCAAGTTTTAAAGCAAATCCACCAGCACTTATAATAGGTTGCATTCTATCTAATCTTCTTGAGCATCCATAAACTACAAATTTCTTTTTTGCAAGATATACTGCTGTTTCTAAACCAATTCCTGACGATGCTCCTGTAATTAAGATGACTTTTGACATTCTGATTTAAAAATTTACATCCAACTTTTATTGGATATTTCTACTTTGTAAATAAGGTTATCAGTAATTACCTTTAATTTCTTAAAATCAATAAAGCTAAATCTTATCATACCTCCTGCAGTACAAATAATTAAATCTGCTAAATTTAATCTTTTATACCAAATGTCCTGGTCAATAACAATAGATTGAATTTTGTGGATTTCAATAATTTTAGTTTTGATATCCCAAAATCCAGATTGAACTTTTATAAAATTTTCTGAAACACTTAAGAAACTATTTTTATAAAGCCTGTAGGAAATTAAAAATGAAAACATTATAAAAATTAACTGAATTACCAAATAATTTATTGTTTCAAAAAAATTAAAAAAATAATTTAAAGTGAAAAATATAGCTGATGGTAAAATTCCTATCAAGAAAAAATTAACAAAAAACTTTCTGATATTTGGTTTAATTAAAATCTCATTATTATCATTTGATTTATATATAAATTGGAATATTTTTTTTCTATCAAAGGAATTTGCACCAGGAATGTAAACCTTTGAGCCATCATTTAATTTTTCACTTGAAGTGCTAATACTACTTGATGCTTGATAAATAACTATATTACACAAATCTATTTTATTTTGAATCCAATTTTGGGTATAAGAAAAAACTTGAACTTTGTTGGGTGACATCAGTATGGTTTTTGAAGAAATTAAACCATAACTTACCGTCAAATTATTATTTAACTTTTTAGCTGAAAATCTATAAAATTTAATTACAGTAGAAATTAAGTTTGATGAAAAAACAGCAAAAATAATGATCACCGTATAAATTAAAATTGCAACAAATCCGAAATTTCCACTTTTAATGAATGAGGAAAAACTTGGAATTATATTGATATTTAAAGCATTTAAATATTCAAGCGCTCCAAAAAACAGGGCTATAATAAATCCTAAAGTCTGAAAATATCTCGATGTCAAACCAATTTTGATTAAAGTAAAAAAATCTATCTCTAGTTCGTCAACGTTAATTGTTTTTTTAATTTCAATTTTTGAATTATTATTCTTTAAAAAATCGGTAAATTTTTTAATATCTAATGCTATATTTTTATCAACAGCTTTAATACTTACTTCTTTGGAGTCGGACCCAGCTGTATCCATTTGAATTTCATATAATTTGAGTATTTTATGAATAAAGTTTTGATTTAGATTAATTTGCTGAATCTTACTTAATGGAACGCTTAATTTAGTTTTCTTAAAAAACCCTTTTTTTATAATAAAGTCATTTTTATCAAAATCAAATTGGAACGTAAAATATTTAAAATCAATGAATGTAATAAATGCGGTAATTAATGCAGTAATAAAAATGGTTATTATAAAAAAAACTATGTCAAAATCATTGATCATTGGAATAATTAAAAAAATCAAAAAGTTTTTAACTATTTTAATGAATTTATCAAAGAAAATAACCAACATTCCTGTTTTCGATTGTCTTTGTTCAATAGAAAATTTTTTAATTAATAAATTATCAAGCTTAGACAAAATTTATTTTTTTAATTTTTCAATTTTTGCAGAAACGAATTCTTTCCATTTTTCTGCATCTTCTTTAGATAAACCTTTTATGCTAATGTCAGTATACGAACCACCTGCAGTATAAAATTGAATAGATGATAAATCAAATATTCGTGAGATAAAACTTTGGTGAATGGCTAAATGCTGAATTCTATTATAAGGAATTATAGTGGTTGATGTAAAAATTACACCCGATGAATATATCAAATCATGATCACGGAAAGCATATTTTTTTTTTTGAAAGCTAATTCTAGTAAAAGAAAATATGAATATGAAAAGAACAATAAATGAACTATAAATAGCAATTGTATAATTATCAAGTATTTCAATATTTGATATTATAACACAGCCAATAAAAGAAATTATAAACCATATCGTTCTATTGATCAACATAATGAATAGGTATTTATCTTCGATTTTCGATAATTCAACTTGCTCGACTTGAGGAATATTTTCCTTTAGTATTTTATTATTTGTAAAAGAGTTTTTCAAATGAATATTTTTTAGCAAAGATAAATAAGAGCAATTAATTATATCCATAATTAAAAAATCTAAAACATACTAATTAAAATCATTACTAATAATAATGCATTAAAAAGGGATTAATCTTAAAATACAATTGATTTTTTTTGGATTCAAAAAATAAAAAAACCCCCATATAAGGGGGCTGTTCTTCTAGTTATTTTGTTATAAATTAACTAACAACTTTAACGTTAAAAGCATTCATGCCTTTTTTTCCTTCTTTTAGCTCATATTCAACTTCATCATCTTCATTGATCCTATCAATTAGACCTGTTGAATGAACAAAATACTCTTCACCTGACTCATTGTCTTTAATAAAACCGAAACCTTTGGTGACGTTAAAAAATTTTACTTTTCCTGTGTTCATAAATAATAATATTAGATCGCGAATCTAGTTTAAATAATTGATTAATAGCATATAAATTTGAATATTTAACTTTATAGTCTAATATTTATACTATGTCTAGCAAATTTTTTAGTAATAGAATACAAAAAAAATCTCCCAAGAATAAGGGGGTCAAACAAAATTTTAATAACAAAAATAATAAATCAAAATCATCTGGTGTTAGAAAGGTTGGAAGAGGGGGATAAAACTAAATTAAACTCTCTATAAACCAATAAAGACCAAAGATCCCTATTAAAATTGATGCAGGAATTTTAAGTTGATTATTACTTTTATATTTTCTAAAAATTAATCTAATTAAAATAAAAGCTACTAATAAAACTGTAAGTTGACCAATCTCAACACCAACATTGAAAGCTAGTAATAAAGAAATAAAATTATCTTTTGGTAAGCCATACTGTGAAAGTAAAGCTGCAAATCCAAGACCATGAAGTAATCCAAAAATAAAAACAATTAATGGTCTCCATTTTGTAGTTTGCTTAAATAAACAATTTTCAAAGGCAACCCAAACGACAGATAGAAAAATTAATGGCTCAACAACAGATAATTGTAGCTTAACAAATCCTAAAGCAGCAAGAGCTAATGTAATACTGTGAGCCAAAGTAAATGCTGAAACCTGTAATATTAATGATCTAAATTTTAGAGTTGAAAAAAATAAACCAAGGACAAAAAGAATGTGATCAATACCCTGAGGAATAATATGCTCAAACCCTGCTTTAATAAAAATATAAACCTTTTTTATCCAAGTCATTGCATTAAGCCTTCGAATTCTTTGTCTTTTTAATGCAGCATTATATTCAGCAGCAATTTGATCATTTTCAAATGTTAGTTGACCACGTTCAATCTCAGATATAACAAGTCTTTCAGGATTATGAGAATTTGCTGTAAGACTTATGAATAATAAAATTAAAGTAAAACTTACTCTGTTTAATCTCATTTAGTGAGGATAAATTTAATCCGAATATCCGTCCAATCCTCTTACTTTTAAAAGTGGTTCAATAATTGGTTTACGACCTCTAAAGTTTATATATAGATCCATTGCTTCCTCAGTAGAACCTTTTTCATAAATCTCTTTTCTTAATCTTGATGAAAGATTTGAATCAAAAACATTTCCAATTTCCTTAAAAGCTTCAAAAGCATCAGAGTCTAGTACTGCTGCATGAATATAACTGTAATAACCCGAAGAGTATCCACCTGAAAAAATATGAGCAAAGTATGTACTTCGATATCGTGGCGCTATTTCATCAATCAAACCAATTTTATTCAAAGATTTTTTTTCAAAATCATTAGAGTTGCTTAAGATATCTTCTTTTGTTAATGTATGCCAATCCATATCCAATAATGAAGCTGCTAAGTACTCAGTATTGATGAAACCTTGATTAAATTTTGCAGCTTTCAATAGCTTTTCCACTAATTCATCAGGAATTGATTCTCCAGTCTGGTAATGTACCGCAAAAGATTTTAAAACTTCAGGCTCACTAACCCAATGCTCAAGTAATTGTGATGGTAACTCAATAAAATCTCTTGGGCCAGAAGTTCCTGCCATACTTCCATAAGTTACATTTGTTAAAATACCATGCATAGCATGACCAAACTCATGAAATAAAGTAACAGCATTTTCAAAACTCAATAACGATGGATTATCACCAACAGGGGCAGGAAAGTTACATACATTTACAACTATTGGTCTTTCTCTCCCATCTAAATTTGATTGACCTTTAAAACTGCTCATCCAAGCTCCGCCTCTTTTATTTGATCTGGTAAAATAGTCACCAATGAACATAGCTAAATGACTTCCATCTTTATCAGTAACTTCCCAAATACGTGCATCTGGATGATACAGATCAATATCAAAAATTTCTCTAAAATTTAATCCCCACAACTTATTAGTAGTGTTAAAAACACCTTGGATTACATTATCTAAAGATAAGTATGGTCTAATTGCTGATTCATCTAAATCATATTTTTGTTTTCTGACTTTTTCTGAGTAATGCCACCAATCCCATGCAGCTATTTTAAAATCTTTACCCTCAGCATCTGCAACTGCTTGCATATCATCAACTTCTGCCTTAGCTCTTTTAAGTGCAGGTTTCCAAAGCTGAATTAATAAATCATATACTTCATCAGGACTCTTTAACATATTTTCTTCAAGTACATAATGTGCATGAGTTTGATAACCCATTATGTTTGCTCTTTCAACTCTAAGTTTTGCTATTTGAACAGCAATTTTTTTATTATCAGTTTCATTATTATTATCACCTCTCATAACATATGAATTATATAACTTTTCCCTAAGATCTCTTCTTGTTGACTCTGTCAAAAAGGGATACATGCTAGTTCGGTGAGGGGTAAAAAGATATTTATCTTTATATTTTTCTCTATCATTATCAGACTCACCATTATCCATTTTTTGAGTTGCTGATTCGTAAGCCGCTGAGATTACACTCTCTGATAAACCATCTAGATCTGAATTATCTAAAATCAACTCAAATCCATTTGTTTCTGCAAGTAAATTTTGACCAAAAGCAGTTGTAAGTTCAGAAATTTTAGAATTTATTTCTACAATTTGTTTTTTTTCAGAGTCACTTAATAATGCTCCACTTCTTACAAACCTTTTTCTAGTATCACTTAATAATTTTAGTTGTTCTTTTGATAGATTTAAATTTTCTCTATCATTCCAAATTAATTCAACACGATTAAACAGATCTTCGTTTAGCCTAATCTTATCGTAGTGAGCAGAAAGCATAGGACTTAAATCTCGTTGTAATTCTTGTAATTGAGAATTGGTATTAGAACTAGCTAAGTTTGAAAAAACACGTTGTACCTTACCTAAAAGCTTCCCGCTTCTTTCAAGCTCTTCAATTGTATTTTCAAACGTGGGTTCTTGAGTGTTATCAACAATAATATCAATTTCTTTTAAATTTTCTTCCATTCCTTTTTTAAAAGCAGGCATATAATGCTCATCTTTTATATCCAAAAATGGGGGAACTTCAAACTGTGTATTCCATTCTTGGAAGAATGGATTAATATTTGGGTCTAATTTAAATTTTTGTTCGCAAGATACAATTAGAATTAAGCCTAAAATCAATAAAATATCTTTCATAAAAGTGGATTTTGATAGTTGACAAATATAATATTTTTGATCAACTGGTTTTACAATAAAAAAACAAAAACCCTACTAATTGCAGGGTTGTAAGAATATGTCATGTAGCGGTAAACTTGCTCCCCCTATTATTCAAAGTTGCAGTACAACTCAATCTTCCAGTGAATTATGTTGATTTTGATTAATCAACTCTAGTTTAAAAGTATCTGTAACCTATTTAAGAGGATTTGAGTTAGGAGAGCTAAATAAAGAAGAGATGCCTATGGTTTACCACTCATTAATTTCTTTAAATAGATAGTCAACTGAAAGGGAATACGCCTCTCTGAAATCATCCATTTCAACATCCTTGTCATTATAGGATATATTTTTTCTATGACAATAGTCCTCAAAAGATTCTTTAATTAAATTATCTATTTTTTTCTGAAGTGAATAATTGTTTATCAAACAAATTTTGTAATGCTCTTTATCTAATCTTTTCATTTTTTTAAAATTACATAATAATATTAATGATGTAATATTATGCAATTGATAAAAAAATGTTAAGAAAATTTTCGTTATTAACAGTTTATTGTTAACAGTTTATTTGTTAGATAAATTGTAAAACATACCTATGGTTTAATGACATATTCAGGATAATCAGTAATAATCCCATCAACTCCCCATGATATAAGTTTACGTATGCGATTAGTATCATTAACTGTCCAAGTAAAAACTTTAAAACCATCAAGCTGGATTTTCTTGATAATATCATATGTCAACTTTTGATGACTTGGGCTAATAGCAAAAGCATTAAGTTCCTTAGCAATTGGAATCGCATCAATTGGTTTGTCATCTGTTAATACAGCAATTCTAAATTGATTTGTTAATTTTTTAAATTCTCTTAACTCATCCCAATCAAAACTTGAAACATATAATTGATGGTTTTTCCAATTTCCATTTAATACTGATTTCTGCATGATATCTAAAACACCTTTTGCAGTATTTTTTCCTTTGAGTTCAATATTAAGACTAACCTTTCCATTAATTACACTTATTACTTCCTCAAGAGTTGGGATGGAATCAGTTTCCATTACTTTTAATTTTCTTAGTTCAGTTAGTGTTTTATTTTCGATATTCCCTTTTCCGTTAGTCAGTTTACTTAATTTTTTATCATGAAATACAACTATCTCACCTGTTAGACATCTAAACACATCAATTTCAATAGCATCTACATCAAACATAAGTGCTTTTTTAATAGAGGTAATGGTATTTTCAGGGGCATGTCCCATAGCTCCTCTATGACCAATTACTTGTATATCTTGCGCATTTGCTAGGGATGATGTAGTTAAAATTATAAGAATTAAAAATCTTAGAGGTAACATGTTTAAATTTACTATAATCAAATAAACATATGTTCTTCATCATCCATTTTCTTCTCATCTCTTTCTTCATGAGTAACTGCTTGGTAACCAAGACTGGATAATAAAGCCATAGGTAAAACGATTAAGTATTTCTTAATTATTTTTATCATATTTCTAAGTTTATCTTTAACGTATTTTATACAATAACCAAGCTTCAGTAGAATTAGGTTTCATCACAGACAAAATCTGTTGGTCAGGTGAAAAAGCATACTCAAGTTTGTATTTCGAGTCAATATCTGACCTTGTAACTTGAATTTCTAATTCTCCAGCATCCACTTTACCAGAAGCTACTAATACATTGTCTAAAAAACGCTCAAATAAAATATCTTCATTTTCACCTCGAAAAACTTGAATGGCTTCACCTGAATGGGATTCAGACCAGATTCCTATAAAAGGTTCATTATAATTTTCAGTTGGTGCATTGCTTAATGAAAGAAACGAGATTATTAAAAGTGATTTTATTAACATAATTAAATTTTATGCTGCAAATCTAATTAGTGAGTTTTACCTAATATTTAATAACAAATTATTAAATATTAAATTTTAGGTTAAATTAAGATTGAGGACTTCTGCAAGTTAGAGCAAAGAAAAAACCCTGCTATTTGCAGGGCTTTAAGAATATGTGATGTAGCGGTAAGCTTGCTCCCCCTCTTGGGCTCGAACCAAGGACCCTCTGATTAACAGTCAGATGCATCTTCGATTCGCTACGCTTACTAACAACTTCGCCTTCTTAAATTCGTAAACTATTATACCGCTAATATAAAAATAATCGGCACAGAAATTATTCCGGATTAGTGATGTTTATTAGGTATTATTAGAGTCGTCTATTATTCTAACGTTAAATCGCTTCTGTGAATTCGAATTTTGCTCATCTTCAAACTTATATTTTGCTAAAATGTAAGGTAACGTAGATTTAACGAAATCGATTTTTTCACGATTGGTTAATTCGGCTACATTAATAGACTCTAAAGAATCGTCTAACAAGACATTTAACTTGTTTCTAAGCATATTACTTAATCGGTTTTTTCCTCTTCTAGAGGCCTTACCAGCTAATCGGCCGGTTACACTATTAAAAGGCATACGTTATTTTAACTATTATAACGTATAAAAAATAAATTTTGCACTAGTTGATAAACGGGCATAATATGGGCGTATACGGCATATTACTGATTTTTGTTTTGCTTTGGTAAACGTTTTAAAGCGTTTACTTTTTATCTCCGGAACTAGAAGTAAACGTACTAGCGAACAATGCAAAAAGCTACGGATTTTCTTTTACAAAATCAAGTTTAAACAGAGGAAGTTATTGCCAAATGTTAGTAACTCGAATATTTTATTATATTTTTATTAATTAGAGAGTTTATTGTGAAATTTAACGAAGATTCAAGAGTAAAAATTCCTGCCATAATTCACCTTACAAGATTAGGTTACGATTATATTTCGCTAAAGAATAATAACTGGGATCCTTCTACTAATATTTTTACAGATATTTTCAAATCAAGTATTGGTAGAATCAATCCTGAATTATCCAACTTAGACTTAGATCGTTTAATAGATAAAATATCTTTAACGCTTGAAAATGAAGATTTGGGTAAAGCATTCTATGATATGCTAACTTCAAAGACTGGTGTACAGCTAGTTGACTTTGAAAATATAGATAATAACGATTTTAAAGTTGTCACCGAATTGCCTTGCATTAAAGACGATGAAGAGTTTAGACCTGATATTACGTTACTGATTAATGGAATGCCATTGGTTTTTATCGAAGTTAAAAAGCCGAATAATCTTGACGGAATTCAAGCTGAGCATAAACGTATAGCAAAACGATTTGAAAATAATAAATTCCGAAAGTTTATAAATATTACTCAATTAATGGTCTTCACCAACAATATGGAATATGATGACGGATCTCTAGTGCCTTTACAAGGCGCTTTCTACTCTTCAACATCTTACAGTAAGCCTGTATTTAATTATTTCCGAGAGGAGGAAGATCTAAACATAGACGATATTTTAAAGCCAGTAAATAAAGATGACGAAATTGAAATTCTAAAAGATACAAACCTTGTTTCGATTCTAAATCAGCCAGAATTTATTACAAATAAACAGCCTACTAATCCAACAAACCGAATCAGTACTTCTCTGTTTAGTCGTGATCGTATTTCCTTTATTCTCCAATATGCTATTGCCTATGTCAAAGGATCAAACGGCGTTCAAAAACACGTAATGCGCTACCCTCAAATATTTGCAACCAAAGCCATCGAAAGAAAAATTAACGATGGATTAAAAAGTGGTATAATATGGCATACACAAGGAAGTGGTAAAACAGCCTTGGCATATTATAATGTTAAATATTTAACAGATTATTTTCAAAGAAAAAATACAGTTCCAAAATTCTATTTTATAGTTGACCGTCTTGACCTCTTAGTCCAAGCAAGTAAAGAATTTACCTCTCGTGGGCTAATCGTTCACAAAATAAATTCAAGGGAAGAGTTTGCCAACGAAATCAAATCTACAAATGTAATTCATAATGATTCCGGAGATCCAGAAATCACCGTTGTAAATATTCAGAAGTTTAAAGACGATCCTGATGTTGTAAAAAACACAGATTATAATTTAAATATCCAGAGAATATATTTTATGGATGAAGTTCATAGAAGCTATAATCCAAAAGGAAGTTTTCTTGCAAATTTGAAAGAGTCAGACGAAAGCGCAATAAAAATAGGTTTGACTGGAACCCCTCTTTTAGGAACGAACTATAATTCAAGATCTCTATTTGGAGACTATATTCATAAGTACTATTATAATTCATCTATTGCTGATGGATACACACTAAGACTAATTAGAGAAGAAATTGAAACTTCATATAAACTCACTTTACAGGAGGCATTAAAAGAAATAAAAATTCTAGAAGGTAATACAGAGAAGAAAACTGTTTACTCACACGAAAAATTTGTTGAGCCAATGCTAAAATATATTGTCGACGATTTTGAACGTAGTCGAATTTCGATGAATGAAAATTCAATTGGTGGAATGGTAGTTTGCGACTCTGCTGATCAAGCTAAAAAAATGTACGAAATTTTTCAATCTACATATGCAAACCAAGCCGATTCGAATAATAAAGAATCGTACTCAGCAATCAAAGCAAATGAACGTAAAGTAAAGCGTGCTGCTGTAATTCTGTATGACGTCGGTACCAAAGAAGAACGAAAAAAATGGGTTGAAGAATTTAAAGATGGTAAAATAGACCTGCTATTTGTTTACAATATGTTGCTTACCGGATTTGACTCGCCGAGGCTAAAAAAACTATATATAGGAAGAGTTATTAAAGCACACAACTTATTACAAACTTTGACAAGAGTAAACAGAACCTTTAAAGATTTTCGTTACGGCTACGTAGTTGACTTTGCTGGAATTGAAGCTCAGTTCAAAAAAACCAGCCAAGACTATTTTAATGAACTTCAAAACGAACTTGGAGACGAGATTGAGTCTTATTCGAATTTATTTTTAACGGAGACAGAAATCGAAAAACAGATTAATGAAATAAAAGACGTGCTTTTCCATTTCGATACAAATAATGCAGAGAACTTTTCAAGACAAATCTCCGACATTTCAGATCGTTCGAAAATGCTAGTTGTCACGAAAGCACTAAATGATGCGAAAAGTTTATATAACCTAATCCGGTTGTCTGGTAATTATGAAATGCTAGACAAACTAGATTTTCAAAAGTTATCAATACTTGCTCGAGAAGCTAACAATCATTTATCGTTAATCAACACTAAAGAAGCATTGGAAAGTAATATTGATACAACAAACCTATTAAATGTTGCGCTTGAAGATGTACTTTTCACTTTTACCAAAGTTGGCGAGGAAGAAATGATATTAGCTGATAAGTTAAGAAGTACTTTACAAAGAACTCGAGAGATGTTAGCTGGAAACTTTGACAAGAAGGACCCTATATTCATCTCCTTAAAAGAAGAATTGGAGCGATTGTTTAGAAAGAAAAATCTCGCTGAAATCGATCCTGATGAAATGAAAGAAAATATTAAAGCTCTAGATGGGATATACAAAAAGGGAAAAGAGTTAGAGCGTAAGAACCAACTATTAAAAGCTAAGTATGAGAATGACGAAAAGTATTCAAGGTTGCATAAGCGCTTAATGGAAAAGGATCCATTAACAGACAGTGAGTCAAAACTATTCGAAGTATTAACTGATCTAAAAAAAGCAATTGATGAGCAAGTTTTGAAAAATACAAGCCTGTTAAACAATGAGAAATATGCAGAAAAAATGATGATCAAAATAGTATTTGATGAACTACATAAAAAACACGAACTTGGATTAGATGCCGAGCGAACAAAACACATAAATGGTTTAATTGTAAAAGAATATTTAAACGAATACAACGGAATAGCTGCATAATATGAACACAACAATAGAATTTGAAAATAAAACTAAAAATCTTATCGATGACTTAAAAAGCGTCTGTGCGAATTATGGCCTTGGCAATGACGGAAACGAATTTAAAATCATAACACAAGTATTCCTTTACAAGTTTATGAATGACAAGTTTGTGTACGAAATTAAACAGCTCGACTCCAATTTGATGACAACCGATGACATAGAAGGTGCAATAGCATCTATGAACTCAAATGAATACGATTTATTAAACTTACAAATAGACGAAAACACCGCGGTTATTAAGCCTGAGTATTTTATCTCATCATTATTTCAAAGGCAAAATGAGGCAAATTTTGATCAAATATTTGATAACGCATTATTGGGAATCGCAAAAGACAACAGCGATATATTTTCAGTTATAACTGATGGAGGTGAAAAGATCGTCTTGTTTGAAAATATTAGTAAGTATGTTACTGATAACCGTGATGCTTTCTGTAAGGCTCTTGTAAATAAAATAGTGAACTTTAGTTTCGAAAAAATATTTAATGAAAAGTTTGACTTCTTTTCAACGATTTTCGAATATTTAATTAAAGACTATAACACAAATAGTGGAGGTAAATACGCCGAATATTTTACACCTCACGCTGTATCAAAAATTATGGCCCGATGTTTAGTAAAGGGCGAGGTTCAAAATGTAAGTTGTTACGATCCATCTGCAGGTTCTGGAACACTATTAATGAATTTAGCGCATCAAATTGGAGAAGATAAGTGTACGATCTATTCGCAAGATATCTCTCAAAAGTCATCTAACCTATTGCGACTAAATCTTATCCTAAACAATTTGGTTCATTCGATCCCAAATATCGTAAAAGGAAATACGATTAAGGATCCGTATCACAAAGAAAATGGACAGCTCCGAAAGTTTGACTTTATCGTGAGTAACCCACCCTTTAAGCTTGATTTTTCGGATTATAGAGACGACTTAGATTCAAAGGAAAATAATGAAAGATTCTTTGCTGGTATTCCGAAAATCCCAAATAAGAAAAAAGAATCAATGGCAATATATTTTATGTTTATTCAGCATATTATGTTCACTCTAAAACCTAAAGGAAAAGCAGCCATTGTTGTACCTACAGGATTCATAACCGCTCAGTCTGGAATTGGAAAAAAAATCAGACAGAAATTGGTGGAAGAAAAAATGTTAGCTGGAGTTGTTACAATGCCGAGCAATATCTTCGCAACAACGGGGACGAATGTTTCTGTTTTGTTTATCGATAAAGAAAATAACGAAGACGTCGTATTAATTGATGCCTCTAATCTTGGAGAAACTATCAAAGAGGATGGAAATCAAAAAACAGTTTTAACGCACGAGGAAGAGGAGCATATCATTAAAACATTTACTGCGAAAGAAGTAGTTGAAGATTTTTCAGTCGTGGTTTCATTTGACGAACTTAAAGCTAAAAATTATTCAATGAGTGCTGGTCAATACTTTGAGATAAAAATTGTATATACTGACATAACCGAAGATCAATTCCAAAAAAAATTAGAATCCTATGAAAATAATTTGAATGAATTGTTTGAAAATTCAAAAAAATTAAACAATGAAATCAGAAATAATTTAAAAAATATTAAGAGTGGATTTTAATAGGAGAAAAATAAGAGATTTGGCAAAAAATGTTACTGACGGAGAGCACGGGTCAGTCATAGATGACCCTATTGGTGAATATTTTCTTTTAAGCAATAAAAATATCAGAAATGGTAAAATAATATTTGATGAAAATGACAGAAAAATTTCAAAAACATCATTTGAAAAAATAAATAAAAGAACAAAATTAGAATCTGAAGATTTAGTTATTTCAACGGTTGGAAGTATTGGCAGAACAGCTATTATCAAAGAGGAAGAAATCAAATTCGATTTTCAAAGAAGCGTTGGAATTATTAAAGCTGATAAGAATGAAGTATTACCAAAATATTTACATTATTACCTTCAGCTTAGTTATGTGCAAAAACGACTTAAATCATTATCAAAAGGTGCCGTTCAAAAGTGCCTCTTTATCTCTGATCTAAACGATATTGACGTTGACCTTCCTTGTGATTTTAATTATCAAAAAAGTATAGTTAAAATCCTTTCTGATTTAGATAAAAAAATAGATCTAAATAACAAGATTAATTCTGAGCTAGAATCGATGGCAAAATTAATTTATGACTATTGGTTTGTTCAGTTTGATTTTCCTGACGAAAATGGGATGCCGTATAAATCCTCGGGAGGGAAAATGGTATATAATGAAGAGCTAAAAAGAGAAATCCCTGAAGGATGGGAGGTAAAACCACTAACCGATGAAATGGATTTACAATATGGTTATCCGTTTAGCACTAAATTATTTAATAATGAAGGTAAAGGTATTCCTGTTATAAGAATAAGAGATATCTTAGAATGTACTATTTCAAATTATTCTACTGAATTTGTTGACAATAAATATCTTTTAAATAAAGGAGATGTTGTTATTGGAATGGACGGAAATTTCCATATTAATTACTGGAAAAGGAAGGGCTGTTATTTAAATCAAAGAAGTTTAAGAATACGTTCCAATGAAAATTCTATCTCAGAGATTCAATCGAGATATTCTATAGAGCCTTACATTAAGGCAAGAGAAAAAAATGTATCAAGAACGACTGTGGCTCATTTGAGCGCAAGAGATATAAACGATTTGAAGTTGTTAAAAGCAAATAATAGTGTTCAAAAAAAGGTAAATAAATTATTCAGATCAATACTGAAAAAAATAGTGGCTAACGATGAACAGAATCAACAACTTTCAGAATTTAGAGACTGGCTATTACCAATGCTAATGAATGGACAGGTTACAGTAAAACCATAGGCATATCATCTTCTTTTAATTCTGTTAGATAATTTCTTTAACTTTAAAATATGAAGTATAACAGAATTATGCCCGGCGCTAAAAGCGTTTATTTTGAAGATTGTATAAAGGGAGAGTTTATTGGAGTTGATTTTGGAATTAATGAGGATATATCAGCATATTTATCAGATAATCCAGCTCCTTTCAAGGAAAAGTATAGACCTGTTTTCTTAAAAAACAGACCTGATAAATCATTGGTTGCTGCAGGGCTTGCTTGTGGTGCAATATGGACTGTTTGTCATAGCCTAAAAAAAGGGGATATTGTTTTATGTCCAGATGGTAGTGGAGATTATTATATAGGTGAAATCGATTCAAATTATTATTATGTAGCAGGAGAAATTCTTCCTCACAGAAGAAAAGTAAAATGGAAGAAAAGACCTATAAGAAGAAGTGATATGTCTGAATCTCTGAGCAATTCAAGTGGCTCAATATTAACGACCTGTGACTTAACAAAATATAATGATGAAATTCAAAATCTTATTCTTGGAGACAACGCTTTGCCGATAATATCAAATGATTCAACCATTGAAAATGCTTCAGAATTTGCTTTAGAAAGACATCTTGAAGATTTTTTAGTTAAAAATTGGACTAAAACTGTTCTTGGTAAGAACTATGACATTTATGAAATAGATGGGGAAATGGTTGGTCAGCAATTTCCATCTGATACGGGTCCAATTGATATTTTAGCTTTAAGTAAGGATAAAAAAACTTTTTTAGTTGTTGAGCTGAAAAAAGGACGAGTGAGTGATAGTGTAGTTGGTCAAATACAAAGATATATGGGCTTTGTAAAACAGGACTTAGCGGAAGAGCATCAAAATGTAAAGGGAGTTATAATTGGTTTTGAGGATGATATTAAAATTCATAGAGCCCTTTCTGTTACAACTAACATTGATTTTTATAAGTATAAAGTTGATTTTAACTTGTATAAATAACCTAAACCATAGGCATATCTTCTTCTTTTAATTCTGTGACTTCCAATCCACGTAAGTAGGTTAAACTCACTTGTAAACTAGAGTGTCCCATAGCTCTTTGAAGCTTTGTTAATGAGCCTGTTCGCTTAAAGATTTCTATCGCTCCAGAGTGTCTAAAAGAGTATAGGGTTATATGTTTATCAATGTTATACTTTATTTTAAAACGTCTAAATAGAGTCTTGAAATAGTCGTCATTTCTAGATTTAATTCCTCCAAACAAATAATGATTATCTGGGCCTTTAATTAACTTATCTCTTATATAATTAGGAACAGGAACTATTCTATTACGCTTAGATTTGACTCTAAAACCTGACAAACGAATTAAACTAAGATCTTCATTGAAATCTTGCCAAGTTAAAAGTCGAATTTCTTTATGAGGTCTCAATAAGCAACCATAGGTAAACAAGCAACACAAATAAAGATCTAAATTATAGTTTCTTACTTTTTCTAATAATTCTCTGATATTTTTAATTGGTTTATGAAGAATTTCATTTTGTCTTCTTGCTCTCAATGAGCAATGACCAGTTTTAAAATTATTTTCTCTCAGAGTATTAGTTAAGACATTTAAGTGTCTTCTAACAGTATTGAAGCTTGTATTATTTTGATATTTTAGAATTATTGAATTAACAAACTCTGTTGTGATTTCACCATTTGTTTCTAATTGTTTTCGTAAAAAATCAGAAAATTTTTTGAGCGATTCGACATATTTTTTTGATAACGGTTCACTCAATTTGATATCTATTATTTTATCAAATAATTCAAGTTTATTAAGACAGGGATCGAACGAATAATTGTTACTAATTAAATACCTATATATAATATCCGCTAGTTCCTCCGCTTTTTTTCTCCTAATATTTTTCGGGTATTTGTTAGGGTAAAAATTTAAACGTATTAATCTTGCATTAGTTAGCCTGATTCGTTTTTGATTTAGCGTAAAATCAATATAATACTTTGAATCCTTACGTTTAGAAACCTTCGGGTACGTTAGTGTTTTATTTGGCATATATATGGCACGTTATATTAAACTAGTTTTATAGTAGCCTAGAATTTATTAAAGGTTTTAAAAAAAGAAACCTCCGATTTCTCGAAGGTTTAGTGAATATGTGATGTAGCGGTAAGCTTGCTCCCCCTCTTGGGCTCGAACCAAGGACCCTCTGATTAACAGTCAGATGCTCTAACCAACTGAGCTAAGGAGGAATTTAAGTGACGGCAAATATAAATATATTTTGAATTAATTTTAAGGTATAAATTATTTTTTAAGAAAATGCTCTAAAAATGTCCATACCATTAGCGTACAATACTAGACCAAGTAATAGAAATACACCTATCATTGTTGCATATTCCATGAACTTGTCATTTGGTTTTCTACCAGTTATCATTTCATAAAGTAAAAACATTGTGTGACCTCCATCAAGAGCTGGTATTGGAAGAACATTCATGAATCCTAAAATTATTGAAAGAAAAGCTGTCATTTCCCAAAATCTTTTCCAATCCCATTTAGCTGGAAAAATATTACCAATTGTACCAAAACCACCAAGTTGAGAGGCACCTTCAGCACTTGCTAAATATTTCATCTGATTTACATAATCAGTTAAAGTATAATAAGCAGTCTCTGCACCTTTTGAAATACTTTCAAAAAAACCATAATTAAGCGTAGTTCCCTCCAAGCTATACCTTGGATATATACCAATTTTTTTGTCTTCACTTGAAAATGGAATAACCGTTGTTAAAATATTTCCATCTCTGATTAACTCTAATTCAACATAATCGACATTAATTTTTTTTGCTTCTTCAAGATCTTCAAATGTGTAAATCTTAGACCCATTAGCTCTATTAATTATATCTCCTACCATTATATTACTCGAGGAAGATGGGGATAAGCTTACAATAGAATCAACTTGAAAGTTAGGAATTGGAGTAAAAGGAGATTCACTTGATGCAATAATTTTAAGTCCAATATCTTCAGGGATATCAATAAGATCTCTTGATCCATCATCATGAATAACCTCAACATTTGAAACATTTCTAGAAACCATCATCATTGGAATTTCTAATTGGTTTTCAACTTCAGAACCATCAATTTTCAAAATTTTATCTCCATCTTGAAAACCAATTTCTTTCATTGTTTCTGAAACTTTGAATCCAGAGTTTAGGTCGTCGTATGTGACAATGGTTTTCCCCCAAACAAATGTAATCATCATATAAATCAAAAATCCAAGGATAAAATTTACAATAACACCTCCTAACATTATGATTAATCTCTGCCATGTTGGCTTTGATCTGAACTCCCAACCTTGAGGTTCATTTTTAAGTTGTTCAGTATCAAAACTTTCATCAACCATTCCAGCAATCTTAACATAACCTCCTAGTGGAAGTAAGCCAACTCCATACTCAGTGTCACCTATTTTCTTTTTAAAAAGTGAAAAAGGCCAATCAAAAAACAAATAGAATTTTTCAACTCTAGTTCCAAAAAGCTTAGCAGGGATAAAATGCCCAAGCTCATGCAACACTACTAAAATTGATAGGCTGAGAATTAATTGAAATGCTTTGATTAAAAAAACTTCCATAAATAAATTTTGGTTTCCAAAAATAACCTTTTTTAATCTTTCAAAAAAATGGTGTGATAATTGATCTGTTGTTTTTTTAAATTAATTTTGTATTAATGAAAAAAGGTGAATTTTGGAATAGGTATAAATACCTTATTTTTTTTATTATAATTTTTACAGTTTCAGGGGTTTCAATATTTAATTATACTCTAACACCTGAAAAAAAACTTCCTGTATTTAGTCCTTCAATGGTAAGCTCTGAATTAGTTGATGAAGAGCTTTCTCACGTTAAAAAATATCACAAGATTTCTGATTTTAATTTGCAAAATCAGAATGGTGATAATATAACTCATGAAAATTATGATAATAAAATTTATGTTGCAGACTTTTTCTTTACTACCTGTCCTAGTATTTGTCCTATTATGACGGGAAACATGATTTATTTACAAAACGAATTAGAAAAAGAAAATGTAATGTTTGCTTCATTTACCGTCACGCCTGAAATTGACACAGTTGAGGTGTTAAAAAAATATGCTTTAGATAAAGGCGTTAATGATGAAAAATGGAATCTGATGACAGGTGATAAAAAAGAAATATATGACCTAGCAAGAAAATCTTACCTAGTTGTAAAAAATAATCCTGAAAGTGGATCTCATGATATGATTCATACTGAAAATTTTGTTTTAGTTGATAAGGAACGAAGAATCAGAGGTTTTTACGATGGTACTAATTTTGAAGATATGAGTAAAATTATTTCAGATATTAAAATACTACAAGAAACTTATAATAAATCTTAAAAATGAATTTTTTAAAAATAATTTTCTCTATAATTTTTATATCAAATATTTCATTTTCACAAGAACTTATAATTGGACAAGAGAGAATTAATCCTGGAATTATTTTAATTTTTGAGGGTGCGATAAAGGATGAAGTTTTCCCAAGATTTAATAATCTAAACGTCAATGAAACCAATATCCATATTGAAGCAAGAGTTAATTGGGATACTAAAAATACACCCCCCGGAACTCCTGCAGGTGGATTTATTCCCTACATGAAAATTAATTCTAGAATAGTAAATACATCCTCTGGTTTAAGTACATTTATAGATTTATTGCCTCACATTAATCTGATTGATAATTTTCACTACGCTAGAAATATCTCACTGCCTGGAAAAATATCCGATAAATATGATGTAATTTTTAATGTACTTCCTCCATCTAATTACGACTTAAACCTACATAAAGATTGGAATGAAGCTTATGGGGATATTTTTTTTAATGGTCAAATATTCCATTATTCAAATATTGATTTTGAAGAAATAGCCAAAGCCAACAGAGACTAATTTTTTTACTAATTTTATATAAAATCAATTGTTATGAAAAAACTAATACTGGTATTAAGTATAATCTTCATTGGTTGTGAAACTAATCAAAACAGAGAAAATGCCAATTGGGATTTTGACTCTTCAACTGGTGATTACATACAATGGCAAAGTGATAATGACTTTGCTAATGAAATGACCAATGCAGGTATGGAATATCTATATAATTTTGAATATGATAAATCTATGGTGTTTTTTGAGAAAGCACTTGAATATGATCCTAATCTTTTTGGTCCTCATGTTGTTTTAGCGGGTTTTGCTGTTAATGGCTCTGACAAACAGAAAATGCATATTGAAAAAGCAAAAGAAAATGTTGAAGATAATAACGAAACATCAAAACTTTTTGTAAAACTATTGGACAATCCAAGAGAACCTTTTTGGCCACTTGGTAATAAAGGAAGTCATGAGCTTTGGAAAAAAATGAGAGAAATTGAACCTAAGGGTAAGCTTATCCATTATTATTTTGCCTTTACAAAACCTACAAATGAAGAAGTAATTGATGAATTAAATATTTTATTGAAAGAAATTGTTGAGAAAGAAGGAGATAATGAATCTCTTGCTGTTAGTGGAGATCACTCTTTTATGGAGGCTCCTATATATAACAGTCTCGGATATCTGCACTATTGGATTGGAGAAAAAGAAAAATCAAAAGAATATTTTGAAAAATATATTGATGCTTATCCTAATGGCTATAATTCTTATGATTCAATGGGAGAATGGTATTTTAATGAAAAAGATTATGAGTCGGCACTAACTTATTATAAAAAGGCAAGAGAGATAAACCCAAGAGCTATGTCTGCAAATAATAAAATTAGGAACATAAATCAAATGAATAAATAATTTTATTTAGAAAAAATTCTAAAATTCCAAGCGGCACCAATGGATAGGTAACTTAATTCGTTATTTATCCCTTGGCCGTAGGAAATATCTGCTTGCAAATTTTCCTTAATTAAATAAGTTATTCCTAGATCCCAGTTTGAATACGAATCTCCAAATATTTCAACAAAAGCACCTAAATTTCCAAAGCTTTTTGCAATAACTAATGAGTAAACTAAAAATCCATTATCTTGCTCAAAATATTTAGTATATCCTAAATTATACGCAAGTTCAAATGATTCTGAAAGTTCATGAGAAACTAAAATTCTATTTAACAAACCACCCGAATTATCTGAGTAATCAGTTGATACTGATAAATGCGATAAAAATGAAATCTTAGTTAATGTTTCTTTTTTATCTAAGATTTTAAATTTAGCTCCAAATTCTAAATTATCTGGTGAGGGAAACAGTCCAGTCATGTCCTCATGAGCACTAATTAAATTTGTTGAAAATCTTAATTCAATTCCTTTAAATATTCCAATTCTAAAAAGATTATTAAGAGAACCTCCATCAGAATTAAAAGTCCAATTGGATTCAATTTGAGTATTTACTTTATCAATAATATCAGTTCCTTCTGTTACAATCGATATTTGGGAAAAATTATTTATTGATGTTAAACAAAGAATTAAAATAAAAAAATAATTCTTCATAAAAAATTATCCTAATGCAACATCTAAACTCATCATTACAATGAATCCAGCAATAAGACCCATTGTTGCTAAATCAGTATTTCCTCCCCTTTGACTTTCAGGAACAACTTCTTCTACAACGATAAAAATCATTGCCCCTGCTGCAAACGAAAGAGCGTAAGGTAAAATAGGCCAAACTAAAATAACAAGAGCGGCTCCAATCACCGCAAAAATAGGCTCCACAATTGCTGACAATTGTCCCCAATACCATGATTTTCTTCTGCTGAACCCAGCTCTTCTAAGTGGCATTGACACAGCAAATCCTTCAGGAAAATTTTGAATTCCAATTCCAATTCCAAGTGCAACTGCAGCTCCAAGTGAATATACATTTGCAAACTCTGGTATGACTAAAGCTCCAAAGGCTACCCCTACAGCTAGACCTTCAGGTATATTATGTATTGCGATAGCCAAAACTAATAGAGAAGTTTTCTTAAGATCAGTTTTAGGTCCCTCAGCTTCTTTCATTTTACCAAAAATATGTAAATGAGGAATTGACTTATCTAAAATAAACATGAAAATTGCTCCAAGAAAAAAACCAATGGCAGGAGGTAAAAATGATGGTAAACTTGATTGACCTAATTCATTTTGAACCTCCACTGCATGTATGGCTGGGGCAATTAAAGACCAAAAGCTTGCAGCTATCATAACACCTCCAGTGAATCCAAGAGCAGCATCCAGAAATTTTC
>CACDPE010000014.1 GCA_902554655.1 uncultured Bacteroidota bacterium
AACACCACCTCCTCCAAATTTTTCAATCGTAGGTATTTCACATGTAATAATATTTCCAATATTTTCGAGTGTTTTTATTTGAAATTTATTTAAGGAATTGATAGCAGTTTCGCTAATTACAATTTGAATATTAGAATCTGATTTTAAAAAAATAATATTAGCTGCAAATGATTCCATTTGTTTATTGCTAATACTTAATATATTATTGTTAGCAGCAAGGTTTTTTATGACACTATTTTTTTCAAAATTATTATCAATTGAATCTAAACAAATTACACAAATTTTTGGTCCGATTGACATCATCACATTTGTGTGATAGATTGGTTTTTTTTTACCGTTTACATTTTGATAGGCGTTAAATAATATCGGCTCGTACTCAAAATCTTTGCAAAATTGTAAAAAAAGTGATTTGTTTGATCTTTGAGAAATACAGCAATATGCCTTTTTGTTTTCTCTGTCCAGAACCATGCTTCCAGTTCCTTCCAAAAATATATTTTTTAAGGCATATTTAGAATAATCAAAAAACTTGTAATTATTTTTTGAAAGTGAATTAATATAATCATTATTTATTTCTGTTCTTCTGTTTTTGGCAAACATTGAAAAAATACCAATTTTTTTATCATCAAATATTATCCAATTATTTGAAAAAATTTCATCAGGATTTTCATGAATTAAACTTCCTTGATTAATAGAAACATCTATATTATTTTTTTCTAAATTGTATACCAGATTGTCAAACTCTTTCAAAGCTTTAATTTTCAGGTTCTTTTGTTCTGATTTTGAAAATTTTTTTTGAAAAAAATTATTTTTTAATGTTTCTTCGTTTGACCTAAAAGTATTAGGTCTAACCATCATAATTCTATTAGTTAATATCATTTTTTCGAAAGAGTGGCAGGGTAGTGCACCTAAATAGCCCACCTTGTTTAGAGGTTTGACTTAAATTGATTTCAATAGTTTTAATATTCTTTGAGTTTAGCCAGTAATTTAGTTTTTTGAATCTCATGTCTGTTATTACTTTTTCGGGTGATATTGAAAAAAAATTACACATCATAGAACTCATTTCATTGCTATTTAAATTTAATATATTTTCAATTCCATAATAATCAATTATCCATTCATAATCTTTTAAATTTTTAAAACCATCCTTACAAATGACAGCTAATTTTTTTCCTACTGGTTGAAAACAACAATCTAAATGAAGAGCATTTTTTTTTGGATTAACCATTGATTTATTAAGCTCGAATGATTTTATTTTCTCTTTACCGAAAAAATTTTCTAAATATTTTACACCAATTATATTGGTTCGCGCTGTTTTCTGTTTTTTATAGTCAGATTTATTATAATATCCTATAAATATCTTGTCGTTATCTAAAATAATATCACCACCTTCAATATGAACCTCTTCCGGAAGTTTAATTATTTTTGAATTATCAATTTCTGAAAGTATTGAATTAAGACCATGAATTTCTCTTCCTCTCAAGGGGATTATGTTGGAGATAAAAAAAAACCTTTCTATAACAAAACCAATATCTCTTGCATAGATTTGATTACAATTTAAAATCTTATCAAGCTCTAAGACCTTAATTCTATTTTTTTCTAAAGTTGCCTTATATGTATTTAATTCTTTTACTAAATCAGATTTTAGCGGATATGTTCCTTTTTTAAGATTTAATAATGAAGATGGATCATAAGTTTGATTTAATTTTGGTTTATTTCCAATTGTATCTGCTCTTCCAAGTATTACTGTTTTTAGAATACTTGTTTCATCATGAATATTTAACCTCATAAATCAAAAATCTCTTAAACTTTCATCAATAATACTTATAGCTTTTTTTAACTGTCTTTTTGTAATAATTAGAGGCGGAGCAAATCTTATTTTATTTCCTTGGGTAGGTTTAGCTAATAATCCGTTCTCTTGTAGCTTTAGACATATTTCCCATGGAATTTTAGAATTTACATCACAATCCAAAACAATTGCATTAAGAAGGCCCTTTCCTCTGACATTTTTAATTATTTTTCTAGTTTTGCTAATATCCCACAAAGCATCTCTAAAAATCTTACCTAAAACTTCAGACTTAATCGACAGATTATAATCAACAGCGTACTTAATTGCAGCTTTTGATACTGCTCCAGCTAAAGGACTTCCCCCAAAAGTAGAGCCGTGCATCCCAACTTTCATTATACTCATAATTTTTTTTGAAGTTAAAACACCAGAAACAGGATAAAAACCTCCAGACAACGCTTTTCCTAAAATCACTAAATCTGGTTTTATGTTTTCATGCCATGAAGCTAAAAGTTTTCCGGTTCTACAGATTCCAGTTTGAATTTCATCGGCGATAAATAGAACATTATATTTTTCACATAATTTCTTGCAATCACTTAGATATCCATCGTCTGGAACTACAACTCCATTTTCACCTTGGATTGGTTCTACTAAGAATCCAGCGATATTTTTATCTTTCTTTAAAATTTTTTCCAAAGCAGAAACGTTGTTGTATTCAATTATTTGAAAACCCGGAGTGAGTGGTCCAAAATTTTTTTTGCTTTTTTCACTTGAGGAGAAAGAAATTAAGCTAATAGTTCTTCCATGAAAATTTCCATCACAAACAACAATTTTAGCCTTATTTTCTTTGATTTTTTTTACCTCATAACCCCATTTTCTACAAATTTTTATTGCTGTTTCTACTGCTTCCGCGCCAGAATTCATGGGAAGCATTTTGTCATAACCAAAGGTTGATGTTATATATTCAAGTGCATCACCAAGCTCACTATTATAAAATGCTCTTGACGTAAGAGCTAATTTTTTGGCTTGTCTTATGAAAGACCTAAGAATTTTCTTGTTACCGTGTCCTTGATTTACAGCAGAGTATGAGGATAAAAAATCAAAATATTTTTTTGAGTGTACATCCCAAACATAAACACCTTTACCTTTTTTTAAAACAACTGGAAGTGGTTTATAGGTATTAGCACAAAATATTTCTTCTTTGTCAGTTAATATTTTTTCAAGTCTGGAGAGCATATGTAAATTTAATCATTTAAAGATTAAAAGATGAGTGTATAATCACTTTATTTAACCAGGGATTATATAAATGACATTACTTAAATTTTTAAACTTATGTAATTTTAAATACGAAAACAGTTTCGTAAAATAAATTTTTTATTTTTTTTTTATTCTCATATACCTTATTATTTTATTGAGGAATAGTTATGAAAACGGTTTCGATTTTAAGAAATTAGTAAAATTCAATAAAAATATTTGTATATTCAATAACGCAACAACCTTTTCATTTTTAAATTTATAATATGAAAGAAAGTATTTATTCAACAATTAATTTAAAGACAGTTGTACTGTTTTTTATGTCATTTCTAATTAGTTTTTACTCAATTAGCCAAGAACTAAGAGGAACAATTACTTCAGACGGTGAACCCTTACCTGGAGCTAATGTATTAAATTTGACAACTGGAAGTGGAGTTCTTTCAGATTTCGATGGAAATTACATTCTTACTAACGTGTCAAATGGTGATGAAATTGAGTTTAGTTACTTAGGTTTCGACAGCCAAACTGTGGTTTATTCTGGTCAACTTCAATTAGATATTACTTTATTAGAGTCAGCAACTGAACTTAATGAGGTTATCGTTACTGGTTATGGATCTACTATCCAAAAAAATCTTTCTAGTTCTGTTTCAAAAATAAGGAGCGAAGATTTACAAAACACTGCTCTACCTTCTTTTGAACAAGCTATTCAGGGACGTGCCGCAGGTGTTCAAGTTGTGACTGGTTCAGGGATGTCAGGATCTCAGACAAAAATAAGAATTAGGGGCGCAAACTCAGCAATTGCTAGTTCAGAACCTTTGTTTGTAATTGACGGAATCATTCTTGAGTCCGGAGCTGTAAGCGACAGATCCAATGCAGGCTTTTTTATAGATGATGGTGGTGGAAACTTATTAGCTTCAATTAACCCAAACGATATTCAATCAATTGAAATTTTAAAGGACGCTGCCGCTACCGCTATATATGGAGCTAGAGGTTCAAGTGGTGTAGTTTTAATTACTACTAAATCAGGTAGTTCTGGCGAAACAAAAATTGATATTTCAATCGATACTGGAATTTCTGAAGCAACAAGAAAAATTGACTTTGTAAATGGGAAAGAGTATTTAATGCTTGCTCAAGAGGCATGGTATAACTCTGGAGAAGACCCAGCCTTGTTTTGGCAAAACAGTGGTGTTTTAGTTGATGGTTTAACTAAAGCTGAGGCCCAGGTTACAAATACTGATTGGCAAGATCAAGCATTACGTCAAGGTGTTTCATACAGAGCTAATGTTTCTGCTTCAGGTGGTGATGAAAGAACAAAATTTTATATAAGTGGTAGTTTTTTAGATGAGGAATCTATTTTTGTTGGAAATGAATATTTAAAACTTTCTACAAGAACAAACCTTGAGCATAAAATTACTGATGATCTAACCATTGGAACTAGATTATTCTTTACTTACATAGATAGCAGTCCAGTTCCAGTACAAAATGGACTTGGAAGATCAAACCAAAATTTACCCATACACCCTGTTTTCAAGGCTGATGGAACATATTTTAATCCCTTGCGAAGTGTCAGAGCTAGTCTTGATAACTGGGAAAATAATTCAAAAGCTAGAACTTTTTTAGCTAATTGGTTCTTAAATTATAAATTGGCAGATGGTTTATCCTACCGAGCTGAATACGGTATTAATAGTATAAATAATAATGATGCTTCGTATTTAAGTTCTATCATTGATAGTAATGGAGAAGCACGAGCATTTTCATCGGCTGGTTCTAGGAATTCATGGAATTTTAAAAATCTCTTGAACTACAGAAATACATTTGGAAAACATCGTTTGGATGTGTTAGCAGGTGTTGAAGCTTCAAAAAACACTATTAAAGTAAACAACATAAGAGGAACCGGGTTTTCAAATTCGACTTTAAAAACTCCTCAAGATGCAGCAGTGGTAGAAAGTTATTACAATGAGAGCGCGAAAACTTTTTTATCAATTTTAGGAAGAGTCAATTACGATTTTGATGGAAAATATTTATTATCCGTAACTGCTCGTAGAGATGGTTCATCAGTATTTGGTACAAACAAAAAATGGGGTCTTTTCCCAGCTGTTTCATTGGGATATAACATCAGTGAAGAACCATTTTTTGATGGTATTAAAGAGACAGTTAACTACCTAAAATTAAGAGCTAGTTATGGTGTTTCAGGAAATGCTGAAATTGGTAACTATGCCTGGGCTTCCACTTATGCTCAAGCGAATTATAATGGTGCATCGGGAATCACTCTAGCAAATATTGGTGATGACGAGCTTGGTTGGGAATCAGCACTACAAACAAATATTGGTTTATCTATGCAAATGTTTGATGGTAAGTTCAGATTGGATGTTGACGTTTACGAAAAATTAACACAAGATTTATTACTGCCTTACCCTGTAACTGTACTTAGCGGTTTAACTCAGGTAACAACCAATTTAGGAGAAATAAAAAATGAAGGTATTGAAGCTATGGTTGGAGTTACACTTGTTGACAAAGATGATTTCACTTGGGACGCTGAACTGACTTACGCTTGGAACACTAATGAGGTCATCGATATTGGAGACAATGCTGAAGGTATTGATATTCCTGGATTTGGAACAACTTCTATATATGTAGGAAAGCCTATTGGTATTCAAACTATTCCAATTTGGGTTGGTGTTGAACCAGCTACAGGTCAGGATATATATCAAGCACTAGATGGTAGACATCTAACTGTTGCTGAGGCAGCATCTGAATTTGGCTCTCTAAACAATTTTTTAAATGCAAATCGAGTGCCTTTTGGAAATCCTTATCCTGATTTCACAGGTGGATTTAGCAGTAGATTAACTTATAAAAATTGGTCTGTTAGTACCCTATGGAATTTTTCTGTCGGTCAAACTTATATTGCTTCTGGTGAGCAAATTCAAGGAAAGTTTGCCTATGGTTCAATGAATATAACTCCACTTAGAAGTCAGCTAGGTAGATGGAGAAACCCTGGTGATATAGTAAGAGTAGCTAAAGTAACAACTGATCCAACAATATGGGGAAGAACATCTGAATATGTAGCAGAGATTGACTATCTACGAATGAGAGATTTAACGATTGCCTACAGGTTTAATATTCAAGATAGTAGTTTGGTGAAAAGTGTAGATTTATTCGCTAAATTTACTAACTTCTTAACATTTACAAATGCACCTGGATCGATGTACGATCCAGAAAATTATGTAAGAGGAGGAAATCTAAATTTGATGGATAAATGGAAACAGGTTCCTCAAGCAAAATCAGTAAACCTAGGTATTAACATTAAATTATAATAAAAATGAAAAACAATTATACATTTAAAACAAATAAAATTTTACTTCTTCTGTCAGTTTTATTTTTGACATTTACATCGTGTGAAGATTTTTTAGAAGAAGATCCATCAATTGGTTTATCAGCTGATAAATTAACAGATATTGCATCGATGAATGCTTTGATTCATGGTGCATACGATAACATGAGAGGGTTTTATGCATATCAACCAATGATAACATCTGGGTTTGTGAGAGATTATTCCGTTAGGAATTCTGCGAACTGGGCACCTTACTATAAATGGACTAATACGGGTGTTCCAAATATGTTTAGTGGAAACTCATATGGAAATGGCTTCAGAACATTAAACAAAGTTAATACTGTTCTGAATGCTGATGTTGAGAGCATGTATGGAACTGCAGGTGAAAAAAGTAAAGTACTTGGTGATGCGCACTTTTTAAGAGCTGCAATTTATTTTCAGTTTCATATGACTTACACTCACCCAACTACTCAAAAATCTGTTCCATTAGTTACTACCGTTTTAGGAACAAACGCAAGAGTGCCACAAGCTTCTGGAAGTGAACTTATTACTCAATTTAAGTATGACATTGAGGAAGCTAGAAAACATTTTGCTGTATCTGATGGTGTTAGTACTCATAAAGCAGCTACAGCAATGGCTGCTAGAATGTATTTCTATCTTGGCGAATATGATTTAGCTTATGCTAGAGCTAATGAAGTTATAACTTCTGGTGCTCATTCCTTAGAAGCCAATGTTGCTGATATATATTCAAGAGGAAACGCATCTGCTGAAGCTATATATACAATTATTACCAACAGAACTGAGAATAATTTTGGTGTTTCAACCATAATGAATACTAATATGAAAGCTGATAAAGATTCTGGAGTTGCTTCACTAAATCCTTACGGTTTAATTGCACAACTAAGAAATGCAAACCCTACCGATAACAGATTTAGTAGTTTAATGACTGAAGCAGATGGGCTTGTATATATTGATAAAAAATATCCTTCTGTATCTTCTGACTATATAGTTCTAAGACTTGCTGAAATGTACCTAACTAGAGCTGAATCTAATATAATGAAGAATGGATCTGTATCTGCTGCAGATGTAGCTGATATAAATATGCTAAGAAATAGAGCCTCTGCGGGTTTAATTTCGGGAGTTCCGTCAACTGAAGATATGTTGGAGATAATTTACAATGAAAGATCAATTGAGCTTTGCTTTGAGTGGGGTGATAGATTTTACAATACCAGAAGACTGCAGAAAGATATCGTTGCAGAAGGAGGCAATGGAGTTATTCCATTTTCTACTTACAATACACTTCTAGTATATCCCTTATCAAATCAAGATTCAGATATACATGGATGGTAAAAATTAATAATAACAAAAACTATAATAATAAAAACTATAACTAAATAACTTAAATTTAAATTTTATGAGAAATATTCTTTTATTTTCATTTTTTTCACTTGCTTTTCTTATTGCATGTGATGACGATGCAAGTACCTATGATGTTAGGGAAGATGCATTGATTAACTATAAAGCTGACATTAACGGAGAATGGAGCTTGTTTAGTATAGAAAGGAATGGAACTAGTCTCAGCGGTAGCTATGATGCTGCTATGACCTTAACCATTTCTGATGGCGCTTTTTCATTGAGTTCAACTGGTCTACCTTTTCCAACTCTAACAACAACTGTTGCTGATTTTAATTCAGGAAGTTGGTCATTTGACGATGATTATAAGCCTACAAGCATTCAGTTTTCAAATGGAACAGATGTTGTACCTGCTGCATTATCTTTTCCACTATATGGGATGAATAACACATCTTTAGGACTAGAATTTAGTCTTGGATGTGGAGCCACAAAATATAAGTACCACTTTAAAAAATAATATACAATTATGAAAAATATTAATTACAAAAAAATATTAACTGGACTTATAGCTCTTCCATTAATATTCATATTTGTTACATCTTGTTTTGATATTACTGGTGTTACACAACCTGCTTCAGCTAAAGTTGGTGATACTGTAACGATAACTGTTGATGTTAACTTATCTACTGAAAATCAAAATAACCAGAACTATAAATTTTTATGGTTTGGTATGTTAGTTCCAAAGAGTTGGGACGTAACTAATAATGCAACTGTTAGATTTGATTCGCCACTTAAAATCTCTACTGATAGACCTGGTTCTGGGCCAATGAGTCCTGATACCGAAGACATATCCTTCTGGGGAAATAAATCTAAAGGATTAGACGGTGAACAATCTGGGAACTCATACACAACTGATATGAATAATATCTTACCAATTGGAGAGAATTATGGTGAAGTTGAGTGGGTAGCATTTAGATCTGATAAACCTGTTGATGTCGGAAGTGATCCAGATGCTAAATCTCCTGCAGGTATTGATGGAACAATAACTGTTACATTGAAAATAGGTTCCGGTCATAGTGGTGTTCAACTTGGATATTGGGTTGGTAGTCATCAAAATGGTTTCAAACAAGAAAATGCTTGGGGTCAATCTATTCAAGATGCTGAGTCTAGACATTGGGATACCTTTTATAAAAGTATGGCTATTACTGGAGCTGGATCTGAAGCAACTGACTTAACAGGTCCTGCGCCAACATTTACAGCTACGGTATCTCCTGAATCTTATATGTTTGACGATATCCTAACAATAAACTTCGATGCTAAAGAAGGAAAGGATGGTGCTAACACTGCATTATTTGATGCAAACGAAGTTCATATGAACCCTAAAGTTATGTTAGCAGATGGAACTGTAATTGCTGGAAATCCAGTTCCGATGACACTTAGTGGAAGTAATATATGGTCAGCAACAATGTGGCCTCCAGGATACTTTAGTGTTCCGGATGGAAATATTATTACAGAATTACATGTCAATTTTTCTAGCCCCGACGGTTCAGTTGTGGTTAAAAATCCAGGATATGATACTGATATTATTTTCATAACTAAATGCGAATAGTTTAAAATTAAGTTTAAGTGAAATTGGGAGAATTAGTTTATCTATTTCTCCCTTTTTTTTAAATATATTTATTATGCGTCTATTTATTATATTAATATTTTTTTGTTACAACTCTATTGCTCAAAATACTTTTACTAATCCAATAATTCCAGGTGGTTACCCGGATCCTTCAATAGTCAGGGTAGGTGAAGACTTTTATATTGTTAATTCATCATTTGAATATTTTCCTGGTCTTCCCATTCATCATAGCAAAGATTTAGTTAATTGGAAGCTTATTGGAAATGGTTTACATCGCCCAAGTCAAGCATCGGGTGATGTAAATTTAGTTACTGTTCAAGAAAATGGCGGAATACATGCCCCAACAATTCGTTACAATGATGGTACTTTCTATATTATTACAACTAATATGCATAATAAACTTCCTAATGCTAATTTCATTATTACAGCAAAAGATCCAAAAGGTCCTTGGTCAGATCCCCATTTAATAGAAAATGCGCCTGGAATAGATCCCGACTTGTTTTTTGATGATAATGGTAAAGTGTATTTTGTTGGTACTCACCAACCAGGGGACATGAACAGAAGTGGAATAGGTGCGATCTGGGTTCAGGAATTAGACCTTGATAATTGGAAATTAGTTGGTGATCGCTATTCGATTTGGGAAGGAGCTTGTGATAAAAAACATACAGAAGGTCCTCATATATATAAAAAAGATGGTATTTACTATCTTTTGGTTGCTGAGGGAGGAACAGGTCACAACCATGCCGTAATGATGGCTTACAGTGATGATGTTTTCGGCCCTTACCTTACATCCCTAAGAAATCCTGTCCTTACATCAAGACATTTATCAAAATATAATTGGGTACATAGCACAGGCCATGCAGATTTAGTTGAGTTAGAAGATGGTAGATGGTTTATGGTTGCCCTTGGTAAAAGAAATGACCGTGATGGTCATTCAAATATGGGTAGAGAAACCCATATGGTTCCAATAATTTGGGAAGAGCAAATTACTCATTGGGAACAAGTTAGCCCTACCAAATGGGAACCAAGGTATGTAAAATTTCCAGTCGCCGCTCCTGAAACAGGAAAAGTAGAACGTATTAATAAACTACCATTTAGTGATAAATTCCAGTTTTACAATGATGGATTTTATGAAAACTTTGATAATGATAAATTATCACCTGATTGGATTTTCAGAAGAGTCCCTTTACCTAATTCATATTCACTTATTTCAAATAAAGGATATCTAAGATTATATTTAAAACCTCAGTTTTTCTCTAGCGGACAGAGGTATAATGTATTAGGATTTACTCAAAAGGAAAGTGACTTTGAGTTCGAGGCGAAAATGAAATTTAAACCAAAAAAACATTTAGAAGAAGCTGGTATTAGTGTTTATCAAAAAGATTTAAATTATGTGAGTTTGACTGTTCAAAAAATTGGAAAACAAGATTATATTAAGTTATCAGTAAATGAAAAGAGAGATAGTAATCCTAGTTTATCTAGTTCTAACATAGAGGGATCTAATGTTGAAGCATTTAAATCTAAAGTTCTTAATAATTACGAAGGAGTAATTCAACTTAAGATATTATCTAAAAATGGAATTTATTCTTATCATTTTTCAACCAATGGGGGGGATAGTTATGAAAAATTAGGTGAAACACCTGATAATATTTTATTAGGTATGATGTATACCGGTGCTAATATGGGGGTTTATGCTACTTCGAATGGGAGTAAAACAAATTCATATGCTGATTTTGATTGGGTGTCTTATAAAGGTTTTGTGAGAAATTAAATTATGATCTCAATCAGATGGATATATGTAATATTTTTTTTATCAATAATTTTTGCATGTAAGACTACATTGCAAGAGGATAAACCACCTAATGTAATCCTCATAATTTCTGATCAATGGTCAACTAGAGTTTCAGATGGATCAGGAAATTATAATAATGGAATATTGACCCCTTCTATTGATAATTTAGCATCAAGCGGTGTAAGATTTACTCAATCTTATTCAACTTATCCATTATGTACACCTGCAAGAGCTAGCTTATTTACAGGTTTATATTCACATAATAATGACGTAGGTTTTAATCTGCGCAGGGACTCAATTCTTGATCAAGCAAGTATTTATCCTACAATTGGAAAATCTTTTAAAAAAGCTGGTTATAATATAGCTTATTTTGGTAAAGAGCATGCTGGAGGCTATGGGTATGCCAGTGCTACAGAATTCGGTTCTATGCTTCACTCAGATGGTGGTATGTTAGCTGAAGGTTCTGCGTATGATCCAATTTTTACTCAAGATGCAATTGATTATGTAAACAATTCTGTTGATGATAAGCCTTTCTTTATGACATTATCATTAATTAATCCACATGATATTTGTAGAGTTTTAGGTGGAAAAGTTGCTGGAGCAACTTTTACTGATGCGATACATTTTGCTCGAAATGACGATGAACCATATCTTCGTTTTCAAGATCGCCCAAACCTTCCTGAAAATCATAATTCAACCTATGAGAAAGGAATGATTCTCCACAAGGATTTTATGTATTATGAAGTATTCGGTTTGAATGAAAATGAATGGAAACGTTTCATTTCAACATACCAACTATTAATTGAAAATACAGATAGATTAATTGGTCAATTATTAGCTGCAGTTAAACAAAAAGGAATTGATGACAATACAATTATATTGTTTACCACAGATCATGGTGAGATGGCTGGAAGTCATAAATTAATTGCAAAAACAACTTTTTATGAGGAGTCATCAAAAATTCCAATAATAATTAAATACCCTAAAATTATAAATCCTAAAACTGTAAATAAAAAATCTTTAGTAGGAACAATTGATATAATGCCTACTTTACTAGATCTGGCTGGAATTAATATTCCTGAAAATTTAGATGGTAAAAGTTTTAAAGATGAAATTATAAATCCAGAAATCGAAAGTAATGATTTTAAGGTTTTGTTCAGTCAAAATCAATTTGGTAGGATGGTAAGATTTGATAATTATAAATATGTTAGAAGTGTTGTATACGGAAAAAAATATGAAATATTATTTGATTTAATTAATGATCCCCTGGAATCTGAAAATTTAATTAATAACTCAAATCACAGTTCTGCTAAAGAGAAAGGAAGAAATCTTTTGGATGAATGGCTAACAAATCAAGGAACCAATTTAATTACACAAAGATAAAATTTATGAGAGGATTATTTGTTTTTTTTCTTTGGATATTTTCATTTGACTCTATTGCTCAAAGCCCCTTTACACTAGAAAGAAGTATTCCAGAAAATGAAGGTGTTTCCTCTGAAATCATTTTAAAACTGATAAATAATTTTGAAGAGAGAGTTGATGCTGTTCATAGCTTAATTATATTAAAAAATGGTAAAGTCATTGCGGAAGGTTGGTGGGATCCTTATAATAAAAATTCACCGCATGAGCTATGGTCTTTAAGTAAAAGTTTTACTTCTACTGCAATAGGCTTCGCTGTACAAGAAAAATTACTTTCAATATATGACTTAGTTATTTCATTTTTTCCAGAAAAAATTCCTGAAGAAGTTTCATGGCAACTCAATCAGTTAAGAATTGTTGATTTATTGACAATGTCGACAGGTCATGTAAAAGAACCAAAAATATATAATAATCAATCAGATTGGGTTAGTAAATTTTTAAACTCTGAAATTGAATTCATGCCTGGTACTCATTTTATGTACAATACCCCAGCAACTTATATGTTATCTGCAATTTTACAAAAGGTTACAGGGAAAAATTTAGTTGATTATTTAAATTCTAGGTTATTTAAACCTCTAGGTATACAAAAACCAGAATGGGAATTTGACCCAAGTGGAATAAATACCGGTGGTTGGGGATTGCATTTAAAAACCGAAGATATAGCTAAGTTTGGTCAACTTTACTTGAACAATGGAAAGTTGAATGGTCATGAAATCTTGGATGAAAATTGGGTTAATAAAGCAACTTCAAAGCAAGTTTCAAATGGAAGTAACCCAGAAAATGATTGGACTCAAGGATATGGCTATCAATTTTGGCGATCGAGGTATAACTCTTATAGAGGAGATGGTGCTATGGGACAGTTTTGTTTGGTAATCCCTGAAAAAAACATGGTTATTGCAATTACATCAGGCACAAATAATATGGGAATAGTGATGCAAATTATTTGGGATATTCTAATACCTAATGTTAAAGATAGTGCATTGGTTAAAAACACTAAAGCTCATGATTTACTTATTAAAAAACTTAAATCACTAACTCTTTTAGATCAAAATAAGAAAACAGATTATGACCTTGCTAAAAAACTTACAAAAGAAAAATATTTAATTAATAAAAATGATCAAGGTGTTAAATCTATAAGTTTCGATTTTAATGATGATAATAACTTAATTATGTTTGAAACTGAAAATGAAAATGAAAAAATTTCTTTTGATTTTAAAAAATTTAAAAAAACACAAATAAGTAGTCATCTACCATTCACTAATATAAGTAGATCACAAATATTACCTAAATCATCACTCAGGTATAAAAAAAATCAAAAAATTGCTTCAACAGGAAAATGGCTTAATGACAATGAACTCGAAGTAGAAGTATATTTATACGAGACACCAATAAAAATGACTTATAATTTTGATTTTTCTGAAAACAGTTTAATTCTTAAATCAACTGCAAAGAATTATTTGGGAGTTAGTAATGAAGCTCAATATTTAAAATCTATTAATTATGATTAAAAAATATTTAATTTTTTGTTTTTTATCAAGTTTTTTATGTAGTCAAGATCTTCCTGATGCTAAATGGAATGATATCAATTATGGAGGAAATGAAAATATTTATAACAATATGGACATTTACTTACCTAATTTAAACAAAACTAAATATCCTCTTATTATTACTATTTATGGAAGTGCATGGAAATCAAATAAAGGTAAGTCCTCGAATTATATAAAAAAAAATTTAATTAAACCTTTACTTAGCTCTGGGTTTGCCGTAGCTTCAATTAATCATCGATCAAGCTCAGACGCAATTTTTCCTGCTCAAATACATGATGTAAAAGCAGCAGTTAGGTTTTTAAGAGGTAATTCATCAAAATATAATATCAATGATAATTTTATTGGTATTACAGGTTCATCATCTGGCGGTCATTTAGCTGCTTTGGCTGGTACAAGTTCAAATATTGATGATTTAGAAGGTGATATTGGAAATTTTTTAAATTTTGATAGTCACGTTGATGCTGTTGTAAACTGGTATGGACCGACAGATTTCTTGATAATGGATGATTGTGGATCAAAACTAGTACACAATAATCCAAATTCTCCTGAATCTTTACTTATTGGGAAACCCATACAAGAATACCCTGAGGAAGTAATGAATGCAAATCCTATCAAATACATTAATAAAGAAAGCGCTCCTTTTTTGATAATTCATGGCATTATGGACTTAACAGTCCCCCATTGTCAAAGTCAAGTTTTACACGATGCTTTAAAAAGCAATAATATAGAAACGAGTTTAGTTTTAGTTGAAGATGGAAAGCATGGACCAAATGTATTTACAAATAAATATATTAACATGATGACTAACTTTTTTATTAATCAATTAAGCCAGAAATTTTGAAGAAATTTATTTTCATAATATTCTTTCTTTTCAATTCTTGTGACACAGAAAAAGTAATTGATATTGAATTGAATAACTTATTTCAAGATAATATGGTTATTCAACACAATAGTGTTACACCAATTTGGGGTACAACAAAACCCAATCAGCAAATAAAAATTGAAATTAGTTGGGGTGATAAATATGAAACTATTTCAGATTCAATTGGAAATTGGAGAATAGATATTAATACTCCCCAAGCCGATAATATTTCTCACACTATAGAAATAAACACTTCTAATGATAAAATAACATTAAACAATATATTGTTGGGAGAAGTGTGGTTAGCTTCTGGACAATCAAATATGCAATGGAGAATGAAACAAGCTGAAAATAAAGATGATTTATCAAGTACTAGTTTTGAGAATAATGAAATTAGAATGATAAATGTTAATAGAAGTTTATCATTAAAACCATTATCAAATTTTAGTGGTAAGTGGAAAGTTTGTAACACAACAACTATTTCAGATTTCTCAGCTGTAGGGTATTTTTTTGCTAAAAAATTACATGATGAATTAAAAATCCCAATTGGTATAATCAATTCTAGTGTAGGAGGAACACCAGCTGAAGCATGGTCAAATATTCGAAATTTAGAGAAGGTAGCTGGATTTGAAAATTTAAGAGAAAGATTAGAGATAAGTATAGATCCTTTAAATGAATATAATACTTGGCTTAATGAGCATAATTATATTAATAGAAATGAATTTATAAATAAAAATGATTTTAAGTATGTTAATGAAAAAAACAGATTATTTTCTCAATTAACTTATGATGATAGTAATTGGGTTGATAGAACTATTGAAGAAATAAATACCATATTTAAAAAAAAGAAAGTTGATTTAAATCAATATTCTCCCTCTTACAACAGAAATGATGATTTTGATGGAATAGTTTGGATTAGAAAAGATTTTGAGCTTACAGAAAAAAATGATCAATCATACTATATTGACATTGGTGATTTTGAGGACACTGGTGATTTTTATTCAATATTTATAAATGAAGAACTAGTAGGTAGAAAAATTAACTGGTCTAAAAAATCAACAAAATATAAAATTAGAGTTGGATTATTAAAAAATGGTTTAAATAATATTTCAATCAGAATAATTGATTTTTATGGAAATGGAGGTTTGATTAATGATAAAAAAATAGGATTATATTCAAATGAAAAAAAAATAAAATCATTTGATGGACTTTGGAAATCTAAATTTGTTGGTTGGCTAACAAATGAAAATTTGTATGTTTTAAAAGATGGATTTAATGATGTGCTTTTTCCTTCTCCACTCAGAATATCAAAAAATCAAAGCTCTCATACAGTACTAAATAACTCAATGATTTATCCATTGGGTGACTTCATGATTAAAGGTGTAATATGGTATCAAGGTGAAGGAAATAGAACAAGAGCACAGAAATATAAAGATGTTTTTTCTGCTGTAATTGATAGTTTTAGAGAGCAGTGGAAAAATAAAGATCTTCCATTTTACTATGTTCAATTAGCACCATTTGGTGATATTGCTTACAAAAGAAGATTTAAATCTGAATTCGTTGCTGAACTTCGTGAGGCACAAAGGCTGACATTGAAAAAAAATCATGTTGGAATGGCGATTATAATGGATGTAGGTGATAGTCTTGATATTCATCCACTACCCAAAAAACCTGTTGGAGATAGGTTAGCGCTATTAGCTCTAGCTAATGATTATGGTTATGATAATCTAGTTTTTTCAGGGCCTCTGTATAAAGATGTTTCATTTGTAAATAATAGTGCTTTGATCAGTTTTAAAAACGCAGAGAGTGGTCTTCTTCTAAAAAATAATAATTTAAGTCAATTTGAATTAGCTGGTTCAGATAAAAAATTTTTCAGTGCAGATGCAAAAATTTTAGATGAAAAAGTTTTAGTAAAATCAAATGATGTGATTGATCCTAAGTATGTAAGATATGGGTGGAAAAACTTCTTATATCCTACTTTATTTAATAAAGATGGGTTACCTGCATCTTCATTTAGTTCATTAAAAAATCCATTTTCAAGATGATAAAATATTTAAAATACTCTTCATTCTTAAACTTAATATTCATTGTTATTTTAATTTTTGCTTGTAAAAACATTGTAAAATCTGAATATCCTCAAGCTGATTGGTCTGATGTTGATTATTCAGGAAATAATCATATTTCACAAAAAATGGATATATATCTTCCAAAAAATAACAAAAAAAAACATCCTGCAGTTGTAGTCATATATGGGAGTGGCTGGAGCTCTAATAATAAAAAATTAAGTAATTATCAAAAAGATGTTTTTGTAAAACCCTTAACAAAAAAAGGTTTTGCAACAATATCAATAAATCACAGATCATCTAATTTGGATTCTGTTTATCCAGCTCAAATTCATGATGTAAAAGCAGTAATCAGATTTTTAAGAGCTAAACATAAAGATTATAATTTGGATACTTCATTCATTGGAATTGCAGGTTATTCCTCTGGTGGACATTTAGCAGCATTAGCTGGAACATCATCTCATATTCCCTCATTAGAAGGTGATGTTGGGAATTATTTAGAATACGATTCAAATGTTCATGCTGTTGTAGATTTTTATGGACCAACTGATTTATCAGTTTTCTATGATTGTCCAATAACAAAAGATAGAAATTTAACTTCAGATCAAAAAAAGAGAGTTTTTGGTGATGTTGACAATATCTCTAATATTTTTGATTTAGCTAACCCAATTAGGTATATCAGTAAAGAAACTCCACCATTCTTAATTTTTCATGGTGAAATGGATAGAACAGTACCTGTATGCCAAAGTCAATTGCTTCACAATGCTCTAATAAAAAATAATATAAGCAGCCAACTTATATTAAAACCTGATGGGGATCATTGCGGAAATACATTAATGTTTCATCATTCAAAGAAAATGACTCAATTTTTTTATGATCAATATAATAACCAGTTATGAATAAAATACTAAAATTAAATGTGTTAATATTTTTAATCCTCACGATTGTTGGATGTAAAAATAAGTTTGAGAGTGATCCCTTAAATATTCTTTGGCTAGTAGCTGAAGATCTTAGTCCAGATTATTTAAGTGTTTATGGAGACTCAACTGTTCATACTCCAAATTTAGATAAATTAGCCACTGAGGGCATCGTATATGATTATGCATTTTCAACCTCTGGTGTATGCGCACCAAGCAGAGCAACTTTGGCTACTGGTGTTTATGCAAATTCCTTTGGAGCTCAGAATATGAGAACTATGTGGGCAGAACCCAATGCTAGAAGAAGCGGAATTATTGATTACGAAGCTGTTCCTCCGCCAAATATAAAAATGGTTAGTGATATCATTCGTGAAAACGGTTATTATGCAACAAATAATTCAAAAACTGACTATCAATTTGAAATGTCTGTTATGGCTTGGGATGAATCAAGTAACGATGCTCATTGGAAAAATAGACCAACTCCAAATGATCCTTTTTTTTCAATTTTTAATTTTGGTGCAACTCATGAGGGTAATTTTTTTTCAAACTGGGATGATGAAGAATTTTTAGTGTCAGAAAATAAAGAGATTAATATTCCACCTTATCTTCCACAAAATAATGTTGGAGAACGGGATTTAAGAAAAGTTTATTCAAGGATAGTAAAATTAGATGAATGGATTGGAGAAAAAATTAAAGAACTAGAGGAAGAAAATTTATTAGATAAAACAATAGTTTTTTTCTATTCAGACCATGGAGGACCTTTACCTAGACAAAAACGACTTTTATATGATTCAGGATTAAAAGTTCCACTTATTATTCGCTTTCCTGATGGTCAAAGAGCTGGAAAAAGAGATAAGAGATTAGTTAGTTTTGTTGATTTTCCGACGACTGTTTTGTCATTAGCAGGAATTGAACCTCCATCATTTATGCAAGGGAAAGCATTTGAAGGTAAGTTCAAGTCTAAATCAGTCAGGAAATATATTCATGGTCATGCAGACAGATTTGATGAAAGTGTTGATATGATTAGAGCAGTTCGTTCTAAAAAATATAAATATCTTAAAAATTTTCAACCTGAAAAACCATATTATCTTCCTTTAGCTTTTCGTGAAAGATTACCTTCAATGCAAGAACTTTTAAGAATGAGAGATGCAGGTGAGCTTGATGAAAATCAATCTCTTTGGTTTAGAAAAACGAAACCTGAGGAAGAACTTTTCGACACTGAAAATGACCCTCATGAACTTAATAATATTGCAAATGACCCCCAATATGCAAATATCTTATTGGAAATGAGGCAAGAATGTGTTGATTGGATGAATACCATTGATGATAAAGGTCTAATAAAAGAAAAAGAATTAATTGAATCATTTTATCCCAATCGCAAAGCTCGACAAACAGAATCACCAATAATTGAAATTTCAACAAATAACGTTTCTCTGGTCAAGGTAACTGAAGGATCAAGATTAGGATACAGATACACAACTGAAAAAATTTCCAGTAAAGGATGGAATCATTATAAAGAGCCAATTGATTTAAAACCCAATGACACTTTAGAGATCATTGCACATAGAATTGGCTATAAGTCTGTTATTAATAAAATTTTTAATGGTAAAATAGTAGATGTCGAATATCCACTTTCAAGGATTGAAATTCAAGATATTAGATACTCTGCAAATAGACCTAAGCTTCCCCCCATGGAATAAGTTAGCATAAAATTATGTTTAAAAAAATCTCAGCAACGATAATTCTTACTGTTTTATTTTTTTCTTGTGATATTAAAAGGCCTAATATAATCTTGATAATTGCTGATGACATGAGTACATTAGAAAATGCTCATACACCACGAATTGATCAAATAGCTTTACAGGGAATTAAATTTACCAATGCTTATTCTCAGTATGCTAATTGTGTACCATCAAGACAGAGTTTTCTCACCGGTTTAAGCCCTTTCCGAGGAATTCGACAAGGTAGAATTGATGAGTATTTAAAAAAAAATAATCATATAAGTATGCCTATGTTTTTTAAAGTTAACAATTACAAAACCATTTCTTTAGGTAAGGTATACCATGATGCGAAACAAGATAAAGATGCTTGGGATTTTTTATACGACATCTCTAATGAGGAAAATAATTATTACAATTGGGAATCCTTTGCAAGCAAAAAAAACAAAGAAATTAAAGATTCAGATTTAAGACCGGCTATTGAAAATACTGCACTTCCCCTAACAAATTATAATGACTATAATATTGCTGAAAAGGCTATTGAGTTTTTGAGCGAGTTAAGTTCTGACCAATTTTTTATGACAATTGGTTTTAGAAAACCCCATCTTCCTTTTGCAGCTCCAAAAAAATTTTGGGAAATATACGATAACGTTGAATTTCAAAAATCAGAATTTGATTATGCCACTGTAAATGGTGATTCTATAGTATACATGTGGTCTGAACTTGCCAGTTACAAACCTTTCTCAACTTCTTATAAATCAAAAAATTACAGAGATAAGAGAATATTAAATGAACAAGCTTTAAAGCTTAAAAAAGGCTACTATTCATGTATTTCTTTTATAGATTATCTTATTGGTATGATTACAGATGAAATAAAAAAATTGGGTTTAGATAACAATACTATTATTGTTATCACCTCAGATCATGGTTTTCATCTGGGAGAGCAACAAATTTGGGGAAAACATACTAATTTCAAGAAAAGTACAAATATTCCCTTAATAATTTTTGATCCAAGAATGAATAATAATAAAAATATCACAGAAGCTTTTGTTGAACTTTTGGATTTGTTTCCGACACTTGTAGAATTAGCTGGGCTTGAAAATAAGGGCAAAATGGACGGAAAAAGTATGGTTCCAATCATAGAAAATAATTTGTTAGAGGGTTTTTCTAATTCATTCAGTATGTACCAAAGTTTTCAAAAAGATGAAAATGTAAAAGACCTAAAGTCTTACGCGTTACACAATAAAAAATATACTTATATTGAATGGTGGGATACAGTTTCAAATACAATCGTCAATCAAGAATTATATGACATCGAAGATGGTTTAGAAACTATAAATATCATATCAGATCCATCTACACATGAAATAGTTAAAAGATTGTCAAAAAAAATTGAAAATAAAAAGCAGAGTTTAAAATGAAAAAAATATTTATTATTATTTCTTTAGTTTCTTTGGGTTGTAAATCTAAAACATCTTCCAACTTTTCCGTAAATAATCTTTTTTCAAATCACATGGTATTGCAACAAGATACTTTGGTTAATATTTGGGGAAAGGCAAAAGAAGGATCAGAAATTATTGTGAGTACAAGCTGGGGAGAAAAAACATCAACATTTGCCGATAAGGATGGTAATTGGATAACTCCTGTACAAACCCCAGGATTTGATAACAAATCACATAAAGTTGTCATAAGATCTTCTAAAAAATCAATTGAAATAAAAGATGTTGTTTTAGGTGAAGTTTGGTTGGCATCAGGGCAATCTAATATGGAAATGCCAATGAAGGGATTTAAATACGCTAGAGTTCATGAATTAATAGAGGGTGCAGATCAAGAAATTTCTAATGCAACTTTTCCTAAAATTAGGATGTTTACTGTGGAAAGAGTAATTGCTTATAGTCCAGTTGATAATCTCCAAGGTAAATGGGTTGTTTGTACTCCAAAATCCGTTAACGATTTCTCTGCAGTTGCTTATTTTTTTGGAAAGAAAATTCACCAAGAATTAAATATTCCAGTTGGACTTATTCATTCAAGCTGGGGTGGATCACCTGCAGAAAGTTGGGTAAAAACTGATTTTATCGAAAAAATAAAAGGTTTTGAAAATACTTCCGAAAGATTACAAATAGCTATGGATCCTAATACTGATTACAATCGTTGGGTAGCGAACCATTCATTTGTTAAAAGGAATGATTTGATTGGTGTTGATGAATTTAAATGGGTTGAAGAAAAAAACAAGGATTTTATAGAGAATAATTTCAATGATGATTCTTGGATCGAAACAAATACTCAAGGTGTTGTCAAAGCATTTGAAAAAGATGATTTCAATGGTGTAGGTTGGATAAGGCAAAAGATTAATATAGATGAAATATTTGAAAAAGAATTAGTTTTTGACATTGGTGAAACCGATGATTTGTATACTGTTTTTATCAACGGCGAAATGATTGGAAGAAAAGAGTATTGGGGTTTCGCTTCAAAAAGATATAAATTTAATAGTGATATATTAAAAAAAGGAGAAAATACGGTTAGTATAAGATTTATTGATGTATGGGGTAAAGGTGGTCTAGATCCTGATCCTAAAAGGGGAATTTATTCAGGTGATAAAAAAATTATTTCTTTAAATGACCAATGGAAATTAAATATTATTTGTTATCAAACATCTGGAGATTTCTACATTTTAAAAACAATTGGTGAAAAAATTGCAATTCCATCGCCCGATCGAATGCCACATAGTTCTAATTCACCTACTACACTTTACAACGGAATGATAGCACCACTATCTAATTATAATCTTAAAGGTTTTATTTGGTATCAAGGTGAGTCAAACCAAGGTCGAGCCGAACAATATAAAACTCTATTTCCTGCTGTAATTGATAGTTGGAGATCACAATGGGCTAATGAGAATTTACCATTTTATTATGCACAAATTGCTCCTTTTGGTGGCTATGACAATAGAAATGTAAGCTCAGATAGAATTACCTCAGCTGAGCTTAGAGAGAGCCAAATGTTAACAATGAATAAATCAAATGTTGGTATGGCAATTACAACAGATTTGGGAGACCCAAAATCTATTCATCCTCCAAAGAAAAAAGAGGTTGGCGATCGCTTAGCTCTTTGGGCTCTGAATAAAGATTATAATTTTAAAGATTTAGTTCATTCAGGACCAATTTATAAATCAGTTGATTTTAACAAAGGAAAAGCATTAGTTTCTTTTGATTATGCTGATTCAGGATTATATTGCCCAGATGATAAAATTGAACATTTTGAAATAGCAGGAAGAGACAAAAAATATTATCCTGCTGAATCAAAAATAATTGGAAATAGGGTTATGGTATGGTCTGCTGAAGTTAAAAAACCTTACTCAGTAAGACTAGGATGGAAAAATTATTTTGAAATTAATTTATTTAATAATGAAGGACTACCAGCTTCTTCTTTCAGATCAAAAGAATAATTATTAATTTAATAATATGAAACTTAAGCTGAAATATAAATCAATAATCAAAACTTTTATTATCTCTTTTTTTATAGTTTCTTGTTCACAAAAAAATGATACAAGACCGAATATTGTTTTATTATTGGCTGACGATCTTGGTTACAATGAACTTGGTTCATATGGACAAAAGATTATAAAAACCCCACATATCGATTCATTGGCTAAGAAAAGCATGATGTTTACTGATTTTTATGCGGGTAGCCCAGTATGTTCTCCCGCAAGAGCAGTTTTATTGACAGGGAAAAGCTCAAGTCATGTTTCAATTAGAGGGAATGCTGCATTTATAAGAGATAGTGTATGGAGACAAATAGCTCTCGATAAAAATGAGTATACTCTTGGAGAAATGTTTAAAGAAGCCGGCTATCAATCAGCTTTTATAGGTAAATGGCATTTAGATACCGCTGATCAACCAGAAACATGGGCTTTTTCACACGGGTTTGATTTTGCAGCTCAAGAGCAATGGGGTGGTTCAACTGATAAGTATAAAAATCCAGGTTTATGGCTCAATGGTAGTGAAGAGCAACTTTATTATGATTTCAATAAGCATGATTGTAAAGATGCATTTTATACTGATACTGCATTTAAGTTTTTGGAAGAAAAGTCTAATGAAAAGCCTTTTTTTCTTTTCATGTCTTACAGATCTCCTCATTCTTTTGAAGGGCCAATCAGAGATACACTTTGGTATTCAAAAGAGGATTGGCCTAAAGTTGAACAGGCACAAGCTGCCAAAATAACACTACAAGACCAGCAAGTTGGAAGGTTATTAGAAAAACTTGAATCAATGAATGAACTGGATAATACAGTTGTATTATATACTAGTGACAATGGAGCTCATTTTAATCATGATAATGTCAATGGACATCAATTGGAATTTTTCGA
>CACDPE010000015.1 GCA_902554655.1 uncultured Bacteroidota bacterium
ATATGGCAGGGGTTATTATTGGCATAATAATTTTGCGTTTTTACAAAAAAAAATTACTTTAGCTAGTTGTGGTATCTAAAAAAAATCCAAAAGCTGATTTAAATAATAAAAGCTCATTTTACTTTGCTATTGGACTATTTCTTGTTCTTTTTATTTCGTGGAGAGCTATTGAATTCAAAAATTGGGATGATGATGGATATGGATACATTGCACTTGATGTAGAAAATGATGATGATGAAGAAATTCCTATAACTGAACAAATTAAAACACCACCTCCACCTCCACCTCCACCTGCTCCTGAAATAATCGAGATTGTTGAGGATGAAGAGGAAATTGAAGAAACTATAATTGAATCAACCGAAACTGATCAAGAAGAAATTGTTGAAGAAGTTGAAGTTGTTGAAGAAGATTTAGATTTAGATGTTCCATTTGCAATAATTGAAGATGTTCCATTGTTTCCTGGCTGTGAAAGAGTTGCAAAATCTAAGAGAAGAGACTGCTTTCAAGAAAAAATTCAACAACACATTAGAAAAAATTTTAGGTATCCTGAGATAGCTCAAGAAATGGGCATTCAAGGAAGAGTTTTTGTCCAGTTTACTATTTCCAAAGATGGATCAATAACAGGTATTAGAACTAGAGGTCCTGATAAAAACTTAGAAAAAGAAGCTGATAGAATTATAAGTAAATTACCTAGAATGACACCTGGAAAGCAGAGAGGAAGGCCTGTTAGGGTACCATTTAGTGTGCCTATCACCTTTAAACTTCAATAATTTTATACTTACATATTTGTAAACTGCAGATTCTAATCTAAATTTGCAATCCATTAATAAATTAAATTGACTAAATCTGCTGTTTTTTTTTCATTAACCAAAGCAAGGCTAGCGCTAAGTGTTGTTTTTTCATCCATTGCTGGATACATTCTTGCGGTTGAAAATTTTGTATTAAATGATTTTATTTTTTTGATTTTGGGTGGTTATTGTATAGTTGGCGCATCAAATTCATTTAATCAAATAATTGAAAGAGATAAAGATTTATTGATGGATCGAACAAAACTGCGACCATTGCCCACAAAACAAATATCAACTCAAAATGCATTTTGGATATCAGTTATTTTAACACTTTTAGGACTTTTCATGCTTTACATGATTAATTATAAAACTGCTTTTTTTGCTGCTGTATCAGTTTTTTTATACACATGTGTTTATACTCCATTAAAACCAATTACACCCCTTTCTGTATTTGTTGGTGCAATACCTGGAGCAATTCCTTTTATGTTAGGGTGGGTAGCAGCAACAAATAAGTTTGGCATTGAACCAGGAACTTTGTTCATGATTCAATTTTTTTGGCAGTTTCCACACTTTTGGGCTTTGGGATGGATGTTAGATGACGATTATAAAAAAGCAGGTTTTAATATGCTACCAACTGGAACTAGAGATAAAAGTACAGCATTACAAATAATTTTATATATAATTTGGATGATGATTGCATCTATTATTCCAGTTACTGGACTCACTGGCTTTTTAAGTTTAAAATTTGGCTCAGCAATTGTAGTATTTATAATTGGTTTGATAGTTTTAGTATTAGCAATTAATCTCTATAACAGAATGGATACTAATTCTGCAAGAAAATTATTTTATGGAAGTATTTTTTATTTAACATTAATTCAAATAGTATATATAATTGATAAGTTTTTATGAAAGAAGAAATTTTAAAAAATAAAGAAGCCAAAGCAAAAAAAATGATGTTGTTATTTGCTCTTTTAAGCATTACTATGACCTTTGGTGGCTTAACAAGTGCATATGTTGTTAGTAAAGGAAGACCTGATTGGTTAGAGGACTTAATTCTTCCAATTTCTTTTACCTATAGCACCTTAATACTTTTTTTAAGTAGTTTTACAATCCATCTTTCAAAATTTTTTTTAAACAGGCCTAATGGTAAATCAAATTCATTAAAGTTTCTAATTCTTACCTTTATTTTAGGAATAGCATTTTTGTTTTTTCAGTTTGATGGTTTTAATGAATTTGTTAAAAATGGCTATTACTTTGCAGGTGCACAAAGTAATGTAACTACATCATTCATATATGTTTTAGCCTTCGTTCATATTCTACATTTAATTGCTGGATTAATAGTTTTGATTGTTTTAATGTTTAGATTGCAAAATGATAAATATCAAGATTCAAAGCTTGGTTTTTCACTTGGTGTAAATTTTTGGCATTTTCTTGATTTATTATGGCTTTATTTGTTTCTATTTTTTTATTTCTTTGGATAAAAATTCATTAACTTTGTAAAAAATTTCACTTAATGAGTTCAATAATTTCCTCTGCTGAAGTTCAAAATGATTGGGACGGAGGAGGAAAACCTTTAAAGGCAAGCTACGGAAAATTGATGATGTGGTTTTTCATAGTTTCAGATGCCTTAACTTTTTCTGGTTTTCTTGTTTCTTATGGCTTTGCCAGATTTAAACATATTGATTCATGGCCAATTGCTGATGAAGTATTTACACATTTCCCATTTTTACATGGTGTTGATGCCCCAATGTATTATGTAGCTCTAATGACTTTCATTCTTATTTTTTCATCTGTCACTATGGTTCTAGCTGTTGATGCAGGTCATAGTAATAATAAAAATAAAGTCGCTTTTTATATGTTATTGACAATTGTTGGAGGTGCTGTATTTGTTGGATCACAAGCTTGGGAATGGGCAAACTTCATTAGAGGGGAATATGGTGCATTGGAAACTAAAGGCGGTCAAATTATTCAATTTGTTGATAGTGAAAATTCGAACAAAAGAATTGCTCTGAAAGATTTTGTTGTTGCTAACCCAAAATTTAGAGAACAACATCAAAGTAGTAATGGATTATGGTACAGGGACGAATCATCTCTTCCATCTTTTACAATTGATGAAGTTTCTCAAGCATTTTTTTCTAATCCAAATCTTTTGGTTAGATCGGAAAAAATTAATGAAAAAGGAAAAAAAATAATACTTTCAAGAGAAGAATCAATAGAAAAAGTTTCTCAGGCTGTATATGTTGTTGAGGGTGCCAACTTAATAAGAAACGAATATGGAAATAGGCTTTTTGCTGATTTCTTTTTCTTTATAACTGGTTTTCATGGATTTCATGTTTTTTCTGGTGTTGTAATTAATTTTATAATTTTTCTTAATGTAATATTGGGTACGTATGAAAAAAGAGGACACTATGAAATGGTTGAAAAAGTTGGTTTATATTGGCATTTTGTTGATTTAGTTTGGGTTTTTGTATTTACTTTTTTCTATTTAGTTTAAGATGGGTCAAAATTCACATAAATTAGAGATTTTTAGAGGTTTAGTTAAGTTTAAATCTAATGTTCGAAAAATATGGGGAGTTTTAATTTTTTTATCAATCGTAACTATCATTGAAGTTGCATTAGGAATTATTAAACCTGAAATATTAATGAATACTTTTTTAAGTATGAAATTGATAAATTGGATTTTCTTAATTCTTACAATTATTAAGGCTTATTATATAACATGGGATTTCATGCATATGAGAGATGAATCATTTAGTCTACAAGCCTCAGTAGTCATAACACTTATTTTTCTAATGGCATATTTAGCATTTATTCTTCTTGTTGAGGGTAATTATATTTATGATGTGTTCTTTGAAGGATTTGTGAGCTGGGACTTTTAAAAAATAATTTTCTTGAAAAAGTACCTAGTCCTTATAATTTTGTTTGTACTTCCATTGGTTGCTTACCTTTTTTTTGCATCAGGAATAAATAACTTTGCCAAGCTACCTGTTTTAACTAAAAGTATTGAAGAGTTAGAATTAATCACTGATAAGGGTTTTAACAATAAAATTTCAATATTACTTTTTTTAGGGAATGATATTGAAAAAAGAGAAGGAGATGCTCTAAATCTTAATCAAAAAATATATAAGAGATTTTATCAGTTTAAAGATTTTCAGTTTATATCGATTTCACCTTTGGGTAATGAAAATAAAACTAGTTTATTGAAAGAAAAATTATCTTCAGGAACTAATACTGATATGAAAAATTGGAGCTTTATTCATCTTGATAATGATAAAATTAATGAGTTGTTTTCGAGCTTAAATACAAATCTTAAATTGGATGAGAATTTTAGTTCCCCATACGCTTATATAATTGATAAATTTTCATCTCTCAGAGGAAGAGATGATTCAGATGGCATAAAATTTGGTTATGATTCAAGGTCAGTTGCAGATATAAATAACAACATGCTTGATGATGTAAAAATTATATTAGCAGAGTATAGACTGGCTTTAAAAAAGAATAATATATTCAAAGATTAATAATATTGAAAAATAAAAAACAATTAGTACTTGTAGCTTTAATTACAATTTTTGCAATTTGGTTTTTTCCAAGAATTAAAAGCAGAGTAGAAACAAGCAGAGTTGTTGACTCTAACCGGAGTGAAGAAATAAGTCAATCTTCAAAGCTTTCATTTATTAAATTAAATGGTACTGCTAGAAAAGTTCCTGAATTTATATTTAAAAATCAGGATAATAGATATATTTCTAATGAAGATTTTTTAGGAAAGGTTTATGTAGCTGAATTCTTCTTTACATCTTGTCCATCAATTTGTATTGAAATGAATCAAAATATGAAAATTCTTGACGAAGAGTTTTTCGATCGTAATGATTTTGGTATTGCATCATTTACAATTGATCCATTAAATGATACTCCAATGGTACTTAAGCAATATTCAGAAAGATTAAACGTTAAATCTCCTAATTGGCACTTTTTAACTGGAAAAATTGATGATGTTTATGAATTGTCTAATAGTGGATTTAATATTTTTTCAGGAGTTAACCCAGCTGTTGCAGGTGGGTTTGAGCATCAGGGTTTTTTTGCTCTAATTGACAAAAACGGCTACATTAGATCTAGAAGAGATGCTAATGGTAATCCTATTGTTTATTACTTGGGAATAACTTCATCAGGAGCTAGTGAGCAAGGTATTGATATGATTAAAGAAGATATTATAAAACTTTTGAATAATGGCTGAATCTAAGAAATATAAACCATTAGTAACTGTAGTATCTATTCTAGTCCCTATTGTAGTTGCTATTTTATTTACTGTAAGAATTCCAAATGTTGAACCATTGAATTTTTTACCTCCAATTTATGCAAGTATTAATGCGTTAACTGCTGTTTTATTAGTTGCTGCATTATACTTTATAAAAAATGGTAAAAGAAAAATTCATGAATTACTTATGAAAATATGTATTGGTCTGTCATTAATGTTTTTGTTTATGTACATAGCTTATCACATGACAAGCGATCCTACTCCTTTTGGAGGAGAGGGAGTAATCAAATATGTTTATTATTTTATTTTAATTTCCCATATTTTATTATCAATTATTGTAATTCCTTTAGTTTTAACAAGCTACACAAGAGCAATTTCATCAGAGTTTATATCACATAAAAAAATATCAAAGATTACATTTCCTGTTTGGCTTTATGTAGCTGTGACTGGAGTTATTGTCTATATAATGATTTCACCATATTACGTATGATATTTAATTTTTTTCAATGTTCTATGTGTAAGGCTGTTCTTGAATCAGGAGCTGATGAAAAAGTTGCAGAAAGTCTTAATGATGGAATAGTATATTTGATGGCTATCCCATATGTCTTAGTAGCTTTAATTGGATTTTTAATTTATTATAAATTTTTTAAAAAAACTTAATATTTTTTTTTAAGTTTGCTACTTGGTAATACAAAGTACCATGTATTAAAAAATAATTAATTATGGAAAGTATAAGTTCAAAAAAAATAATTTATCAATATGGGCTTCTAACTGGTTTAGTTGGTTTAGTTTGGGGAATTGTTCAATTCATTATGGGAACTCATTATGAAAACGATACTCTTTCACAAATTGTTGGATCAATTATTTTAATAGTTGGGATAGTCTTAGGTCAATTAGCTTTTAGAAAAGAGAATAGTGGCATAGTTGCTTACAGTCAATGCTTAAAAATTGGTGTTGGAATTAGTTTAATTCAGGCTATTATTGGTCTCATTTATTATTATTTACTCACTAATTTTATTGAACCAGATTTCAATATTAAAGCTTTGCAACTATCATATGCTCAAATGGTTGAAAGTAACCCAGAATTTTCCGCTCAAATGACCGAACAATCTTTTATAGAAAATTCTGAACCTTTCATGTGGATAGCATATCCAGCAATTTTACTAGTTTCATTATTTTTTGGTTTATTATTTTCTTTGTGTACCGGAATATTTATTAAAAAGTCTGAATAAAATGAAATCTAATATTCAATTAAAAAATGATGCTTTAGAGGCATTAGGTAAAGATAAGTGGGGTATATCTATCGGAGGATTTCTAATTTATATAATTATAACTCAAGCAATTGGTTTAATACCTTTCATTGGAGCTATTGCTGGATTTATTCTAACCGGACCCTTTGTTGTTGGATTATATTTTTTCTTTTTAAAAGTTTCTCGTGGAGATCATGTTGAAATTGAAGATTTATTTGTTGCTTTTAAAAATAGAAATCAGTTTTTGGCAGCACTTGTAGCGTTTCTTTTAATAATAGCTATAATATTTCCAACTATAGTGATATCCATTGTAATATGGATCTTTTTAATAATTGGAAAAGAATCCATAGAAAAAATAGTTGATACAATAAGCCAATGGTCAGATATTACAAATCCATTTGGAGGATTTAATTTTCAATCAGATATACCATTATATGAACCCGACACTATGGCAATGGCCTCAGCTGATTTAAACTGGTTTGTAATCATATCAGGTTTTGTTTTAATTGTTCTTCTTCCAATTACATATATTGGTCTGGGTATTTCCCAAACATTTTTCACTATAGCAAATGATGAAAATATTTCAGGACTTGATGCTTTTAAAGAAAGTTGGAGATTGATGAAAAACAAAAAGCTCAAACTTTTTCTTTTGGAATTAAGTTTTATTGGTTGGATTATATTATCGGTATTAACTCTATTTATTGGGTTTATATTTTTAAGTCCTTATATATATACTACTTATGCTAAATTTTTTGATAATCTCAACGAATCTTCATGAAAAAAAATTGGAACATTATCTGTGATTTCTACAGATGTGAATTAAAAACTTTTAAAAGAATCTTAAAAATTAAATTATTATGAAAAAATATTTATTAATGATATTTATTACTGGATTTTATTCATGTGTTGATATAAAGCCAGACATCAAAGTCGAGCAAATTATTGATTTGAAAATTGATGGTGAAAATGTTGATGGATTAGAAGGAGAATGGGTAATCACCACTGATGAAGATAATGATGTAATAACAATCAAAATCGAGAAAAAAGAAGAAGAAATTCAATGAGTAGTGAAAACTTCAAAATTCAGCTCAGAAAAGGATTATTGGAGTTTTGTATTCTGCAAGTTCTTTCAAATAACAAATTATATACATCTGAAATAATCGAAAACCTTAATAATTCAAAAATTATTGTTGTTGAGGGTACTGTTTATCCATTACTGAGTAGGTTAAAGAATAAAGGATATGTTGATAATGAATGGATAGAATCAAAACAAGGACCACCAAGAAAATATTTTAATCTTACTAACCAAGGAAAAAAGTATCTTAGTGAACTAGTCTCTTCATACAAAGAAGTTAATTCATCAATAGAAAAATTAATTAAATCTAGTAAATGAAAAAAACATTAACTGCAAATATTTCAGGTAAGGTTTTTAATATTGAAGAAGATGCATATGGCATTATGCATAAATATTTAGAATCAGTTAGTTTGTATTTTAAAAATTATAATGATAAAGATGAAATTTTAGTTGATTTTGAACAGAGAATTTCTGAAAATCTACTTTCAATACTTAGTAATTCAAATGAGGTTGTTACCAATTCTCATGTTTCTAAAATTATTGAAATAATGGGAAAACCTCAAGATTTTGATATTGATTCAAGTGAAGATTTTGACCAGGCAACTAAATACAAGCTTAAAAGAAATAATAATGATAGAATTATTGCTGGTGTTGCCTCTGGATTAGCTGAATATTTTAAAATAGATCCATTAATTACAAGAATTTTACTTGCTAGTTTAATGTTTGTTGGAGGATTTGGTTTTTTCTTTTATATAGTTTGTTGGATAGCTATGCCTAAGAGCTTTATGAATGAGTCATTTAATAGAAAAAAGTTCTACAGAGATTCAGATGAAAAAATAATAGTAGGAGTGTGTAAAGGGATTGCTAATTACCTTTCAATTAATGTGATATATGTTAGAATATTATTTTTAGCAATGATTTTTATTGGTGGTTGGGGATTAATACTGTATCTAATTTTATGGATTTTTAGCAGAAGTGCTAAAACTGTCAAACAAAAGATGGATATGTCTGGATACAAGATGGATTTAGATAATTTGAAGAAATATTATGATGATTCACTAAAGAAAAGTAAAGTACAAAAAAATAAATCTTCTATTTTATTTTTTCCATTTAAATTAATTGGTCAGTTTTTCGATAAATTACTTCCCTTTCTTGGTCAAGTACCTAAAGTGATTTTAATAATTATTCTTTTTTATTTAGTTTCCTTAGCAGCTATTATTTTGGTTTTTTTCACAGTGATTTATTTTGGATTATATGTAAGTAATGATGAGTTGCTAAATATGATTCAATTGTTAGTTGTTGATTTAAAACCGATTAGTGTAACCATGATCTATATTGAACTTATAGCTTTTATTACTTTATTGTCTTTTGGAATAATAAAGCTTTTAACAGAAAGAAGCATAAATAAGACACTTGTTATATCAACTGCTATTCTTCTTTTTTTAGTGACAATATTTAATGGCATTACGCTTGGAATCAATGAGAAACTGGATAACAATATTGAAGAAATAGTAGAATACATTGATGATCGTTACGACTTTCTATCCATAACTATTGAAATAGATTAATATGATTAAAATCAAAAATTTACATAAGTCATATAATATTGGTAAAAACTCACTTCATGTTTTAAAAGGATTGGATATTGAAATTAAAGAGGGTGAGCTTGTAGCAATTATGGGTTCATCTGGGTCTGGTAAATCAACATTACTTAATATTATTGGAATGCTTGATAATCATGACAAAGGATCTTATGAATTAGATGGGGTTATTATAAAAAAAATGAATGAAACAAAAGCTGCTGAATATAGAAATAAATTTCTTGGATTTGTTTTTCAATCATTTAATCTAATTAATTATAAGAATGCATTAGATAACGTTATTTTACCACTCTATTATCAAGGTATATCAAGAAAAGTTCGCGAAAAAAAAGCTTTAAAATACCTCTCTGATGTAGGGTTAAAAAATTGGTCACATCATCTGCCTAATGAATTGTCTGGAGGACAAAAACAAAGAGTTGCTATTGCCAGAGCTATGGTTTCCGAACCCAAGGTCTTATTGGCCGATGAACCAACTGGAGCTTTGGATTCAAATACATCAAAAGAAGTTATGGATTTAATCCAAAAAATAAATAAAGCAGGAAAAACAATTCTAGTTGTCACTCATGAACATGATATTTCACAAATGTGTAGTCGCATTGTTAAACTTAAAGATGGAGTTATAGTTGAAGATAAAAAAATAAAACAAAAGAAGGCATTATAATGTTTAGTAGAGATCGTTGGTTAGAAATATTAGATACAATAAGTAAAAATAAACTTAGAACAATATTAGCAGGTTCAACCGTTGCATTAGGAATATTAATTTTTGTTGTACTCTATGGCCTGGGAAATGGTTTAGAAAATACATTTAAATCTTTTTTTAAGGATGATCAATTAAATACTATATGGATAAATCCTGGAAGAACTTCGAAACCTTATGCTGGCTATGAATCAAATCGGCGTATAGAATTCGATAACGATGATTATGCTGATATTTCTGAGAAATTTGATTTTTTTATTGATGGAATCACACCAAGAATAACTCTTACAGCAAGAAATATTTCGTATAAATTAAAATCAAATAATTTTTCAGTTAGAGGTGTTGGCCCAGACCATCAAAAAAATGAAATGACTATCATGATGCAAGGCAGGTTTATTAATAGTAAAGATATAATAAACAAAGAGCGTTATGTTGTGATAGGTCGTTTAGTTAAACAAGATTTATTTGGTGAGGAAAATCCAATTGGAAAATTTATTAATGGAGGAGGTAGAACATGGAAAGTTATAGGTGTATTTCAGGACGATGGTGGTGATAATGAAGAAAGATATATTTATGCTCCTTATACCACAATTCAGTCAATTCAACGAGGATCTGATAATGTTGGTCAAATAATTATAACTTACAAACCTGAAATTGGATTTGATGGTGCACTTGAATTTGAAAAAAAAATTAAGAGTTATATTAAAAATAGAAAAAAAATTGACCCTGCTGATCCTCGGGGAATTTTTATTAGAAGTGCTTCAAGTGACTTGAAAGAAAGTGAAGATTTTTCAAATGTATTAAAGATGATTGTTTCCTTTGTTGGTTTAGGAACTTTGTTAGCAGGTATCATAGGAATCTCTAATATTATGGTCTACGTTGTTAAAGAAAGAACAAAAGAATTAGGAATTAGAAAAGCTATTGGAGCTACTCCAAAATCAATTGTATGGATGGTTTTACAGGAATCAATATTTATAACAACAATATCCGGATATATCGGACTATTTGTGGGTGTAATGTTTTTGTCTTCAATAGGTGATACCCTGCAGGAAGATTTTTATATTATTGACCCATACGTTGACTTATATACTGCACTATTGGCAACTTTGATGCTTATAGTTTTTGGAGGAATTGCTGGTTTCATTCCAGCTAAAAAAGCATCAAATATTAAACCTATTGAAGCCTTGAATGATAAATAAATGAAAGCATTATTTCAAAATGATACATGGCAAGAAATTTTTGGATCTATTCAAAAAAATAGAATAAGGACTATAATAACAATGATCGGTGTTCTGTGGGGTATTTTTATATATATTACACTAGCGGGTACCTCAAAGGGATTGGATAATGGATTTGAAAAAGCATTCTCATCAATTTCTTCAAATAGTTTATTTATTTGGGCTCAACAAACATCATTACCATATGCAGGATATAAAGCAAGGAGACAGATTAGATTAACTACAAATGATGTTGATGTCATTAAAAAGAAAGTTCCGTCAATTGAATATGTAGCACCTAGAAATGTAGCTGGAGTATTTGGCTCCTCTGGTGGAAATGTTGTAAAAGGTTCAAAAACTGGCACATATGCTATTTACGGCGATTATCCTGAATACATAAAAATTGCTGTAACAAAAGTTTATGACGGAGGAAGGTTTATTAATCAAGCTGATATGGATCAAAAAAGAAGAGTAGCTGTAATTGGCGAACGAACTCTTCAGGAGTTATTTGAAGAGGATGAAAATCCAATAGGACAATATATCAATATTAATAATGTAACATTTAAAGTTATTGGAGTCCATCAGTTCAGACAAGGTGGAGGATTTGGTGATGATGGCGATATATATATACCATTTGCTACGTACAAAGATTTGTTTAACACAGGAAAATACGTAGGTTTTTTTATGATGTCCGCATTTCAAGATGCTGATGTAGTTGAAGTTGAAAAAGAGGTTAAGCTTGTGCTCAAGGATATTCATAATATTGCCCCTGAGGATGATCAAGCTCTTGGTGCATTTAATCTAGGAGAGGTATTTAAAAAAACAATAAAATTTGCAGATGGTTTAACTTTTTTATCATTAATTGTTGGGATAGCTACAATTTTGGCAGGTATAATTGGAATAGGTAATGTTTTACTTATTTCAGTGAAAGAAAGAACTAAAGAAATTGGCATAAGAAGGGCTTTAGGTGCTAGACCAAGTCAAGTGAGAACACAAATATTAATTGAGTCTGTATTTTTAACTATTATCGCAGGCATAATAGGAATAATAATTGGCACCTTAGTTCTGTTTTCAATTAATATGGCAACTCAGGATTTATCAGACTTTCCATATACAAATCCAACCGTTCCAATTGAGTTTATTTTTGGTGCATTATCATTGATGATAGTTTTAGGTACTTTAATTGGCTTAATACCTGCTCAAATTGCTGTTAATGTAAAACCAATCGAGGCATTGAGAGAAGAATAATAAAATAATTATAAAAATGAAATATTTAAAATACATCGGAATTACAGTTTTAGTTTTAGGATTCATGTTTTCAATGGCCTACTATATAAAAACAAATAGTAGATCGGCAATCACTTACGATACAGAAAAATTAAGTTATCAATCAATTGAAGATAAAATTGTAGCAACAGGCAGTTTAATTCCTGAAGATGAGGTTAATATTGTTCCTCAGATCAGTGGAATAATTGACGAGGTTTATGTTGAGGAAGGTGATGAAGTTGGTGAAGGTGATCTATTAGCAAAAATAAAAGTTGTTCCTGATGAACAAGCTTTAAATAGTGCTGAAGGAAGAGTTAAAACATCAAGAATAATATTAAATAATTCAAAGAAAGAATTTGATAGAAATAAAAAATTGTTTGAGAAGGGGATTATTTCTGAACAAGATTTTAACAGCATTCAACTTAGGTATAATCAAGACGTTCAAAATTTGGAAAATGCAAATTCTGATTTACAGATTATTAAATTAGGTTCAATTGGAGGGGCAGCTGTTACAAATACTTTAGTTAGATCTACAGTAAAAGGAACAGTCTTGGTAGTTCCAGTAAAAGAAGGTGATCAAGTAATTCAAGCCAATACTTTTAATCCAGGAACAACTATTTCAACAGTTGCTGATTTAAGTAAAATGATTTTTGAAGGAATGGTTGATGAGGGTGAGGTTGGTAAACTTTCTGTAGGATTACCACTAAAAATTTCTTTAGGTGCTATTGAAGACAAAGAATATGATGCGAAGTTAACTCTTATTTCACCAAAAGGAGTGGATATTTCCGGAGCTATTCAATTTAAAATTGAAGGTGAAGTTTATTTGGATGATGAGTTTATTGTCAGAGCTGGATACAGTGCAAATGCCTCTATAGTAACTAATTTAAAAGAAAATGTTTTGTCTATTAATGAAGCTTTAATTCAATATGATAATAAAACAAAAAAACCATTTGTTGAAGTGCAAATTTCTGGTCAAAAGTTTGAGAGAAGAGATATAAAAATTGGTATTTCTGATGGAGTTTTTGCTGAAGTTTTAGAAGGTTTAGCTGAAAATGAGGATATCAAGGTTTGGAATAGAACTGAACCACTAAAGAGAAATATTGATAATGTTAAAGATTAAGTAAATGATAAAAATTTAATTATGAGAAAAATAATTTTAATTGTAATTCTAGCTTTTTCTATTAAATCTCAATCTCAAGATTTATGGACTTTGATGGACTGTGTGAATAGAGCGTTAAAAGAAAATATTTCAATAAAGCAATCGGAGCTAGATTATTTGGATTCTGAAATATCAAGAAAAACTGCTATTGGTAATTTTTTACCCAATCTAAATATAGGAAGTTCGCATTCATGGAATGTTGGATTAAATCAAAATATTACAACAGGTTTATTGGAAAATATTACTACTCAGTTTAGTTCAATGAATTTAAATATGAATATTGATATTTTAAATGGTTTAAAAAATGTTAAACAATTGCATTTAGCAAATCTTTCAATATTAGCCAATCAATATCAATTAGCTGATATGAAAGAAAATATCTCTTTACTAGTAGCAAATTCTTTTCTTCAAATACTCTTTAATAAAGAAATTTTGAAAGTTCAAGAATTACAATTAGAAATTTCTAAAGAGGAAGTGCAGAGAGCAATTGAATTGGTTAATAGCGGTGTCATACCTAAAGGGGATTTATATGAATTTGAAGCAAATTTAACAAGTGTTGAAAAATCAGTTATTGATGCTAAAAATAGCCTCAAATTAGCCAAAATTGCACTTGCTCAATTGCTTTTAATAGATGACTACGAAAATTTTGATATTGTTGATGTTGATTATAAACTTAAAATATCAAATATCTTAGATAAATCTCCTGATGAGATTTTTTCCTATGCTGTTGAAAATAAAAACGAGATAAAGATTGCTGAAACAAACTTAGAAATTGCAAAAAAATCTTTAGAATTTAATAAAAGTTTTTTACAACCAAGATTGTCTGCATTTTATTCTTTGAGTACCAGAATAGCTTATAGTGATAGATTGATTGGTTCAGGTGATTTTAATTTAGTTCCTGTGGGTGTTGTTGAAAACACTAATGAAAGAGTTTTAGCTCCGGTTCAGGCAACTAAAATTGTTCCTCCAAAATCATTTTCAGATCAATTTGATATAAATAAAGGGCAAAATTATGGACTAAGTTTATCAATACCTATACTTAATGGATTTTCTGTTAGATCTAATGTAAACAGAAGTAAAATTAATGTCCAAAGAAGTGAAAATTTACTTTTCCAAAGAAAGTTAGACTTGGAAAACACTATAAATCAGGCTTACAGTGATGCTTACGGATCATTAAAAGCTTATGAGGCTTCAAAAAAGTCATTGGATTCAAGAAAATTATCATTTGAATATGCTAAAGAAAAACTTAATATAGGTGTTTTGAACCCTTATGAGTATAGCCAGGTTAAGCAGAGATTTGAGTCTGCTCAATCTGATTTGATAAGATCAAAATTTGATTTAATTTTTAAATTAAAAGTTTTAGAATTTTATTTTGGAGTGCCTGTAAAAATTGATTAAATGCCATTAATATTAAATATCGAAACTTCAAGTACCAATTGCTCAGTTTCTATTTCAAAAAATGGAAAATTAATTGATTACATTGAAAAAAATTCATCTAATTTTTCTCACTCACAAAAATTACACATTTTTATTTTTGAAATCACTGAAAAAAATAAAATAAGTCTTAGAGATTTTGATGCTGTAAGCGTGGGCATTGGTCCTGGGTCATATACTGGACTAAGAATTGGGCTTGCTGCTGCAAAGGGAATATGCTATGCTTTAGATATTCCCTTGATTTCCATTTCCTCACTAGAAAATCTAATCACTAATATTGATTTTAATGGAATATTAATTTCAACAATTGATGCAAGAAGAGACGAGGTGTATTCCTGTATTTACAATAACAAAAAAGAAATTATAAGAGAAGAAATGCCTGAAATTATTAATTCAAAATCCTTTTTAAATTATTCAGCTATTGAAAAAATCTTAATTGTTGGGAATGGTCAATTTAAGTGTAAAGAATTAATTGAATTTGATTCTAATTTTAATTGGAATGAAAAGATTTTAATACCTTCAGCTGTAAATATGTGTAAAATAGCACATAAAAAGTATAACAATAATTCTTTTGAGGATATTGCTTATTGTGAGCCAAAATATCTTAAGGAGTTTAAATCCAATAACGGTTAACCATTAATTGCAACCACATTTGAGATTTTTCCAGGAAGCTCATTTTTTAGCATAGTTTCAATACCGTTTTTAAGAGTAATAGTTGAGGATGGACATCCACTACAAGCACCTTGTAAAATAACATTTACCTCTTGAGTATTTTTATCATAAGATTGAAAAAGGATATTTCCACCGTCAGATGCTACAGCGGGTTTAATTTGAGTTTCAATTAATTCTGAAATTTTTAAAGAAATTTCATCAAGATTTTTTACTTCTATAGCTTTGTTAGTGGATTTAGCTTTATCGACTTTAGAATCAATTAATTCATTACCATCTTTAATATAGGACAGAATAAATTCTCTTATCTCCATTGTATGATTTTCCCAGCTATAATCTTCTTTGATTGTAATTGATATAAAATTTAAATCAATATAAACTTCACTAATAAAATCATGAAGAAATAATGCTTTTGCAATATTACAGTGTTCAGTTTCGTCTATTTTTTTAAACTCGTGAGAAATATTAACTAATCTTTTATTGCATACAAATTTCATAACTGAGGGATTTGGAGTACTTTCCGCGTAGATTGTAAAAGCATTCACATTGCCTGAATAAATCACTCCTCCTTTATTTAAATAATTTTCAATCTGTTCTATAACATCATCTTGAACCTCCTCCCAATTTAAAAAATCAAGCTTTTCAATAATTAGTAGATGTTTATCTAGTGTAACAGACTTAATGAAGGGAAGAAAAAATAATTGTTTTATTAATGGGAATTGATTTAAATCAGAATTTTCATCCAATTCTACTCTTTTCTCATGAATGACATTTTTAGATGATAGTACAAGAACATTCTTGTCTTCAGATTGTAAAATTTCCAATATATAATTCATAACTAAACCATTAAAATTTCAAATTTATTATTTAATAAACTATTCAAGACATTTTTATCTCCATTTGTATAAAATAATTTTTTTGACTTTTCAGTTCCAGAATTTATCAAATTAGATTTTATTAAAACTCTTTCAGTTTGAAGAGCTACTGCTTCACTACATTCAATAATATTAATAGATTCATTAATAATTTTTTTTATTGACTCTTTAATTAAAGGGTAATGGGTACATCCTAAAACTAATTTGTCAATATTATTTTCTAACATTGGATTAAGGTACTCCTTTAATAAAGAATCAATTTTAGAGCCAGAGTATATTCCTTTTTCAATTAATTCAACTAATCCTAATCCACGTTGTTCAATAATCTCAACATTTTGACCATGAATATTGGATGTTTTTTCAAATAAACTACTTCCAAGTGTCCCTTTTGTTGCTAAGACTCCAATTTTTCCTGTTTTTGTATTTAATGCTGCAGGCTTTATAGCTGGTTCAATTCCAATAAAAGGTAAATTATAGCTTTTTCTCAAAAAATTTATTGAATTAGTTGTCGCTGTATTACATGCAACAACAATAAGTTTACATTTTTTATTGATTAAAAATTCGACATTTTCTTTGGATATATTTATTAATTCATCATTAGGTTTTTTCCCATATGGTGAATTTTTAGAGTCAGCTAAGTAAATCGTATTCTCATTTGGCAATAATCTATTTACGGATTCCCAAATTGTAATTCCACCTATTCCTGAATCAAAAAAACCTATAGAGTTATTCTTCATACAAAAAAAAACTATCTATAAAAATATAGATAGTTTAATTTAGTTAGTTAAATATTTTAAAATATTAAAATCCTAATTCCTTTTTAACATCAGCTAAAAGATCTTTACCATCAGACAAAATTAGTGCTCCACCTGGAGTTGCATCAATGACGTAATCAAATCCTTGTTCTCTAGCTACTTTTTGAATAGCTGCTCGTGCCTTTTCTATAAGAGGTCTTAAAAGATCAGCTTGTTTCTGTTGAATATCTTGAGCAGCTGTTTGTTGATATTGCTGAATGTTTTGTTCCATTCCTTGAAGCTCTTTTGCCCTTGCTTGATTTGTTACTTCAGTTTGATTTTGGGTATCAGCAGAGTAGGTCTGTAATTTTGTTTGATACTCTTTCATTGATGCTTCAATTTCAGATTGATAAGTTTTTTGAAGTTTTTCAATTTGAGCTTGTGCTTCAAGAACTTCAGGCATTTCACTAATTAAAGCTTGCGAATCAATGTGAGCAACATTACTTTGAGCATTACTAATTGAACCAAAAACTAAAAAAAGTACTATTGTAAATAATTTTAAATATTTCATATTATTTTTTATTTTTTCTTGCATTAATTATACTGTCTCTTTTTCTTTGAAGAGATATTTTTTTTAACTCTCTAATTTTTAATATTGAATCCCTTCTTTTTTCTTTAATTTCATCATCAAAATTCATCTGAAGATTTTCAATTTTTTCTTGTCTTAAAATACTTTTTAAAACTAGCTCGCTAATATCGTATTTTTTTTCCGAATATAACATAATTATCGCAGAGGATTTATCGAAAATAAAATCAAATTTATTTTTATCAGCAATTTTTTGAACTGCTTCAAGTACCTCATCTTGAATAGGTTGGATTAATATTTTTTCTTGAATTATCCAATCACCTTCAGGGCCAAATCTCTTTTGTTTATATTCTTCAAGTTCACTTTTTTCAAAGTCAATTTCTTGTTTTAATTCATTATGTATTGATGCAGTTAATAAAGGTCTTTTGATTTCTAGTTCATCGTATTTTTTTTCAATTTCCTTTTGAGTTCTTTCAATTTCTCTTCTCCATTTATCAAGTTTTAATGAATATTCTTGATTTGCTTGTTTGAAATCATCATAATTTTCCAAAATATAGTCCATATTTATATACCCAACTCTTAGAGGTTTTTGTGAAAATGAAGAGATACCAATACTTAAAATTAGTAGGGAATAGATTAGTTTTATTTGACTATTTTTAAGAAACATAATAATCTATATTTAGTTAAAATTGTTGTCCGATAACAAAGTGTGTTTCCCATCCGTTAGGGCTCAAATCAGAAGGATTAGTATTGTCAAGTCCATAAGCAAAATCAATACCTAAAAGGCCAAAAGCGGGCATAAATATTCTTAATCCAAAACCCATAGATCTTTTAGAATTAAAAGGATTGAATTCTCTAAAATTATCATATCCTTGACCAGCTTCAAGAAAAGTTAGGCCAAATATTGATGCTGCAGGTTTTAGTGTTATTGGATATCTTAGCTCGAGCGAAAATCTATTATAAATGGTAGATCCATTTACGCTGGACAGTGATTGATTTGGATATCCTCTTAAGCTAATCATTTCTCTTCCGTCCATAGCATATTGAGACATTCCATCTCCACCAAGAAAAAATCTATCAAATGGGATTACTCCTCTGTCATTATCATATGCGCCAATAAAGCCAAATTCTGTATGAGCTCTTAAAACTAATTTTTCAATTAATCTAGTATACCAAGTTCCTTTAAATTTTATTTTATAAAATTCTAACCACTTGAATCTCTCCTGATCAATTTTAGCTTGGTCTGGATTTCCTTCATTATCTTGAAATTTTTCAAGTTCACCTAAATTAGCATAGTCAACTCCATTCCAAAGAGAATATGGAAGTGTGAATCTTGCAGATAAAAGAAATTCAGATCCACCAAGTGGAAATATAGGGTTGGTAAATGTGTTATTTCGTGATAGTGCTACTGTATAAGAAACGTTATTTGATTTTCCTTCACCAAAAGTAAATAATCCAGTATAATAATTATTTAAATTATAATACTGATAAGATAGAGATTGAGAAAGCAAGAAATAATCATCTGGCACTCTGAGTCTTTTTGCTAGACCGATACTAGCACCTGTTACTTCAAATGATTGACTTTTATCAACCCTCCCAGTAAAAAAATTATATCTGTATTGTTTAGTATGTGAAAATGATGTAGAAAATTGAACAGGTTGTTCACCACCAAACCATGGATCTGAAAGAGAAAAACTGTAAACACGATAAAATCTATTTGCTTGTAATCTTAGTGATAGTGCTTGGCCATCACCCATTGGGACTGGTTTCCATGCATCTTTATTTTTTAAATTTTTTAATGAAAAGTTATTAAATGATAGACCCAAAGTCCCAATAAATCCACCCCCACCATATCCGCCTTGTAGTTCAACTTGGCTAGCAGATTTTTCAACTAATCCATATTCAATATCTACTGTTCCAGCATTAGGATCAACATTCTTGAAGTCAGGACTTATTTGTTCTGGATCAAAAAAACCTAACTGACCTAGTTCTCTGACAGTCCGTACTATTTTATCTTTACTGTATAATTCACCTGGTTTTGTTCTCAATTCCCGATATATTACATTATCATTTGTTCTATCATTACCTACAACAGAAATTTTATTAAAATATGCAGGCTTTCCTTCATTTATTCTTATTTCAAAATTGATTGTATCATTTTCAGCAGAAATTTCTACAGGATTAATTGTAGAAAATAAATATCCATTATTTT
>CACDPE010000016.1 GCA_902554655.1 uncultured Bacteroidota bacterium
CTAATGGTTTTGGATAGTTAAAATATTTTGTAAATCTTTTCAAACCCATTAACAAAAATTTCTGTTCTTCACTATTGCTTAAAGAGATAATCAATTCTTTAGCTTTATTAGAAATTAATTCAACAGATTGATAAAGATATAATTGAGTCATAGCAATTTGTCCTTTTTGGTTTTCTTCACCATAGCGATTACAGTTTTTCTCAGTTCTTAAAATAGCAGATTCAGAAAGATATATTTTTATCATAATATCAGAGATAGACATTAAAACTTCTTGTTCTTTCTCAATATCTAAACCAAACTTTTTCATTCCAGCACCACAAAGCATTAAAAAAATCTTTTTAAGATTTTTAAGAATAATTTTTTCTTCTTTAAAAACTCCTGATAAATCAGGAATTTCAAATGATGGAATTCCAGTTAGTTCATCAGCTACACTTTCAGCTTTACTAATTAAATCCACATGTCCCTTCATTCCTTTTTTGATAAGCATTCCTATGGCAACTAGTCTATTGATTTCGTTAGTGCCCTCATAAATTCTAGCTATCCTCGCATCTCTCCACGCTGACTCCATCGGTGTTTCTTTTGAATAACCCATTCCTCCAAAAATTTGAATACCTTGATCGGCAATATTTTGAAGATCTTCAGAAATAGCAACCTTTAACATTGAACATTCAATTACATACTCTTCGACACCCTTTAATTCAGCTTCTTGATGGTTTTTACCTGAGTCTTCAAGAATTTTAATCCTATCTTCAATATCTTTAGCAGCTCTGTATGTTGCAGATTCACCAACATATATGTCAGTAGCCATCGTAGCAATCTTTTCTCTAATCGCTCCGAATTCACTAATTTTTGTATTAAATTGAACTCTTTCTTTTGCATAATTAATTGATGAATTAATTATTCTTCGTTCCGCATCTAATGCAGCAGCAGCAAGTTTTATTCTTCCAATATTCAAAGCATTCATAGCTATTTTGAAACCATTTCCTCTTTCAGAAAGCATATTTTCAGCAGGTACTTTTGTTTCATTAAAAAATACTTGTCTTGTGGATGAAGAATTTAAACCTAATTTTTCTTCTTCATTTCCCATTGAAATTCCATTATTAGGATCATTAGGAACTATAAACGCAGTTAAGTTTTTATCATCTTCAATCTTTGCAAAAACTGTTAAAATATCTGCAAAACCTGCATTTGATATCCATATTTTTTGTCCACTTATTAAGTAATGACTTTTATCTTTACTTAAAACTGCCTTAGTCTTACCACTGTTAGCATCAGATCCAGCTCCTGGTTCAGTTAAACAATATGCACCAAAATGTTCTCCACTTGCCAGTTTTGGAACATATTTATTTTTTTGTACTTCATTTCCATACAGTAAAATAGGCATTGTTCCAATTCCTGTATGTGCACCAAAAGCTGTAGAAGTTGATCCAGAACTTCCTGATATATAATCACAAACTAGCATAGTTGAAGTAAATGACATACCCAAACCACCATATTCTTCTGGAACACCAACTCCAAGAAAACCTAATTCACCCGCTTTTTTCATAACATCTAGTGTTAATTGAAAATTCTTTTTTTCGAACTCTTCTTTTTTTGACCAAATTTCTCTGTCAGCAAATTCTTTTACAGCATCTCTCATCATTTTTTGTTCGTCACTAAAATCTTCTGGCGTAAAAATATTTTCAGATTGAGTTTCCTTTACTACAAATTCTCCTCCTCTGGTTATTTCTTTTTCAATAGTTTCTTTCATTTATTTTTTTTTTTTTTTTATAAAATTTCATATATACCTGCGGCTCCTTGCCCAGTACCAACACACATTGTAACCATCCCATACCTTAATTTTCTTTCCTTCATTTCATTAATTAATTGTACTGTGAGTTTAGCCCCTGTACAACCTAAAGGATGACCTAATGATATAGCACCACCATTGACGTTAATAATATCATTATTAAGTTTAAGTTCATTTATTACAGCCAATGATTGAGAAGCAAAAGCCTCGTTTAATTCGATTAATTGAATATCACTAATTTTTAAGTTCGTTTTATCCAAAACTTTTGGAATCGCTTTAATCGGACCAATACCCATAATTTTTGGCGGAAGTCCAGCTACGCTGTAATTAATAAGTCTAGCAATTGGTTCAATATTATGTGTCTTAATGTAAGATTCACTTGCAATCATTACAAATGCTGCACCATCACTTATTTGAGATGAATTTCCTGCAGTAACTGAGCCCGTGTTTGAAAATACAGGTCTAAGTTTTGATAATGCTTCAATACTAGTGTCTTTTCTTGGTCCTTCATCTTTAGTGTAAGTATGATTTCGAGTTTTTTTAATAGAATTTTCATCTAAATAAATTTCTTCAACATTAATAGGTGCAATTTGTGAATCAAATTTTTTGTTTTCAATAGCTGAAAGAGCCTTTTGATGAGAATTAAATGCAAAAATATCTTGATCTTCTCTGTTAATTTTATATTCTTTAGCTACCTCTTCAGCTGTTAATCCCATTCCCCAATAATAATCTTCATTTCCATTTGAGACTGTATTGTATCCAGGTACAGGTTTATATCCTCCCATTGGTATGAAGCTCATACTTTCAACTCCTCCAGCTATAACGCAGTCAGCCATACCAGATTTAATCTTTGCACTAGCCATAGCTATTGTTTCTAGACCTGATGCACAATATCTATTTACTGTTACACCTGGAACATCATCAATTTTTAGTCCCATAAGAGATATTAATCTTCCAACATTTAAACCTTGTTCAGCTTCAGGCATCGCATTACCTACAATGATATCATCAACTGTTTTTTTATCAAATCCTTCAATATTACTGATCATGTATTCTATAGTTTCTGCAGCTAATTCATCAGGCCTTTTAAATCTAAAAAAACCTCTGGGAGCTTTACCAACTGCAGTTCTATAGCCTTTAATAATATAAGCTTCTTCCATATTAATTTCTTAGGGGTTTACCGTTTTTTAACATAAATTGTATTCTTTCAAGTGTTTTCTTTTCACCACATAGTGAAAGAAAAGCTTCTCTTTCTAAATCAAGAAGATATTGTTCCGATACTAAAGTAGATTGTGAAAGGTTTCCACCTGCAAGAACATTAGCTATCTTTTTTGCTATTTTTTTATCGTGATCAGAAATATAACCTCCAACTAACATCGAATCGGCACCTACAAAAAAAGCGCCTAAAGCTTGTTGTCCTAAAACTTTGATATCGTTTCTTTGTATGGGCTTTGTGTAACCATTATCATGCATTTGCAGCGCAATTTTTTTTGCATGTGAGATCTGATTTTTCTTATTCATAATAATAAGATCCTTATTTTTCATCAAATAATTTAATCCATAACCTTCATGTCCAGATGTAGATGTTTTACCCATTCCTATATTTAAAAAATATTCTTGCAATAAGTTTAATTCAACATCGTTTTTCTTAAATTGATCTGAAGCCCTAAGTACCATTTCTTTTGTACCTCCACCACCAGGAATTAACCCAACTCCAACTTCAACAAGCCCGATGTAAGTTTCGCTGTATGCTAAAGTTTTGTCACAGTGAAGACATAATTCACATCCTCCACCAAGTGTATAGCCATGAGGAGCAGCAACTACTGGTATTGTGGAATACCTAAGTTTCATCATAGTATCTTGAAATAATTTCATAGCAAAATTTAACTCATCATATTCTTGTTCAATAGCCATCAAAAAAATCATACTTAGGTCAGCTCCAGCAGAAAAATGTTGTCCTTCATTTCCAATTACAATTCCATTGTATTTTTCTTCGGCAATTTTAATTCCTTTATTTAAACCCTGAAGAATATTTTGGTTTATAGAATTCATTTTTGAATTAAATTCAATATTTAATATGCCATCACCAATATCATTTATTTTACACTCATCATTTTTCCAAATAGTTTGGTCTTTATTTAAATTTTTCAAAACAATAAAGTTTTCTTGACCTGGTTTTTTTACAAAATTTTCACTTGTCTTATCAAAAAATTCAATAAATCCATTATTCGATTTGTAAAATGAGTTTATGTCTTTTGAAATAATATCTTCAATCCATTTAGAAGCCTTTAAATTAAATGATTTCATTAAATCTACACCTTCTTTTACACCTATATAGCTCCATATTTCAAAAGGACCCTCTTTCCAACCAAAACCGGCTTTTAATGCTGAATCAATACTAGCTATATCATCAGAAATTTCTGGAACCCTGTTCTGAACATAAGCAAACATTTTTGCAAAAACTTCTTTATAAAAATTTGAAGCTCTATCATTTCCGCTTATTAAGATTTTAAACTTATCTGCTCTATTTTTAGCTTTTCTAGCCAGATTTAGGGTGTCAAAATTTACTTTTTTTTGTTCCTTATATTCAAAAGTTTTAAGATCTAATGATAAGATTTGTGATTTTCCATTTTTATCAACTATTTTTTTGTAAAAACCTTGTTTTGTTTTACTTCCAAGCATATTCTCCTTTAACATTCTTTTTAAAAAATCTGGGAGTTTAAATACTTCTCTAGATTCATCTTCAGGACAATTTTCATAAATACCATTAGAAACATGACATAATGTGTCTAATCCAACAACATCAGCTGTTCTGAATGTAGCTGACTTTGGACGACCTATAGCGGTACCTGTCAATTTATCAACTTCCTCTACTGAAAAACTACCATCCTTTACTAAATGAAAAAGACTTTGAATCCCAAATGTTCCAATTCTATTTCCAATAAATGCAGGAGTGTCCTTTGCTAAAACAGATGTTTTACCTAAAAATTTTTCACCGTAATTCATTAGAAAATCAACAACCTCTTCTTTACAATTTGGTCCAGGGACTACTTCAAATAAGTTTAAATATCTTGGTGGATTAAAGAAATGAGTTATAGAAAAATGCTTTTGGAAATCATCAGATCTTCCTTCATTCATCATTTTTATTGGAATACCCGATGTATTTGAAGAAATAAGTGTTCCATTTGATTTATACTTATCGACTTTCTCAAAAATCAATTTTTTTATATCTAATCTTTCAATAACAACTTCTATAACCCAATCATAGTCCTTAATAAGATGCATGTCATCCTCAAAATTTCCTAAACTTATTCTATTAACAAATGATTTATCATAAATAGGAGATGGCCTAGATTTTATACATTTACTAAACATTTCATTTACAATTCTGTTTCTAACAACCTTATCTGTAATTTTAAGTCCTTTCTTTTTTTCAATATCATTGATTTCATTTGGTGAAATATCTAAAAGAAGTACTTCGACTCCAATATTAGCAAAATGACAAGCGATTCCTGAACCCATAATTCCTGACCCTAAAACAGCTACTTTGGATATTTTTTTATTCATTAAAAAATTTCTTTATTCTTTATTAATTTATTAATTCGATCTACTACTTTATAAAAGTTCTTAATAGAGTCTTCTCCAACATCATTTGTTATAGTCTTATTAAACTTCATTACTAGTTCCCTAGCATAGTTTCTAAACTCCATACCCCTTTCAGTTAATTTAATTAAAACACCTCTACCATCTTCAGGGTTTGGAATTCTTTGAATTAAGTTTTCATCCTCCATAAACCTTAAAGTCCTTGACAAACTTGTTGATTCCATCCCCATTTTTGGCCCGAGCGATGTTGATGAAGTATCTTCTTTTGGGTTTAAGCTTAATAAAGCAAATCCAACTGCCATACTTCCACCATATTTTGAAGCCTCTTCATTATACATTTTTGAAATAGACAACCAAGTATATCTTAATTCTTGTTCAAGTGTTCTTATCGACATCAAATAAATGTACGAAAATTTACTATGCATGCATAATAAATAGCAAAAATTTTTATTTTAACCATTCATAAGCATTATGAAAAGCATATACCCATGGAGAAATTTTGTTATTATTTTGATTTTTAGGATAATAACCCCAGTTAAAAGGGTAATTTGCTCTTTCTAAATGAGGCATCATAGCTATATGCCTTCCATCTTGACTTGAAACAATTGCAGCATCAAAACTAGATCCATTTGGATTAGCAGGGTATGAGCTTTTATGGTACTTGCCAATAATATTATATGTGGATTCTTTTTTATCAAAAACAAATTTTCCTTCACCATGTGCAGCCCATATTCCTAATGTTGTATTTTCAAAATTATTGAACATTACACTATTATTTTTATTTATTGAAACAGCTGTAAATTGACATTCAAATTTTTTTGAATCATTATGATGCATTTTTGGATGAATTTCAAGCTCGGGATAAATTAAACCTAACTCCATAAATAGCTGACATCCATTACAAACACCTAATGAAAGTGTATCTTCTATAGAGAAGAATTTTTTTAAACTTTTTCTTGCATTTTCATTATATATAAATGATCCAGCCCATCCTTTAGCAGATCCTAATACGTCTGAATTAGAGAATCCTCCAACTGCAACTAGAAATTTAATATCATCAAGAGTTTCTTTACCGCTCATTAAATCAGTCATATGAATATCGACAACTTCGAACCCTGCTTTATTCATTATGTAAGCCATTTCTCTTTCAGAGTTACTTCCTTTTTCTCTAATTACACCTGCTTTGATTCTTTTATCAAAACTTGGCTTAAAACGTCCATTAAACCAATTAGGAAACTTAAATTCTAGCTTATTTTTGTTTAATGAGTTATATCTTTCTAAAGCTTTAGATTCAGAAGATTGAATTGAATCAAGCATGTAAGATTTTTCAAACCACTTTTTTCTATAATAATCAATATCAAAACTATATTTATCATTTAAATTTGATATTATTATAGAGTTTGATTTGTTGACTGTACCTATTTTTTCAAACTTTATATTATTCTCAGAAAAAAGCTTTTCAATCTCTTCTTTTGCATGAATAATAATACCATGATTTTCACTAAATAATAATTTTAGGATATCATCCTCCTTTGATAAATTAATATCAAGCCCATAATTATCTGACGCTAAACACATTTCAAGTAATGTAACTATCATTCCACCTGAGCTTATATCATGACCAGAGTAAACTGTATTTTCTTTTATACATTTTTGAATGGTATTAAAAGCTAATTGAAAATATCCTGAATCTTTTATATCAGGTGCATTTTTACCAACTTTATTTTGTGATTGATATAGTGCTGAACCGCCTAGACTATATTTATCTGATGAAAAGTCAATTTTATAGATATAACCTCCTTCCTCATGTAAGTAGGGTTGAACAATTTTATTAATTTCTTCTGTATGACCTACTGCAGATATTATAACAGTTCCAGGGGATAAAACATCTTTATCAACGTATTTTTGTTTCATTGACATAGAGTCTTTGCCCGTTGGTATATTTATTCCTAAATCGATTGAAAATTCAGAACAAGCTTTAACAGCCTGATATAACCTGTGGTTTTCAGAATCATTATTAGCAGGCCACATCCAATTAGCTGATAAGGAAATTGATTTTAAATTATCTTTCAGAGGAACAAATAAGATATTTGTTAGTGCTTCAGCTATTGAACTTCTTGACCCTTTTGAAGGATCAATTAAACTTATTATGGGTGAATGACCAATTGATGTTGCTATTCCATTTTTACCATTATAATCTAAACTCATTACACCACAATTATTAAGCGGAACTTGGAATGGACCAGTACATTGTTGTAGTGCAACTCTTCCAGTTACACATCTATCAACTTTATTTGTTAACCAATCTTTACATGCAACTGATTCCAGAGATAAAACATCATCCAAATATGAATAAACTTTTTTAGAATCTAATTCAGGTTCAGAATATGAAAAATCTGAAATATTATCTTTTAAAATTGTTTTTGGTGAATTACCAAAAAAATCTGATAATTCAAGGTCAATTGAAGTCTCATTTTTTAAATCTGATTTAACTAAAAACCTTCCGTTTTCAATTACCTTACCTACTTTATATATAGGCGCTCTTTCTCTTTCACAAATTTGTTTTAACTTATTGAAGTCTTTTTCAGCTATTACTAATCCCATTCTTTCTTGAGACTCATTTCCAATAATTTCTTTTGATGAGAGTGTTTTGTCTCCAATTGGTAATTTGTCAACTTCCAATATTCCACCAACATCCTCCACAAGCTCAGAAATACAATTTAAATGTCCCCCAGCTCCATGATCGTGAATTGATTTAATAAAATTATTGTCGGATTCAACTATCGATCTAATAACATTTGCTACTCTTTTTTGCATTTCTGGATTTGATCTTTGAACAGCATTTAGTTCAATTCCAGTAGCATACTCACCTGTATCAGTCGAGGATACAGCAGCACCTCCCATACCTATTCTATAATTATCACCTCCTAAAACAATAATTAAATCACCATCATCAATTTTTTTCTTTTTTGAGTGTTCTAATTTTCCATATCCAATTCCACCTGCCAACATTATTACTTTATCAAATCCTAAAAGTTTATCACCTTCTTTATGTTCAAAGGTTAATAATGAGCCAGATATTAATGGTTGGCCAAATTTATTTCCAAAATCTGATGCTCCATTAGATGCTTTGATTAAGATATCAATTGGCTTTTGATAAAGCCATTTTCTTTCTTCAAAACCAAACTTAGAATTATTAAATCTTGGATATGGAGTCATGTATACTGCAGTTCCTGCAAGAGGAATTGATCCTTGTCCACCGGCTAATCTGTCCCTTATTTCTCCTCCAGATCCTGTCGCTGCACCACTAAAAGGTTCTACAGTAGTTGGAAAATTATGAGTTTCAGCTTTAATTGAGATTACTGATTCAAAAGTTGAGTCTTTATAAATTGATGGTTTTTCTGACAGAGTAGGCGAAAATTGTTGAACTTTTGGCCCCTGAATAAAAGCAACATTATCTTTATAAGCAGAAACTACACTGTTTTTATTAAGTTTAGTAGTTTGCTTAATCATTTGAAAAAGAGATTTCTCTTTTTTAATGTTGTTTATAATAAATGTTCCGTTGAATATTTTATGCCGACAATGCTCTGAGTTAACTTGCGAAAAACCAAATACTTCAGAATCGGTTAAATTTCTATTAATTTTTTTTGATAAATTTTCTAGATATACAATTTCATCATCACTTAGTGCAAGACCTTCCTTTTTATTGTATTCATTAATATTTATTATCTCAATTGAATCTTCAGGTTCAATATTAACTGTAAAAATATTTTGATCTAATTTTTGATATAGTTCATTGGTCATCTGATCATAAGAATTTTTATTGTTAAAAAAAATAAATTCTTCAATTCTTTTTATTCCACTAATACCCATGTTTTGAGTAATCTCAACAGCATTTGTGCTCCATGGAGTTGTCATGTTAGACCTCGGACCAACATATTTAGATTCAATTATTTTACTAGAAATGTAATCTGATCCTGAAAAAAGCCATTTAAGTTTTTTATGGATTTCGGGGGAAAGTGCTCCTTCAGATTCGACGGCATATACATGTGAGTTGTCTTTTGTAAAAAAAGATATCATTTTCTATAAACAAATTTATATTAATTTGTCAAGTAAATTTTGATGGAAGATTAAATATTAATAAAATTTATTAACACTTCTTTCTAAGCTTTGCCAAATAAAATCCATCATAACCCGAATCATGTGGGCTTATTTTTTTTTCTTCAATAATTTTAAAGTTTTTTCCAAATTCATTGTTCAAGAACAAAGCAATTTGTTTTTCATTTTCAGAAGGAAAAATTGAGCATGTAACATACACCATTATACCATTATCACTTACAAGCTTACTGTAATTATTTAAAATTTTGGTTTGATTATTCAATATTCTATTAAAATCCTTTGGATTTAACTTCCATTTTGAATCAGGATTTCGTCTTATAACTCCAAATCCTGAACACGGAGCATCAATTAAAACTCTATCAAATTTTTCTTTATTCTTTTTTAAAAACTTATTGTCAATAATCTTTGTGGTAATATTGTGAATTCCATTTCTTCTAGCTCTTTTTTTTAGCTCTTTTAGTTTAAATTCATGAATATCTGTAGCAATTATATTTCCTTTGTTATTAAGTATACTTGCAATGTGGAGAGCTTTACCACCTGCACCAGCACATGCATCTAAAATTTTATGATTTGTATTAACATCTAAAAATTCAGCTACAAGTTGTGATGATGCATCTTGTAACTCAAAAAAACCTAATTTAAATTCAATGGTTTTAAAAATATTTACTCTTTTTTTGACTTTTAATGCATTTGGGCGATCTGGAATGTCTTCGCAGTGAATATTTTGGTTATGTAGTTTTTTAATAAGATTTTTTTTGGTTGTTTTTAATGTATTAACTCTTAGAACTAAATCAGCTTTATTATTCATTGAGCTTATCTCTTTTTCCCATTTTTTTTCACCTATTTCCTCAATTGCCAATTCGTCGATCCAATCTGGAATACTTTCTCTGTAAACTCTTTTTTTTTCAAGTAAATTTTTAGCCTTGTTTACTTCTTCTTTATTAAATACCCATAATTTTTCATAATTTGTCTTACTTTCTATATTAAAGTAAATCCAAAGAGAAATAATTTTCCATATATTTTTTTCTGTATAACTGTAATTCGAATTAGAAAGCTTATCATAAAGTCTTAAGTATCTAATAATATCATAAGTTGCTTCAGCTACAAAACTTCTGTCTCTTGAGCCCCACTTTTTATTTTTCTTGAATATTAGCTCTATAGATTTGTGAGCATAATATTTACTGTTTAATGTATTATTTAAACAATCAAAAAGACCATGTAGTAGATTGTAATGGAGTTTCAATTAGAGATAATTTTCTTAAAAATAAACTAATTATTATTTCCTCTAATCTTATTTATCATTGTAATTCTAAAATCTTCTTCAATTCTTGGAAGTCTCAAAACTTTGTTAACAGAAATTATTTTTGATAGTTCTTGCATCATACCTTCTCTTATATCAAGTTCATCTCTTTTAATATCATACATCTTTTTAATTAAAGAATTACACTCATTTAAATCAGCCGAATCATTTTTATAAAGATCTCTTTTTATTTTTCTGTATGATACCATCTTGTCGAAGATTTTCTCTTGAGTTTCGAAATAAATTGAGGTAAATTGTTTTTCACTTTCGGGATCTAAATTTAATTTTTCTAGAATGAAAAGTTTTTGAGCTGCTCTATATTGCTCTTTTGACATTCTCTCTCTTTCTTGTGAGAAAGAAAACATAAAGAGGAAAATAAATAAAAAAGTGATAAAATTTTTCATGTTATTATTCTAAAATTAATAAATCATCCTGATAAGTCATCGTTGAAATTAAATAATCATAACTTTTTGAATTATCAATCATATCATTAGCGCTTATATCATCAGAGTACAATGAATTATATATATCATAATCACTAAATATCAATAAATTCTCATCAAATAAATCTTGCTGATCTGGCTTGATAAACATGTTGTATGAAAAAAATAGAAAAATTAGAGATGCAGCTACAGTACTGATTACACGAATTCTAAAAACACTTTTATTTTTATTATTTATTTTAGAAAAAGTTAGTTTATTAAAATAGTCTTGAGGAACAATAAAGCTTTCCTTAATGCCAAAATTTAAATAGATTTTTTTATTGAAATCACTAAAGTAATTTTCTGGTACTCTAAAATTTTCTTTTTTATTTAGTTTTTTCATTTAATATATTGACAATGATTTTATTAAAAGGTTTGATTTGATTTTAGTTCTTTTATAATTTTTTGCTTAGCAAGATGAAATGATGCTTTAAGAGCACCAGTTGTCACCCCAAGAATTTCAGAAATTTCTCTAAATTTCAATTCTTGAAAATATTTCATTTGAAAAACAATTTTCTGTTGTTTAGGTAATCTTGATATTATTGCCTGTAATTTTAATTCAACCTCATTACCATCAAAATAAGGATCTTCTCTTAAATTATTAACCATAGTATTCATCATGATTTCAGATGAATAAAAATATTTTTTTTCTTTTAGTTTTAAAAAGTTTATAGATTCATTATATGCAATTCTGTAAATCCATGTACTAAGTTTACTTTCACCTTTAAAACCTTTGATTCCACGAAATACTTTAATGAAAACATTTTGAAGAATATCATCAGTATCATCATGATTTAAAACAATTCTTCTTATCTGAAAATATACTTTTTCTTTATACTTATCGAGTAAAATTTCAAAAGCCTTACTTTGTTTAAAAGGATCTTTTAGGTCTTTAATTAATTTACTTTCAAAATCTTTCAAAGAAATACTTTTTGATTTTGACATAATAAAATTGGTTTAGTTTAATTAAATGACTGTAATTTAATAAGCTTGGAATAATATCCATTTTTATTAATTAGTTCATCATGATTTCCACTCTCCACAATTTTACCGCTATCTAAAACGATGATTTTATCAGAATTTTTGATTGTTGATAATCGGTGAGCTATAACAATTGAAGTTTTATTCTTCATCAATTTCTCTAAAGCGTCCTGAACTAACTTTTCAGACTCTGAGTCTAGTGATGATGTTGCTTCATCTAAAATAAGTATAGGTGAGTTTGATATAACGGCTCTTGAAATGGCAATTCTTTGCTTTTGTCCACCTGAAAGATTAGATCCATTATCCCCAACATTATATTTATATTTTTCTTCATATTCATTAATAAATTCATAAGCATTTGCAATTTTTGAAGCCTCTATTAATTTATGTTGATCTTGATTTTGATTGCCTAAAAGAATATTCTCTTCAATTGATGCGTTAAAAAGAATAGATTCTTGAGTAACAATACTAATTAGGTTTCTTAATTTTTTTAGAGACAAGCTTTTTATGCTTTTACCATCTATCAAAATATCTCCATTTTTAAGTTCATAAAATCTAGGGAGTAAGTTAATTAGTGTAGATTTTCCACTTCCAGATGCACCAACAATCGCAACCATTTCACCTTTTTTAACTTTAAAGTTTATTTTATTTAAAACATAATTCTCATCATATTTAAAATTAACGTCTTGGAATTCAATCTCTTTTTTGAATTCTTCCACATCAAAATCTTTATCATTTTCTTCATATTCACTCTGCATATCTATAATTTCAAATACTCTTTCTGCTGCTGCATTACCTTTTTTTAATGAATAAAAAGCTTTGCTTAGAGATTTAGCTGGTGTTAAAACACCATAAGCCAGTCCCATATAAGTAATAAAAGCAGCAGGTTTTAATTCCATTTCAATCAGTACTAATTTTCCACCATACCACAAAAGAACTCCAATGACTAAAATACCCAGAAATTCACTCAAAGGAGCTGCAATATTTTGTCTGTTAATTAATTTATTTGAAAAATTTAAATACTTGGTATTAGTTTTATCAAATTTGTTTACAAAGAAATTCTCAGATAAAAAGGTCTTGATTATTTTTATACCATTAATTGTCTCTTCAGTGATTGACATTAGTTCTGCTTGTTCTTTTTGAACAACTAAAGATTTTCTCTTTAAGCTTTTACCTATATAAGAAATAATAAATCCAGAAACTGGAATAAAAAACAAAACAAAAAATGTGAGCTTAGAACTAATAATAAACATTGCACTCAGAGTAAATAAAATAGTTAGGGGATCTCTTATTAAAATCTCTATAATTGATAAAAATGAATTTTGTAACTCTATAACATCAGATGACATTCTTGCAATTAAATCTCCTTTTTTGTTTTTTGAAAAATAATCAATCGGTAATACTATTATTTTGTTATAAATACTTTCTTTCAAGTCTTTTATAACTCTATTTCTAATTATAGTTGAAAAAAATAAAGCAAAATAACTTGCGACATTTTTTAAGAAGAACAACACTATGACAATTCCAACCACAAAAAGAATAGCTTTTTGATTGTCATTTCCTGAGTAAGAACTAACCTGAAAATTAAGCCAATTTTCAATAAAATTTCCAAGACTCTCAGATTTTGCTAATAAAGGTTTAACTGTAATTTTTTTTGAACCATTGAATAATACTTCAAGCATTGGCATTAATGATAAAAATGCTACAGCGCTAAAGAAAGCATATAAAATACTAAAGAATACATTAAGAATAAATTCTTTTTTATAACCTAAAACATGGCTTAAGACTCTTATAAAATACATTTTAATATTTAGTAAAATTTTCTGTTAGTTTGTCTAATTTATTGTCTAATTCAATATTTTTTAATTCAAAATCATTTTTCCTCCCTAATTTTGTATTTACACTAAAGTAATACTTTATTTTAGGTTCTGTTCCACTAGGCCTGACAGCAACTCGATATCCTTTATTCGATTCAAAAATTATCATATTAGTTTTTGGTAATTTAATTTCAGATTTTGATCCAGTTGTTACATTAATTTTAGTTGAGGACGCATAGTCTTCTACAAATTTTATATCATCATCTAATAATTTTTTTGGTGGATTCACTTTAAATCCATTAATGATTTTATTTATTTCATCAGCTCCTTTTTTACCCTCTTTTTTAAGTGTGAAAAGCCTTTCTTTATAAAAACCATATTTAATATAGCATTCTATTAGTCTATTATAAAAACTACTGTTCTGAGATTTTAATTCAGAACAAATTTCACATGCTAATAAAGAAGAAGTAATTGCATCTTTATCACGAACAAAATCTCCAATTAGATATCCAAAACTTTCTTCACCTCCACCAATAAATTTCATCTCTGGATAGTCATTAATCATTTTTCCAATCCATTTAAATCCTGTAAGAGATTTAAAAAATTTAATATCATTCAATTCTGATATTTTATCCATCATTGGAGTTGAAACTACAGTAGATGCAATAAATTTATCATTTAGTTTATTTTCTTTACTCAATAAATAATCTGTCATAACAACCATAGCTTGGTTACCGTTAATTAAAACATATTCATTGTTGTTATTTTTTACAGCTATACCAAACCTGTCGGCATCTGGGTCTGTCCCAATAATTATGTCGGAATCATATTTTTTACCTAAAATAATAGCTTGTTCTAACGCGTTTATATCTTCAGGATTTGATGAGTTTACATTCGTAAAATTACCATCAGGAATCATTTGATTTTCAACAAATTTAACATCTGAATATCCAGAGGATTTAAGTATCTCTGGAATTAGTTTAAATGATGTTCCATGAAGTGCAGTAAAAACAACTTTTAATTTTGATCTGTCAGAATTTCCAATTCTAGCTGTTTTGATACTTAATTTTTTAAATTCTTCTTCAGTATTTTCATCAAGAATTTTGATTAAATCATTTTTTGGAGAAAATTTAATGCTTGAGTAATCAGTCTTATTAATTTTTTCAATTATTTCTTTGTCCACCGGAGGAACTATTTGACCTCCGTCCTTCCAATATACTTTGTAACCATTGTATTCAGGCGGGTTGTGGGATGCTGTTAATACAATTCCACAAATACAATCTAATTGACGAACAGCATATGATATTAGTGGTGTAGGTTTTAAAGAATCAAAAATAAATACTTTGATATTGTTTGCTGAAAAAATGTTGGCAACTTCTAAGGATAGCTCTCTACTATTATTTCGACAATCATGACCTATAACAACCGAACTTTCTACTCTTTTTAAATTGATAATATCTGCGATAGCTTGTGTGTTTTTACCAAAAGTGTATTTATTAACTCTATTTGGGCCGACGCCCATTATTCCTCTCATTCCACCTGTTCCAAATTCTAAGTCTTTGTAAAAAGAATCATTGAAATTTTCAATGTTATTTAATTTAAGATTTATAGTTTCTTTTTGTGTGTCCTTGTCAAATGGAATTTCTGACCAGATTTTAAAATTCTGGTTAATTTTTTCACTCATCTAAATTTATCTTTTCTTTAATTTTATAATTGTCAAGTTTTTTATTTCTAAGTATGATTTCCCCCAAAAAGCCAGCCAGAAAAAATTGAGATCCAATGATCATTGAAGCAAGTGCAATGTAAAATTCTGGTCTTTCTGTAATTAATCTTGAAGTTGTATTTATAAAAAGTTTATCAATTCCCAAGTAGATTGAGAATATCAATCCTGTAACTAAAATAAATGTTCCAAATAATCCAAAGAAATGCATAGGTCTTTTACCAAATCTTTCTATGAAGGACAGAGTTATTAAATCAAGAAATCCTTTTATAAATCTATCAGCTCCATATTTTGTTTTACCGTGTTTTCTTGGATGGTGAAGAACTATTTTTTCACCTATTTTATTGAACCCCGAATTTTTAGCTAAAACTGGAATATACCTATGCATTCCACTAGTTAATTTAATTTCTTTTATCACATCTGACTTATATGCCTTAATTCCACAGTTAAAATCATTTAACTTGATACCTGAAGACAATCTAGCGGCCAAGTTGAATAGCTTGGATGGTAAATTTTTAAATATTACAGAATCATATCTTTTTTTCTTCCATCCAGAAACTATATGGTAATCTTCATTTATTAATACATTGTAAAGTTGCAAAATCTCATTTGGATCATCTTGTAAATCTGCATCCATAGTTATAACTACTTCTCCTCTTGATAATTTAAATCCAGCAGAAAGTGCCATAGATTTACCATAGTTTGTAAAAAATCTAATAGCTCTAGTATTTTGAGCTCTTTTTGTAACATCTTTAATAATATTCCAAGAATTGTCTGAACTTCCATCATCAATAAATATAATTTCATAATTTAATGATGAATTTAAAAGAGAAGAAACTATTTTTGAATGTAATTCGTCAATAGATTCATCTTCATTATAAAGCGGTATAACTATCGATAAATCCATCATTTAATTTTGGTAAAGTTAGTAAGATAATATCTATTAGTTTTAATTATTGCATAATTATAAAAAAAAGCTAAATTTGCATCCGTTATTATAGAAATGAAAAAAGGTATACATCCAGAAAATTACAGATTAGTTGCTTTTAAAGACATGTCAAATAATGATGTGTTTATAACTAAATCTGCAGTTGAAACTAAAGATTCAATTTCAGTAGACGGTATTGATTATCCTCTTGTGAAATTAGAGATATCAAGAACATCACACCCTTATTACACTGGAAAAACTAAACTCGTTGATACAGCTGGTAGAATTGATAAGTTTAAAAATAGATATGCCAGTGTTTCTTTAAAATCAAAGCAATCTCCAGTAGAAGATGCTCCAGTTGAAGATGCTCCAGTAGAAGAGGCTCCAGTTGCAGAGGAAGCTCCAGCAGAAGAGGCTCCAGTTGTAGAGGAAGCTCCAGCAGAAGAGGCTCCAGTTGTAGAGGAAGCTCCAGTTGTAGAGGAAGCTCCAGCAGAAGAGGCTCCAGTTTCTGAAGAAAATTCTTCGAATGATGGTGACAAGGAAGAAAAATAATTTTTATAATTTCTTTACTACTCTTTTTAAATTTAGTTGATTTATTGCATTTGCTTCTAGTCCTGAAATATTTTTAGGTACTATCCTAACACTCATGTCATAATACAATGGAATAATTGGCGAATATCTTCTTATTATATTTTCAAGATCATTACTGATTTTTTCATACGAAATGGACTTTTTATTACCTATTAGTTCGTATAATTCATCAAAATTTCTATCGCTAAAAAATGTATAGTTTGGACCTTTAGGAGTATGATTTTTTGAATAGAATAGTGAAAAATAATTTTCAACATGGGGATAATCAGCTATCCAACTTGCTCTAAATGCATCAAATTTTCCAGTTGCTTTTCCTTGTCTTAGGATCGAAGGGGGTGTAATTTCTATTTGCACTTGAACTCCAATTTTTTGAAGCTCTGATTGAATAAATTCTAAAATATCTAAATACTGGGAATCTGAAACAATTGTAATATTTATTTCATCAATATCATTATTTGACTTGTAAATGGAAATTAATTTTTTCGATAGATCAGGGTCATAATTGTATCTGGGTAAATAAAAACTATTATTCAATCCGTTAGGTACAATACCACTTTCGGCAGGATAACCTATATTTTTTCTTAAATATTGCATCATTTTTTTTCGATCTATACCAGAATTAATAGCATATCTAAGTAATGTGTCTTTTTTTATGTTGTTTTGAATATTAAATCCAATATACTCTGTATTTAAGTATGGCGATTTTAGAAGATTATAATTTGAAGAAAATCTAGGGTTTAAATCACCTTTATAATCAAAAATTTGATCAATTATCGAATTTTCAGGTGAACTAACCATGTCTAATCTTCCAGATAGAAGTTCCATGAATTCACTTTTTTTATCAGGTATAAATGAAATTGCTATACCATCTAAATAAGGTAATTTTTGACCAAGAGAGTCATGTTCAAAATAATTTTTATTTTTTGATAAAACCAATTTTACATTTTCATCCCACTTCTTAAATTTAAATGGCCCAGTTCCAATTGGTTTTTTAGAAAATTTATCACCAAGTACACTTACAATCTCATGAGGAATTACAGAACAATATTTCATGCTTAAAATTCCAAGAAATGGATCAAATTCTTTTTTGAGCTCAATCTGAAATATAGAGTCGTTAATTGCTTTAAAATCCTTTACATTATTAAACACCCAGTACCCAGGGGAAGCTATTTTGTTATCTATTAATCTATTGAAACTATATTCAAAATCTTTCGCTACAACTTTTCTAGTTAAATTTTTACCAAAAAGTTCAGAATTATGAAAATATACATCCTGACGTATTTTGAATGTATATGTTCTTTTATCCTCACTTATTTTCCATGAAGAAGCAATATCTCCTTTAATTTCCAAATTTTTATCTAATTGAACAAGACCATTAAAAATTTGGTTTACTGGCCAAATATTTCTAA
>CACDPE010000017.1 GCA_902554655.1 uncultured Bacteroidota bacterium
ATCATACATTAGACCTGGGTGAGATTTAGTTGATATAAATTTTAAACTCATATCAATTTTATCTGAATTAGAGGTTCTGACCATAAACATGTATTTATCACCGACTCTTTCTCCATTGATTTTTTTTTGCAAATCAATATCAAGGTTTAAAATCTCAAAACCTTTAGTCAATTTTAATGAAAATAAGTTTGAGTTTTCTCTTATCTTATTTTCATTATTATTTAAATTAAAATATTCAAAATTAAAATTTATTAATCCTGCTTCAATTGAATCAAAAATCAAATTTGACAGATTTAAACTAATTTTATTAAAAATAGATCTAAACTTATAATTATCCTTGGCCGATATTAGCCCTGAATTTAATCCACCATAATAATTGTTAATTGTTTTTTGATCATATGCATTATTAATAGTTGAATATAACAGCGTATGATTAAAGCCTAATTTTTTGTTATTATTGGTGACATTGAAAGAGTTTTTAGAAAAAAAGTTTCTTTTAAAATAGATATTAATTGCATCCTCAAATTTTACATTTAATTTAGATCTCTCATTGAAAACATCATCTTTTGATTCAAAATCATCAATTGAAATGGTGGTCAAACCTCCATTCTCATGCTTTTCTAATCTTTGAGAAACATAAAACATTTTAGACCTAAATTTTTCTGAATTATAATTGTAAGTAAAATTGAAATTTTTAGATCCTGAAAGCGAATTTTGATATTTACCAAGCGATCTAAGTGCTTTAAATGATAATGAAAAATTAAGTTTTCTATTAACATTAGTTGTGAATAGAACATCTGTTAACTGACCTTGTGAATATACTGTTTTAAATAACAATTCAGTAACGGGATATGCAACATCATAAAAATAAATATCATCTTCAAATTGTAAAATTGTTTTATTTGCATTAAAGCCAATACTTGGATAATTTGATTGTTCTATTTCATAAGATAGATTATTATATACTTGACCTACATTATTTGGTTTAATAAATTCGAAATTATCTTTTCTTCTATAATTAAATTCATATAATTTACTGATATTTAAAGTTGTATCTAATAAAATAGTATCTCCTTGAAAATTAAATTTTTTTATTTTATTTATATCAAAATTAAAGGCTTCAATTGACATTGAATCACCAAGATTAGAAAACGCCTCATTTAGTTGTCCCCCATTAATTTGAGCAAAAGAATTTATTGTATAGAAAAACATTAGCAATAAGTAAATAAATCGCACAGATAATATGTTTAAGTTGATAAAATAAATACTAATTTAAGGAATGAAATATGATAAAAAGGTATAATAACAAAATTTTGGTATGTGGAATTGATGAAGCAGGAAGAGGAGCTTTGTCTGGACCAGTTACAGTATCAGCTGTTATTTTACCAAAAGAATATTATAACCCTGAAATAAAGGATTCAAAAAAATTAAGTCCAAAAAAAAGAATTGAACTATTTCACATTATAAAAAAAATTGCTTTAGATTACGCAATAATTGATGTTGATAATCAGAAAATTGATGATTTAAATATCTTGAAAGCTACTTATTATGGTATGAATAAATCAATTGAAAATTTAAAAATTAAATCAAGCATTTACTTAATTGATGGAAATAAATTTCAGCCTAAAATGAAGATTAATCATAAATGTATAATTGGTGGTGACAATATTTTTCAAAGTATTGCTGCAGCGTCAATTTTAGCAAAGGTTCACAGAGACAATTACATGAAAAAAATTGATAAAATTTACCCTCAATTTGATTGGAAAAATAACAAGGGTTACGGTACAAAAATTCATATTGATAAAATAAATCAATATGGTTTATGCCAGTTCCACAGAAATAGTTTTAAAATAAAGAGCAAACAATTATCAATAAAAATTTAGTTTTTTAATTTTACAATAGATTGAAAAAACATTTAATAATATTTTTTATACTATTTAACTCATGCTCAGAGAATCTGACTGAAAAATTAAATCCAATTTATAAAATTCCTGATAACCCAATTTCAGTATTAGTCATAGATGATATTAATCAAGTCAATGATGATGAAAAATTATTAATTCAGAACTTTTTCGAAATAAATCTTTTTGAAGAAGAAATAATTAGAGCAAAAAAAAAGTTAATATATAGTGAACATAAAGTTGGAAAAGATGATGTTGGAAAAATGATCCTAACTGAAAAATCTGATGAAATTTTAAATATTAACGTAACTGACTCAATAAATTATGACAAAAAAACAATATTTATTTTTGAACATAATGGTGATAAATATTTTTTAAAAAAAGATTTAGATTATAATATTATTTCAAATAATAAGTTTTTGATTGAGAACTATATTAGAAACTCCAGCTTCAGTAGTAACTCTAATTCTAAGAATTTTTTTGATTTATTTAAAATAAAATCAAATAATATTTCTGTATTAATTTCAGAAAATTTTAACTCAAACAAATTAAATAAACTCAACATAAAAGTTGATGAAATTTCAGATTGGATAAATTTTGAGTTTGAAATTAAAAACAATGAAATTGTTATTATGGGTTTATCAAAAATTGACAAAAAAATTAGAAATTCATTAATTTTCAACAAGATAAAACCTTCAAAAAGTGAAATTTATAAATTAATACCTGAAAACTTTGTAAAATTTAAATCTTACGCTGTAAATGAACAATTTTTTATGAATTTTAATGAAATAATAAATCAAAATACCACAAAGCAATTTAATATAGACTCCGTCTTTACTACTAGCAGTGAAGTTGCTACATTTAATAGTGTAACAGATACAATCATCATATTAAATAATAAATTATATGATATTGAAAAAAATAATATTTTAAATTTTGAAAAAAAATATAGAGATTTTAAAATATATAAAAATGATACAATTACTACTAGCATTAATGAATTTGATGAATTTAATTTCTTAAACAAAAAGATATTTATTTCACAAATAGATAATAGAATTTTAATTTCAAATAAACTTAATTCTATTGAAAAACTAATTGCTGGAAACTATAATAAATCAGAGCTTTTATATAATAATGAATTAAAAGAATATATTAAAAATATACCCTCAAAGAACTCAGTAATTGAACTCATTAAAATTAAAAAATCAAAAGAAATATATGATTTATGGATTAAATCTAGTCAAATACAAGATTCAATAATTTACACTTCTTTATATAACTCTCCAATCATTAATGATTTCAAGAAAAATCAAACGGAATTGATTTTAACTAAATCATTTGAAAATGATATTAAATTAGGTCCTCAAATAATAATGAACCATAAATCAGGTAAAAAAAATATAATTTTTCAAGACGAAAAAAATCAGTTAATTCTGATAGATTTTCTTGGAAATATTTTATGGACTAAAAAGTTTAATAAGATATCAAGCAAAATTTTTCAAGTAGATACATATAAAAATCAAAGACTTCAATTTTTATTTACAACAAGCAATGAGTTAATTTTATTGGATATAAATGGAAATATTGTAAAAAAGCTTGAAGGTAAAAACAAAGATTATTTTGAAAATCTTTCAGTATTTGATTACGATTTGGATAAAAATTACAGGTATATTTTTCAGAGCGGAAATAATTTGAAAATGTATAATTCTGACTTTAAAATTGTTAAAGGTTTCAAGAAAACTAAGTTAAATTATGGTTTGAAAGATCCTGTAAAACATTTAAGAATTTTAAATAGAGATTATCTTATTTTAAAAAAATCGAATGATAAAATATCTGTACTGGACAGAAGGGGTAATGTGAGAATTAAAGTGCCTGATGAGCTAACTTTTAGCACCAACCTTTACAAGTATAACAATGGAATGATAGGATTAAGTAATAATGAAAAAATAATTAGAATAGATATTTCTGGAAAATTATATGATCAAACCTTATCAAAAAATGAAAAGGATCTGTGTGCAGTCAATGAAAGTAAGGTTACTTTTGGTTTAAATAAACTTTTAGTAGATGGAAAGGAATTTATACTTCCTTATGGCAATTATGATAACTTAAAAATTCATGGTTCTCAAGAAACTAATTTTTACTCAATTTATGATAAGGATTCCAAACGAATTTACTTGTACGATAATCAAAAAATAATTAATGGATTTCCAATATTTTCAAATAGTAACATAGATTTTAATTCAGATAACAACAAAATTGATATTGTATTTTTAGGAGATAATGACGAAATACAGCTTTATTCAATCAGATAATAGTCGCACCAAAATTGTCTGAAAAATTTTTAATTAAAAGACTCTTTACATCATCAATACTAATTGAATTACCAATTTCTTTTTTTACTGATGTCACATTTCTATTGTCGAGACCACATGGTATAATTCCATCAAAATATGATAAATCGTTTGTGATATTTAAGGCTAATCCATGCATTGTTACCCATCTGCTTACCTTAACTCCCAGAGCACATATTTTTCTTTCATTGTATTTACCGACATCAAGCCAAACACCAGTTCGATTAGAGCTAACTGATGCTTTAATATTAATTTTTTTTAGCGTCTCAATAACTGATTTTTCTAATAACCTCAAGTATTTATGAATATCAGTAAAAAAATTTTCTAAATCAATAATTGGATATAATACTAACTGACCTGGCCCATGATATGTAATATCTCCTCCCCGATTTGTATGATGAAAGGAAATGTTATTTTTTTTAAGTAACTCTTCTTTGTAGAGAAGGTTATTTACATCACCGCTATTTCCTAAAGTATAAACGTGATTATGTTCTACAACTATTAAATAATTTGGAGTTTCAATATTTAAATTATTTCTTCTATTATTTAATTTAATATTAATTATTTCTTGTTGTAATTTTTTTTGAATTTCAAAACAATTTTGATACTCTACCTTACCAAGATCTTTAACAATAATATTTTTATTTTTATTCAACAAATTATTTTAATTATAAAATTAAAAAACATATGGGTAATGTTCTTGTTATATCATTATATTTGAAAAAAAATGTCAAACCTCTCTGAACAGGAAATAATTAGACGTGAAAAACTAGCAAAAATTAGAGAGCTCGGGATAGATCCATATCCTGCGGAACTCTTTAAAGTTTCTCATTTAGTTAATGAAGTCAAAAAAAATTTTAAAGAAAATTCTAAAGTTATAGTTGCTGGTAGATTAATGTCAAGGAGAATCCAAGGAAAAGCAAGTTTTGCTGAACTTATGGACAGTTCAGGAAAAATTCAAGTTTATTTCAACAGAGATGAAATATGTCCTGAAGATGATAAGTTTAAATACAATGATTTTTATAAGAAATTATTAGACATTGGGGATATAATTGGAATACAAGGAAAACTTTTTACAACTCAGGTAGGTGAAAAAACTATATTAGTTGAAGATTTTAAACTTCTGTCAAAATCTTTAAGACCACTACCCCTTCCAAAAACTGACAGTGAAGGAAATAAATATGATGAATTTAATGATCCTGAACAAAGATATCGAATGCGTTATGTTGATCTAATTGTTAATCCGCATGTAAAAGAAACCTTTTTAAAAAGAAGTAAAGTAGTTGATTCGATTAGAAATTTTTTAACTGATCTTGATTATCTTGAAGTTGAAACTCCAATATTACAACCCATACCTGGAGGTGCTGCTGCTAGACCATTCATAACTCATCATAATGCTTTAAATATCCCGTTATACCTCAGAATTGCTAATGAACTTTATTTAAAAAGATTGATAATTGGTGGATTTGATGGAGTTTTTGAATTTGCTAAAGATTTTAGAAATGAAGGTATGGACAGAACTCATAATCCAGAATTTACGAACTTAGAATTCTACGTTGCTTACAAAGATTATAATTGGATGATGGAAACCACTGAAAAACTTTTAGAAAAAGTTGCCATAGATGTGAATGGAAAAAGTGTAATACAGTATGGGGAACACACAATTGATTTTAAAGGCCCATATAAAAAAATAAGTATTTTAGAATCTATCAGAGAAAATACAGGATATGATTTAAAAGATTCATCCGAATCAGAAACATTTGAAATTGCAAAAAAGCTTGGTGTTGAAGTTGATGGAACAATGGGTAAAGGGAAGTTAATTGATGAAATATTTGGTGAAAAATGTGAATCGAAATATATTCAGCCAACATTCATTATTGATTATCCAAAAGAGATGAGCCCATTAACAAAAGAACACAGAAGCGAACCTGAATTAACTGAAAGATTTGAATTATTAGTAAATGGTAGCGAGATAGCAAATGCATATTCGGAACTAAATGATCCAATTGATCAACTAAGTAGATTTGAAGACCAGCTAAAGCTTTCGGAAAAAGGTGATGAGGAAGCTATGTTTATAGATTATGATTTTATAAAATCTCTCGAATATGGAATGCCGCCAACATCAGGAATTGGATTTGGAATTGATAGACTCGTAATGTTAATGACTAATAAAAAATCTATTCAAGATGTCATTTTTTTTCCTCAGATGAAACCAGAAAAAAAATCAAACTTTGAACTCAATGAGGAGGAAAAGTTAGTTTTTTCAATCATAAAGAAAGATGGGAAAATTAAATTGAATGATCTGAAAAGTAGATCTAAACTATCTAATAAAAAATGGGATAAAACTATTAAATCACTTACTAGAAATAAACTAGCTAAAGTTGAAAAAAATGATGATGGTTTATTTATATCTTCATTAGATTAACAAAAATCTAACCTACTAAAATTTAAAAATTATAATATGGAAATTAAAAGTTTTATATGTAATCCACTTTTTTTTGTATTTACCATGTTTTTTTCAATTGAAATTTTTTCGCAAAAAAAAATAGATGAAAAAAAGTTAACTCAAACAAAAACATATTCTGAAATTATTACCGAAAATGCCATAACTGATTCAGGTATATTTGATGTACATAAAGTAGATGACAAATATTTTTTTGAAATTAATGACAGTTTAATTGGAAGAGATATGATGATGGTTACACGAGTTGTAAAAATGGCAACTGAAATTCCACTATCAGCTCACAAACTGAGTGAACAAGTAATTAAATGGGAAAAATTCGAAAATAATATTTTATTGAGAGTAGCGTCGTATTCAAAATTTGCAAATGATACACTTCCCATTAATGAGGCAGTTTCAAACTCTAACTTTGAACCAATTATTTCAAGTTTTAAAATTGAAGCAAAAAATAAAGAAAAATCTTCATTCCTTATAGATGTTACAACTCTTTTCAAATCTGATATAAAAGCTTTTGGTTTTCCGCAATCAAAAAGAAAATCTTATAAAATCTCAAGTTTAGATTCCAAACTATCATTCATTGAAACAATAAAAAGTTTTCCATTAAATATAGAAGTTAGACATATTAAAACTTATAAATCTTCAGAAACAAGAAATGGACAAATTTCCATGCTACTTAACAATTCAATTATTCTTTTACCTAAAAATCCAATGAAAAGAAGATATTTTGATCAAAGAGTTGGCTGGATAACATCTAGACAAATTGATTATGGATTAGACAACCAAGAAGCTGAAACAGTCAGATATTTAAGACGATGGAGGTTAGAAGTTAAAGAAAAAGATATTAAAAAATTTAAAAGAGGTGAACTAGTTGAGCCTAAAAATCCAATTATTTTTTATGTTGATCCTGGTACACCCATTAAATGGAGAAAATATATAAAACAAGGAATTGAAGATTGGCAAGCTGCATTTGAAGAAGCAGGTTTTAAAAATGCTATTATTGCTAAAGATCCTCCAACTAAAGATGAAGATCCCGATTGGAGTCCTGAAGATATAAGATTCTCTGTTTTTAGATATTTAGCGTCAACCACTATAAATGCGAATGGTGGTCAAGTTGCAGATCCAAGGTCAGGTGAAATTTTGCAATTCGATGTCAACTGGTATCATAATGTTCTAAAACTTTTAAGAGATTGGTGGATTGTTCAAACTGGTGCTGTTAATCCAGATGCTCGATCAATAGAATTGAAAAATGAGGTTATGGGGGAAGGCGTTCGGTTTGTAGCCGCTCACGAAGTTGGACATGCAATTGGACTTCCACATAACATGGGAAGTAGCAGTGCATATCCAGTTGATTCGTTAAGATCTAAAACTTTTACAAAAAAATTTGGTACCGCTCCCTCTATAATGGATTATGCCAGGTGGAACTATGTTGCTCAACCTGGTGATGAGGGAGTAGCTCTAATGCCATCATACTGGGATACGCCAAATATTGGACTTTATGATAAGTATTCAATTATGTGGGGCTACAAACCAATTTTAGGAGTTTCAGCTGAGGAAGAAAAAAAAATATTACAGAGCTGGATTTTGGAAAAACAAAATGATTTAACATATAGATATGGAGACCCAGGAATTGATCCAAGTTCACAAACAGAGGATTTAGGTGATAATGCAGTTAAAGCAAGTGAGTATGGGATTGCAAATTTAAAAAGAATAGTTCCAGAACTGATAAATTGGTCAACTGTAGATGGTGAAGATTTCAATGATTTGAAAGAGATGTATAATACTGTTTTATCACAATTTAGAAGATATATGGGGCATGTTACAAATAATATTGGGGGTGTTTACCAATTCTATAAAACATCTGATCAGGATGGTGCCGTATATAGTCATGTTGATAAAAATCATCAAAAATTATGTATTAATTTTTTACATACTCATTTATTTGACACACCTAATTGGATAATTGAAAAAAATATTTTAAATAAAATTGAATTTGCTGGAATAACAAATAGAATTCGATCAATTCAATCCAGCTACTTAAATAGTTTATTAGATTTTGGAAGAATGGCAAGAATGATAGAAAATGAGGCACTTAATGGAATAAATGCTTACACTTTATCTCAGATGATGAATGATTTAAAAAAAGGTTTATGGAAGGAATTATATAAAAAAGAAAAAATTGATATATATAGACGTAACTTACAAAGAAGTTATATTAATAGACTAGGATATTTGATGAAAAACCAACAAGAAATTAGGTCAGGATCGTATTGGTCAAGTTATACAACTCCAATTAAGGTCGATGTTTCTGATATAAGATCAATTACTATGAGTATTCTAGTAGATTTAAAAAAAGATCTTTTAAAATACCATAAAAAATATTCTGATAAAAATTTAAAGGCTCATTTAAATTATTGTATTGAATTAATTAATAATGCATTAATCACTAAGACAAATAATTAAATTTTTAATTTTTGTCCAATTTTGATTTCGTTGGATTTTAATTTATTAAGTTTTTTTAACTCCTCAATAGTTACACTATATTTTTTAGAGATAGAATATAATGTATCGCCTTTTTTAACAGTATAATAATTTGTATTATTTTTTTGTCTTTTTTTGGATTTTTCTTTTGACTTTTTTTCCAAAGAATTTTTGGAACCATCAAATTTCCATAGCTTATATTCTTCAATTATTTTAATTAGTTTATCTGCATATTTTGGATCAGTAGCATAACCTGCTTTGCGTAAACCTTTTGCCCACTTTACATAATCTCTAATTGAATATCTAAATAAAAAAGAGTACCGACCTCTTGTAGTTAAAAACTCTGAATGATCTTTATAACTTTCAATTGGATTTTTGTATTTTCTAAAACACTCACCTTTTTCATCATCATCGTGATAAACTTTTTTTCCTCTCCAATTCTGATGGCATTTAATTCCAAAATGATTATTAGATTTTAAAGCTAGTGTACTAGCTCCAGCACCAGATTCAACTAATCCTTGAGCAAGAATTATACTTGCTGGTATTTTATATTTTTTCATCTGTTGAATTGCAAAATCAGAATATGTTTTTATATACCATTTTTTTCTTTCATCTGAATTCATATTGTTTAGAAATCTCTTAAGTTGATCTACTTTATTAAAATTATTTTTAACAATCGATCGCTTAATATTATATCTTTTTAAACTACACCCTGAAAAAACAATACTTAGAATTATAATTAATGAAAGATATTTTGAAAAAGTAAAATTATTCACTAATATAAAAGTATTAATAACGGTACAATTATTTTAGTATTAGGCATAATTATTGATTTTCAATTCTTGTGAAATCATTTGTTAGTTTATTTTCAATAATTTTTATACTAAATTCTTGCTCTTCTGTCAAAGTTTTTAGTGATTATGATTCAACTGTAGATTTTAATAAATATTCAACATTTGCATTTTCAAAACAAGAAATTGAAAAAATAAACATTTCTGATATTGATAAAAAAAGAATTTTAAAATCCATTGAAGAAAATATGAAATCCAAAGGATATAGCTTCTCCTCAAATCCAGATCTCATTATAAATATTTCAACTAAATCAAGAGAAGATATTTACATAAATCAAACATACAACAGGTTTAACTATGGCTGGTATGGATTTCCTTACGACCAAAACTACAAGCCATACACTCGGACTACTGGATTATTGTATATTGATATTATTGATAGTAAAAATGGTAGCTTGATCTGGAAAGCAAGTGGATCAGGGTCATTATATTCTGGGAAGCTTTCTAGGGACGAATTAATATCAAACTTTGTCAATAAAGTTTTAGAAACTTATCCATCTCAATCATAAAAAATTTTTCGATAATTCAATAATTTTTTCAGTTGAGACTTTATTTTTACCTGAGCCTTCTGCAAAGAAAGGTTGACCTCCTCCAGCTCCATCAATTTCTTTACATATTGATTTAATCACATTGGAGGCATCTAATTTTTTATTTTCGACTATTGATTTTGAAATATAGCATACTACAGAAATATTACTTGATTCCGAAAATAGAACTAAAAATAAATTTTCAACTTTTCGATTAAAGGTAAAGCATAAAGACTTCATATTAGATGTACTTAAATCAACTTTGGAAACTAAAAAATTGACATTTCTTATCTTTTCAATTTTTGATACTAATTCAGAGAAAGTATTTGATAAAATTTTACTTTCTAAGTTTTTAGTTAATTTTTCCAGTGATTTCTTTTCATTTTGTATTGATTTAACTCCTTCAAAAATATTAGACTTTGAGGAAGTTAATTGTCCAATCTTTGATAACTCTATAGAATTTTTTCTAAGAAATTCTACGGCATTATATCCTGAAATAGCTTCAATTCTTCTAATACCAGAAGCGACTGAACCCTCTGATAAGATTTTAAATACTCTTAGTGATAGAGTGTTTTTAACGTGTGTACCACCGCATAACTCATATGAATCACCAAATTTAATGGATCTAACTTTGTCCCCATATTTTTCTCCAAATAAGGCAACAACACCTTTCTTAATAGCATTATCATAATTTTCTTCCCTATTCTCTTCCAATTCTAGTGATTCATTAATTCTATTATTAACAAAATTTTCTACTTCTAAAATTTGATTTGATTCTAATTTTTTATTGTAAGAAAAATCAAATCTTAAATAATCACTATTCACAAGAGAACCTTTCTGTTCTACATGCAACCCTAATATATTTCTAAGTGCTTGATGGAGTAAATGAGTAGCAGTATGATTGCAAGATGAATTCATTCTTTTTTGATGGTCGACAATGAGATTATATTCTACTTTTTCATCAATATTAGTATCTAAAATTACATGAATAATTTCTTCATTTTCTTTTTTTGTATCTATAACTTCGATAGAAACACCAGACTCTGAAACAATTTTTCCAACATCCCCTACCTGACCTCCACCCTCAGGATAAAATGGAGTTTGGATAAAAACTATTTCAATAAATTTTTCATTGTTTGTTTCAACTGTTCTAAATTTTTTAATTTTTGATGTTGTTGATATTAAATCATAACCCACAAATAAAGAAGATTCATCTTTAATGATAATATTCCAATCATAAGTCTTCAAAATAGATGATTTTCTTGATCTAATTTTTTGTTGTTCAATGTGCTTATTAAAGTCAACAACATCGAATTTCATTTGGTTTTCACTCAAAATCAATGATGTTAAATCAACAGGAAATCCGTAAGTATCATAAAGTTCAAAGACATCTTTTCCTGATATAATTTCACTTTTAGCTTTTTCAATAACATTATTTAACTTATTTATTCCATGGGATAAAGTTTTTAAAAAAATTTTCTCTTCTTGCTCTATAATTGACTTAATATTTGATTTTTGTTTGTCAATTTCAGGAAATACAGACTTAAATTGTTCAGAAATAATTTCAACTAATTTAAATATAAATGGTTCAGAAAAGTTTAGAAAAGTATAACCGTATCTAATTGCCCTTCTTAAAATTCTTCTTACAACATACGAAGGTCCTGAATTTCCAGGGATTTGACCATCTGCAATACAAAAAGATACAGCTCTCAAATGATCTGAAATAACTCTAAAAGCTATATCACTCTTCTTATCATTACCATATTTTTTCCCAGACAACTTTTCAATCTCATTTATGATATTTAAAAATATATCCGTATCATAATTTGATTTTTTATTTTGAATTACCCTGACTAACCTTTCAAAACCCATACCTGTATCAATATGTTTTTGGGGAAGAATTTCGAGTTTTCCACTTGATTTTCTATTGAATTGGATAAAAACTAGATTCCATAGTTCAATAACTTGTGGATGATCTTTATTTACTACATCTACAGCTTTTACTTTTCTTTTTTCCTCCTCAGGCCTTAAGTCAATGTGAATTTCTGAGCAAGGACCACAAGGACCTGAATCTCCCATTTCCCAAAAATTATCTTTTTTATTGCCTAAAATAATTTTTGAGTTATCAACTATTTTACTCCAAATATCAAATGCTTCTTTATCAATCTTTTTAAATAAAGTTCATTAGCAATTCTGAGGTATAACGGGATATTTAAAGCATTATGATGAGTTATGAATGGTCTAGCAGCAGCACCTCCAGGTATGGGTTGTAATATTGGAGTTTCAACTTCAAGATAATCAAGATCAGTTAAAAAATTTCTAATCGAATCAACTACTTTACTTCTTTTTAAAAAGGTTTCTTTTACATGCGGATTAACAATTAGATCAACATAACGCATTCGATATCTTTGTTCAGGATCATTAAATTCATCATATTTATTTCCTTCACTGTCAGTTTTTGGAAGGGGTAGTGGTCTTAAAGATTTTGACAGAAGTTTAAAATCTTCAACTAATATAGTTTTTTCACCTACCTGAGTTGTAAAAAGTTTTCCTTGTATTCCAATTATATCCCCAATGTCTAATAATTTCTTATAAAAATCATTGTATTTAAACTTATCATCTTCAGGACATATTTCATCTCTGTTGAAATAAACTTGAATTTTTCCTGAACTGTCCATAAGTTCAGCAAAACTTGCTTTTCCTTGGATTCTCCTTGACATTAATCTACCAGCAACTATAACTTTAGAATTTTCTTTAAAATTTTTTTTGACTTCATTAACTAAATGAGAAACTTTAAAGAGTTCCGCAGGATATGGATCTATCCCGAGCTCTCTAATTTTTGCTAGTTTTTCACGTCTAATTATTTCCTGTTCAGAGAGGTTTGACATTTTTTTTCAAATATAATGATATAACAAGAACATTACCCATATGTTTTTTAATTTTATAATTAAAATAATTTGTTGAATAAAAATAAAAATATTATTGTTAAAGATCTTGGTAAGGTAGAGTATCAAAATTGTTTTGAAATTCAAAAAAAATTACAACAAGAAATAATTAATATTAAATTAAATAATAGAAGAAATAATTTAAATATTGAAACTCCAAATTATTTAATAGTTGTAGAACATAATCACGTTTATACTTTAGGAAATAGCGGTGATGTAAATAACCTTCTCTACAAAGAAGAGTTACTTAAAAAAAATAACATTTCCTTTCATCATACAAATCGGGGAGGAGATATTACATATCATGGGCCAGGTCAGTTAGTATTATATCCAATTATTGATTTAGAAAATTTTTTTACTGATATTCATAAATACTTGAGGTTATTAGAAAAATCAGTTATTGAGACGCTAAAAAAAATTAATATTAAAGCATCAGTTAGCTCTAATCGAACTGGTGTTTGGCTTGATGTCGGTAAATACAATGAAAGAAAAATATGTGCTCTGGGAGTTAAGGTAAGCAGATGGGTAACAATGCATGGATTAGCCTTAAATATCACAAACGATTTATCATATTTTGATGGAATTATACCATGTGGTCTCGACAATAGAAATGTGACATCAGTAAAAAAAGAAATTGGTAATTCAATTAGTATTGATGATGTAAAGAGTCTTTTAATTAAAAATTTTTCAGACAATTTTGGTGCGACTATTATCTGATTGAATAAAGCTGTATTTCGTCATTATCTCCTAAAAATACAATATCAATTTTGTTGTTATCTGAATTAAAATCTATGTTACTATTTGAAAATATTGGAAATCCATTAATTATTTTTTGATTATCGTACAAGTAAATTCGTTTGGAATCCTTATCATAAATTGAGTAAAAATTAGTTTCTTGAGAACCATGAATTTTTAAGTTATCATAATTGCCATAAGGAAGTATAAATTCCTTTCCATCTACTAAAAGTTTATTTAAACCAAAAGTAACCTTACTTTCATTGACTGCACACAGATCCTTTTCATTTTTTGATAAGGTTTGATCATATAATTTTCCAGAAATATCTATTCTAATTATTTTTTCATTATTACTTAATCCTATCATTCCATTGTTATACTTGTAAAGGTTGGTGCTAAAAGTTAGCTCATCAGGCACTTTAATTCTCACATTACCCCTTCTGTCCAGTACAGATATTTTATCATTCGATTTTTTTAAAATAAGATAATCTCTATTTAAAATTCTTAAATGTTTTACAGGATCTTTCAAACCATAATTTAACTTAGTTTTCTTGAAACCTTTAACAATTTTAAAGTCAGAATTATACATTTTCAAATTATTTCCGCTCTGAAAAATATACCTGTAATTTTTATCCAAATCGTAATCAAATACTGAAAGATTTTCAAAATAATCTTTGTTTTTACCTTCAAGCTTTTTTACAATATTTCCATTTATATCCAATAAAATTAACTCATTGCTTGTTGTAAATAAAAATTGAAGTCTTTGATTTTTATATGTATCTACTTGAAAAATTTTGCTTGATATCTTATTAAACTTTTTAGTCCATAAAATATTTCCAAGAAAATCTATCAGAATTAACTGATTTTTTTCGTCTTGAAAAATTATATTTTTTTTACCTGATTTATGGTTCATTATTATTTGAGGACCTAATTTAATATCATTTTCAAATGATTTAGTTAAAATCAATTCCGTTTGATTTTTCTTGAAATCATTAATGATTGGAGAGTTATATAAAGAAGTGTAAATTATTGAATCTTGTATTTGACTAGATTTAATCCATAAATCATATATTTCTTTTGATTTTTTAATTTTAATGAGTTCAATTACTGAGTTCTTTGAGGGTATATTTTTAATATATTCTTTTAATTCATTATTATATAAAAGCTCTGATTTATTATAGTTTCCAGCAATTAGTTTTTCAATAGAATTAAGTTTATTTGAAATTAAAATTCTATTATCTATTTGTGAAATAAATATCTTTTTGTTTAAGAAATTAAATTCATCAAATTCATTAATGCTAGTAGTAATTGTATCATTTTTATATATTTTAAAATCTCTATATTTTTTTTCAAAATTTAAAATATTATTTTTTTCAATATCATATAATTTATTATTTAATATGATGATTGTATCTGTTACACTATTAAATGTAGCAACTTCACTGCTAGTAGTAAAGACGGAGTCTATATTAAATTGCTTTGTGGTATTTTGATTTATTATTTCATTAAAATTCATAAAAAATTGTTCATTTACAGCGTAAGATTTAAATTTTACAAAGTTTTCAGGTATTAATTTATAAATTTCACTTTTTGAAGGTTTTATCTTGTTGAAAATTAATGAATTTCTAATTTTTTTGTCAATTTTTGATAAACCCATAATAACAATTTCATTGTTTTTAATTTCAAACTCAAAATTTATCCAATCTGAAATTTCATCAACTTTTATGTTGAGTTTATTTAATTTGTTTGAGTTAAAATTTTCTGAAATTAATACAGAAATATTATTTGATTTTATTTTAAATAAATCAAAAAAATTCTTAGAATTAGAGTTACTACTGAAGCTGGAGTTTCTAATATAGTTCTCAATCAAAAACTTATTATTTGAAATAATATTATAATCTAAATCTTTTTTTAAAAAATATTTATCACCATTATGTTCAAAAATAAATATTGTTTTTTTGTCATAATTTATTGAGTCAGTTACGTTAATATTTAAAATTTCATCAGATTTTTCAGTTAGGATCATTTTTCCAACATCATCTTTTCCAACTTTATGTTCACTATATATTAACTTTTTTTTTGCTCTAATTATTTCTTCTTCAAAAAGATTTATTTCGAAAAAGTTCTGAATTAATAATTTTTCATCATCATTGACTTGATTAATATCATCTATGACTAATACTGAAATTGGGTTATCAGGAATTTTATAAATTGGATTTAATTTTTCAGTCAGATTCTCTGAGCATGAGTTAAATAGTATAAAAAATATTATTAAATGTTTTTTCAATCTATTGTAAAATTAAAAAACTAAATTTTTATTGATAATTGTTTGCTCTTTATTTTAAAACTATTTCTGTGGAACTGGCATAAACCATATTGATTTATTTTATCAATATGAATTTTTGTACCGTAACCCTTGTTATTTTTCCAATCAAATTGAGGGTAAATTTTATCAATTTTTTTCATGTAATTGTCTCTGTGAACCTTTGCTAAAATTGACGCTGCAGCAATACTTTGAAAAATATTGTCACCACCAATTATACATTTATGATTAATCTTCATTTTAGGCTGAAATTTATTTCCATCAATTAAGTAAATGCTTGATTTAATTTTTAAATTTTCAATTGATTTATTCATACCATAATAAGTAGCTTTCAAGATATTTAAATCATCAATTTTCTGATTATCAACATCAATTATTGCGTAATCTAAAGCAATTTTTTTTATAATGTGAAATAGTTCAATTCTTTTTTTTGGACTTAATTTTTTTGAATCCTTTATTTCAGGGTTATAATATTCTTTTGGTAAAATAACAGCTGATACTGTAACTGGTCCAGACAAAGCTCCTCTTCCTGCTTCATCAATTCCACATACCAAAATTTTGTTATTATACCTTTTTATCATATTTCATTCCTTAAATTAGTATTTATTTTATCAACTTAAACATATTATCTGTGCGATTTATTTACTTATTGCTAATGTTTTTCTATACAATAAATTCTTTTGCTCAAATTAATGGGGGACAACTAAATGAGGCGTTTTCTAATCTTGGTGATTCAATGTCAATTGAAGCCTTTAATTTTGATATAAATAAAATAAAAAAATTTAATTTTCAAGGAGATACTATTTTATTAGATACAACTTTAAATATCAGTAAATTATATGAATTTAATTATAGAAGAAAAGATAATTTCGAATTTATTAAACCAAATAATGTAGGTCAAGTATATAATAATCTATCTTATGAAATAGAACAATCAAATTATCCAAGTATTGGCTTTAATGCAAATAAAACAATTTTACAATTTGAAGATGATATTTATTTTTATGATGTTGCATATCCCGTTACTGAATTGTTATTTAAAACAGTATATTCACAAGGTCAGTTAACAGATGTTCTATTCACAACTAATGTTAATAGAAAACTTAATTTTTCATTATCATTTAAAGCACTTAGATCGCTTGGTAAATATCAAAATTCGCTTTCAGGATCTAAAAATTTCAATTTTACTTACAATTATAATTCAGAAAAATTTAGGTCTAAAATGTTTTATGTTTCTCAAAGATTAGAAAAGCATGAGAATGGAGGTTTGACCACCATTTCAATTGATGATTTTGAATCAAAAGATGATGTTTTCAATGAGAGATCTAAATTAAATGTAAAATTTGAGGATGCAATTAATATCTATTTTAAAAGAAACTTTTTTTCTAAAAACTCTTTCAATGTCACCAATAATAACAAAAAATTAGGCTTTAATCATACGCTGTTATATTCAACTATTAATAATGCATATGATCAAAAAACAATTAACAATTATTATGGTGGATTAAATTCAGGGCTAATATCGGCCAAGGATAATTATAAGTTTAGATCTATTTTTAATAAAATTAGTTTAAATCTGTCAAATTTGATTTTTGATTCAATTGAAGCAGGATTAATAAATTTTAATTTTGAATATTTTAATTTAAATAATAATGAAAATAAGATAAGAGAAAACTCAAACTTATTTTCATTAAAATTGACTAAAGGTTTTGAGATTTTAAACCTTGATATTGATTTGCAAAAAAAAATCAATGGAGAAAGAGTCGGTGATAAATACATGTTTATGGTCAGAACCTCTAATTCAGATAAAATTGATATGAGTTTAAAATTTATATCAACTAAATCTCACCCAGGTCTAATGTATGAT
>CACDPE010000018.1 GCA_902554655.1 uncultured Bacteroidota bacterium
TACTTACTCATTAAAAAATATTAACATTAACTAATTATTACTATTGATTTTAATTTATTTATTTTGATATAACATTATGACATTCAAAAAAATAACAGAAACCCCTTCAAATCATGATGATTTAGAAAAAAAATCTGTTGGTGAAATTATTTCATCTATAAATGAAGAAGATCACAGAGTTGCAGCTGCAGTTCAAAAAAAACTTAATGATATAGAAAAACTTATTAAAAGAATTGAGCTAAGAATGAAAAAAGGTGGTAGACTTTTCTATATAGGTGCTGGTACGAGTGGTAGATTAGGTATTTTAGATGCCTCTGAATGTCCCCCAACTTTTGGTGTTTCAGATGGTTTAGTTATTGGTTTAATAGCTGGTGGGGATAATGCTATAAGAAAATCACAAGAATTTGCAGAAGATAGTTTATCTCAAGGATGGAAAGATTTAAAAAATTATAATATAGGTAATAATGATTCTGTCATCGGGATTGCTGCATCTGGAACCACACCATACGTTGTCTCAACTATTAAAAAATGTAATTCTGAAGGAATACTAACTGGTTGTATTACATGTAACTCAGGTTCTCCTCTTTCAAAAGTATCTGAAATACCTATTGAAATCATAGTAGGACCAGAGTTTGTTACAGGAAGTACAAGAATGAAATCTGGTACTGCTCAAAAGCTTGTTTTAAATATGATATCTACAACTATTATGATTAGACTTGGAAAAGTTTTGGGTAATAAAATGGTTGACATGCAATTATCAAATAATAAATTAGTAGAAAGAGCTGAAAAAATGCTTATAAATGAGCTGAAAATATCAAGAAAAGAGGCTCAAGGTCTTCTTGAAAAAAATAAAAATGTTAGAGATTCTTTAAAAGAGTTTAGGAAATAAACTTTTTCTTTAAAGTATCAAACATAATTGGTGTAGCAACAAAAACTGAGGAATAAGTACCGACAAGAACTCCAACAATTAAAGCAAACATGAACCCTCTAATTGATTCACCTCCAAAAAGAAAAATTGATACTAATACAACAAGAGTTGTAAAAGATGTATTTAGTGTTCTACTTAGTGTACTATTTAAAGCTGAATTTACTATTCTTGTAACTTCCCAAGACCTATTAATATTTCTATACTCTCTAATTCTGTCAAAGACAACTACTGTATCATTTAATGAATAACCAATTACCGTTAAAATCGCTGCAATAAATGCTTGATTTATTTCCATGTCAAATGGCATAAATGTATATGTAATAGAAAATATTCCTAAAACAACGAGAACATCATGAAAAACAGCGGAAACTGCACCTAATGAAAACTGCCAGTTTTTGAATCTAAACAATATATAAAGAAATACAATGATTAATGAACCAAATACAGCTAAAAAAGAGTTCTTTTTAATATCATCAGCAATTGTTGGTCCAACACCAAAAGAAGACATTATTCCGACCTGTTTTTCTTCGCTTCCATTAACAAAATCATCCAAACTTATATCTCCAATATATTCTGAGAGATCAGAAAATAAAATTTGATGTATTTCATCATCTACTGAGGTTGATGTTTCATCAACTTTAAAATTTGAAGTAATTTTTAACTGATTTTCAGATCCAAATGTTTTAATCTCAGCATTTCCTAAAGAAGCAACAAGTTTACTTTGTATATCTTGCTGTGGAACGGGCTCAGCAAATCTAACTACATATGAACGACCACCAACAAAATCAACTCCTTGATTTAACCCTTTTGTAAACAAGGAACCCAAAGCAACAAAAATTAAAAATCCTGAAACAACGTAAGAAACCTTTCTTTTTGAAAGAAAACTAATCTTTAAGTTTCTAAATAAGTTTTTCGTGATTGAAGAAGAAAAAAACAACTCTTTATTTGAGGAAATATGTCTTTCAACAAGCATCCTAGTTATAAAGATTGCTGTAAATAATGATGTTAATATTCCGATCAATAATGTTGTAGCAAAACCTTTAATTGGTCCTGATCCAAAAATAAATAAAATTAATGCGGTAAGACCAGTTGTTATATTTGCATCTAAAATTGAAGACAATGCATTACTGAATCCATCAGAAACTGATTGTTTCAAACCTTTTTCTTTGTAGATCTCTTCTCTGACCCTTTCAAAAATTAGAACATTTGCATCAACAGACATTCCAATTGTTAATACTATACCTGCTATACCCGGTAGTGTTAACACAGCACCAAGACCAGATAAAAAACCAAAAATCAAAACAATATTTAATACTAAAGCAATATCAGCATACAATCCTGCTCTTCCGTAATAAAAAATCATCCAAGCCAAAACTAATAATAGAGCTATCAAAAAGGAATTAATACCTTTATCAATGGACTCTTTTCCTAATGATGGTCCAACGACTTCAGATTGAATTATATCAGCAGATGCAGGTAATTTACCAGCTCTGAGGACGTTTGCCAAGTCAATTGCTTCATTTAAAGTAAAGTTTCCAGATATTTCTGACCTACCACCAGTAATTGCACCATTGGTAACACCAGGAGCTGAATATACAATCTCGTCTAAAACAATTGCAATATTACTAGAATTTTTATAGGCTTGATCAGTTAAATCTTCCCAAATTTTTGAACCTTTACCATTCATTTGCATAGAAACAGCTGCATTTCCAAATTGATCATATGATTGAGCAGCATCAACAACCACACTTCCACTTAACGGTGGAATATCATTTCTATTAGACTTTAAAACATACAAGTCAACAATATTTGTATCTGGGTCAGGGATACCCCATAAAAATTTAGTATATCTTTTACTTGATGGTAGTAATTGTCTAACTTTTGGATTATTTAAATATGATTCTACTAAAGTTTGATCATTATAATTAAATTGAGCTAAAACCGGTCCGCCTTGGAAACCAGTTCCAACAATTAAATCTAATAGGGGATTCTTTTGTAAGTTGAGTGAATCTGATTTGACTTCAACATCTGCTAATAAATCATCAATTTCAGATGTTTCATTATCATTCTGCTGGATATCATCCTCATTTTTTTCTAAATCGATTATAACTTGATTAGCTTGGGATAAGAAATTGAAAAAATCTTGGTTTTTTTCTGTGGTCCAAAATTCTAACTGAGCTGTACTTTGTAATAAGTTTTTAACCCTATCTACATCCTTGGCACCTGGTAATTCAACTAATATTCTTCCAGAATTTCCAAGTCTTTGTATGTTGGGTTGTGTTACGCCAAATTTATCTATTCTTTTTCTAAGTACTTCAAAAGCAGAGGTAATTGACTCATCAATTTTTAAACGTATAATTGATTTAACCTCACTATTATTCATTTCAAAATTAATCTCATCACTCAACGTTCTATTGGCAAATATGTCCGGTGAGGCAAGTCTATTGGATTCATCTTCTTCAAAAGCAATAAAAAAAGATTCTAAGTAAGTATCGTCAGAACTTTTTTGTAACTCATCTGCCCTATCAATAGCTCTATTAAATGCAGGGTCATTAGTGTTTTCTGCTAATCCTTTTAATATATCCTTTACCGAAATTTGAAGAATAACATTGATTCCACCCTTTAGATCAAGACCTTTATTCAATTCTTTTGCTTTAGCACCCTTGTAAGTTGTAAAACCAAAAACTGAAATATCTGAAACTGAATCAAGATAAATTCGTTGTAGCTGATCTCTTTTTACCAAAAACTCTTTTTCGTTGGAATTAATTTTTGATATGGCATAATTTTCAGCATCTTTCTCAACCTTATTTACAACATATGTATAAGAAATCTGAAGAATACTTATTAATGTAAAGACAATTGCAATAAACTTTACAAGACCATTTTTATGCATAATTCTGTTTTTTTGGCTAGCAAATATATGATTTAGTAATTCAGAAACAAAATAATGAATATATATAAAATATCAGAGATGATTAAGTAGAGATTGATTCATAGAATTAACCACATCAACACTTTTAGAGAAAATTGTTTTTTCTTTTTCATTTAAATCAAGTGAAATTATTTTTTCAACACCATTTTTACCAATTACACAAGGTACGCCTATACATATATCAGAAAATCCATACTCCCCATCTAAATAAACTGAGCATGGAATTATCCTGTTATGATCATTCAAAACAGAGTCAACAACATATGCAATTGATGAACCAGGAGCATACCATGCTGAAGTTCCCAGTAGCTTTGTTAAAGTAGCCCCACCAACCATTGTTGATTTAACAACTTCATCAATTTTACTTTCACTTAAAAAGTTAGATAATGATAAACCATTATATTTTGCAAACCTAGATAATGGAATCATTGTTGTATCGCCATGACCTCCAATAACCATAGCATGAATATCATTTGCTGGTTTATTTAAAGCAAGTGATATGTATGTTTTAAATCTTGAACTATCGAGAGCACCACCCATTCCAATTACTCTTTTTTTATCTAAACCAGAGGAATTTAAGGCAAGGTAAGTCATAGAATCCATTGGATTAGAAACAACTATAAAAATTGGGTTATTTGAATATTCTAAAATATTTTTAGTAACCTCTTTAACAATTTTAGCATTTATTCCAATTAATTCTTCGCGTGTCATACCTGGCTTTCTTGGAATTCCAGATGTAATTACAACAACATCAGAATTAGATGTTTTGGAATAATCTGATGTTGAACCAACAACTCTAGTATTAAAACCTCGTGTTGTTGCAGTTTGCATAATATCTAAAGCCTTACCCTCCGCATAACCTTCTTTTATGTCTAGAAGAGTAACTTCACTTGCTATTGATCTTGAAGCAATTACATCTGCGGCAGTTGCACCTACATTTCCTGCACCTACAATAGTTACTTTCATATTAGTGTAATTTAAGCATCAATGTTAGCATAAGTAGCATTCTTCTCAATAAACTCTCTTCTTGGAGGAACATCTTCTCCCATTAGCATAGAAAAAACTCTATCTGCCTCACCAGCATTTTCAATTGTAACTTTTCTAAATGTTCTTGAGTCTGGATTCATAGTTGTATCCCAGAGTTGAATTGCATTCATTTCACCGAGACCTTTGTATCTTTGAATAGAAGCTCCATTACCAAAAGAGTCAAGTAATTTATCTCTATCATCATCATTCCACGCATATTCTTTTTTACTACCTCTTTTAACTAAATAAAGAGGTGGTGTTGCAATGTAAACATGTCCGTTTTCTACCAATTCCCTCATATATCTAAAGAAAAAAGTTAAAATAAGCGTTGATATATGACTACCATCAACATCAGCATCACACATAATTACAATTTTATGATATCTTAATTTTTCGAGATTTAATGCTTTACTATCCTCTTCTGTACCGACTGTTACACCTAAGGCTGTATATATATTTATTATTTCTTGATTCTCAAAAACTTTATGTTGCATTGCTTTTTCAACATTTAAAATCTTGCCTCTGAGAGGAAGAATAGCTTGAAAATTTCTGTCTCTACCTTGTTTCGCAGTTCCACCTGCAGAATCACCCTCAACTAAAAATATTTCACATAGTGTAGGATCTTGTTCTGAGCAATCAGATAGTTTACCAGGTAAACCTCCTCCTCCCATTACAGTTTTTCTCTGAACCATTTCTCTTGCTTTTCTGGCAGCATGTCTTGCTTGTGCTGCTAAAATCACTTTATCAACAATCGTTTTTGCTTCAGACGGGTGTTCCTCCAAATAGTTTTCAAGCATCTCAGAAACAGCCTGAGATACAGCGGAATTAACTTCTTTATTACCTAATTTAGTTTTTGTTTGTCCTTCAAATTGTGGCTCAGCAACTTTAACTGAAATAATTGCCGTCAATCCTTCTCTGAAATCATCCCCGGCAATTTCTACTTTTACTTTATCCAAAAGGCCTGATGAGTCAGCATATTTTTTTAAAGTTGATGTTAAACCTCTTCTAAAACCTGACAAATGTGTTCCTCCTTCATGCGTATTAATATTATTAACATAAGAGTGAATATTTTCATTAAATGAAGAGTTGTATACCATAGCAATTTCAACAGGTATATCATTTTTTTCTCCTTCAATTGCAATAACCTCAGGAATTAAAGGCTCACGATTTTCATCAAGAAATTTTATAAATTCTTTTAATCCTTCTTCAGAATGAAATTCTTCATTTAAAAATTCTCCATCAACTTTTTTCCGTTTGTCAGTTAATGAAACATGTATTCCTTTATTTAAAAATGATAATTCTCTCATTCTATTTGAGAGAGTATCATAATTATATTTTTCAACATCCTTAAAAATTGATAAATCAGGCTTAAAAGTTACAATAGTACCGGTTTTATCTGTTCTACCAACTTCTTTGACTGGGTATAATGTTTTTCCTTTCTCGTATTCCTGCTGCCAAACTTTACCATCTCTGTGTACAACAGCTGTTAAGTGATCGGAAAGTGCATTTACGACTGAAACTCCAACACCATGTAATCCACCTGAAACCTTATAGGAGTCTTTATCAAATTTACCTCCCGCACCAATTTTTGTCATTACAACCTCGAGTGCAGAAACACCTTCTTTTTGGTGAATACCAACAGGAATACCTCTACCATCATCTTCAACTGAAATGGAATCGTCATCATTAATAATAACTGATATTTTAGAACAATGCCCTGCCATAGCTTCATCAATGGAATTATCAACGACTTCATAAACTAAATGATGAAGACCTCTTACACCAACATCTCCAATGTACATTGAAGGCCTTTTTCTAACATGTTCCATGCCCTCTAAGGCCTGTATGCTATCAGCAGAATACTGCTGATTTTGATCTTTACTCATTAATTTTTTTTATAATTAGTTGTACCTATTGCAAATATACCTTAAAAGGCTATAAATAATAGGGTTTAACAGGAAAGAATAACCCTAAGTTATTAACAATTTATAAGAGAGTTTTTAATAAGAATCTTTGTGCACATTTAAAACAGACCTACCTGATGGATCATTAAGGTCTTTGAAAGCTTTATCCCATTCAAGAGCGATCGGAGTGCTACATGCAACTGAGGGTACTGACGGAACTGTTTCAGCTGCAGCTTGTGAAGGGAAATGTGATTCAAAAATAGATCTATAAAAATACTCTTCCTTATTTTGAGGTGTTTGAAAAGGAAATCTTTCGGATGCATTTTCAAACATTTTATCGCTTACCTCATTGTCTACTAATTCTTTTAAACTATCAATCCAACTGTAGCCAACACCATCACTAAACTGCTCTTTTTGTCTCCAAGCTACCTCAGCTGGAAGATAATCTTCAAACGATTTTCTAACCACCCATTTTTCCATTCTTTCATTTGTAATCATTTTGTCAGCAGGATTTACATTCATAGCAATATCAATAAATTCTTTATCCAAGAATGGTACTCTTCCTTCAATACCCCATGCAGCTAGTGATTTGTTTGCTCTCAGACAATCATATTGATATAGTTTATCAAGCTTTCTGACAGTTTCTTTATGAAATTCTTCAGGATTTGGAGCTTTATGAAAATATAAGTATCCTCCAAATAACTCATCAGCACCTTCACCAGAAAGAACCATTTTAATTCCCATTGACTTAATGACTCTTGCCATTAAATACATTGGGGTTGAAGCTCTCACAGTTGTTACATCATAGGTTTCTATATGATAAATTACATCCCTAATTGCATCAAGACCTTCTTGGACAGTAAAAGTTATTTCATGATGGATTGATCCAATGTGTTTAGATACTAATTTAGCAGCTTTCAAATCAGGCGATCCTTTTAACCCAACAGAAAATGAGTGTAGTTGTGGATACCAAGCCTCAGATCTATCGAAATTTTCAATCCTATTTTTCGAAAACTTCTTCGCGAGAGCTGATGTTATCGAGGAGTCCAAGCCACCAGACAGTAAAACGCCATATGGAACGTCACTCATCAATTGACGATGAACAGCATTTTCCAATCCCAATTTTAAATCATTTAAGCTTGTTTTATTTCTTTTTACATTATTATAATCAGTCCATGATCTATCATACCATTTTTTATATTTTAAATCTTTACCTGTCATATAATGGCCAGGTGGGAAAACTTCAATTTTAATACATTTACCTTCCAATGCTTTCAGTTCAGATGAAATAAAAATGGTGTTGTTTTTATCCCAACCAATATATAATGGAATAATTCCCATATGATCTCTTGCTGCAAGAAAATCATTTAATTCCTTATCATATATAACAAAACCAAAAATACCATTCATCTTATCAACAAATTTTTCACCATACTTTTTGTACAAAGAAATTATTACCTCGCAATCAGAATTAGTTTGATACTCAAAATCCTTGGTTAAATTCCTTAATTCGTTGTGATTGTAGATTTCTCCATTGGCTGCCAAAACATATCTTTGATCTTTGCTAAACAAAGGTTGTTTTCCTGATTTTGGATCAACAATAGCTAATCTTTCGTGTGCAAGTATAACATTATCATCACAATAAATACCATTCCAATCAGGACCTCTATGTCTTAATTTTTTTGACATTTCCAAAACATGATTTCTCAACTTGGAAGAATCTTGATTAATATTCAAAGCACAAACAATTCCGCACATAAAAATTTTTTTGGCAAATATGATTAATTATTTCCATATATATTAGATTTAATCATACTTATAACAATATTTTTTAGAATTGTTAAAAAAAAACTGAATAAATAAATGAATTAATAACTTTGTGTAATTATTCTAATGGAAAAAATTATACAATTCGATAAGGTAGAAATTAAAATAAATAATAAAAAAAATCTTAACAATATTAATCTAGCAGTGAATGAAAAAGATTTTATTTACCTGATTGGAAAAACTGGAAGTGGTAAAAGTAGTATTTTAAGAACAATATATGCAGACATGCCTATCAACATCGGAGAGGCTATAGTACTTGAATATAATTTAACTAAAATCAAAAGAAAAGAAATACCTTTTCTGAGAAGAAAAATTGGTGTTATTTTTCAAGATTTTAAATTACTGCCAGACAGATCTGTTTCAAAAAATTTAGAATTTGTTTTAAAAGCAACAGAATGGAAAAACAAACAAAAAATCAAAGAAAGAATAGATGATGTTTTAGAAAAAGTTAAAATGAATGATTATTCAAATAGATTTCCTCACGAACTTTCTGGTGGAGAAAAACAAAGGGTAAGTATTGCGAGAGCATTATTAAATAACCCCAAATTAGTTTTAGCTGATGAGCCTACAGGGAACTTAGATCCTGCTACAAGTATGGAAATTATGACCATATTAAACACAATTAATTTAAATGGAACGTCAATTATAATGGCTACTCATGATTATGATTTGATCTCTAAAAACCCTAAAAAAACTATTAGATTAGAGGATAATAGATTGTATGAATTATTAAAAAAAACATAATATTTGCAAATGATGTTTAATCTTAATGAATTAATTACAAATACAAAATCTTTCTTCTTAATTGCTGGTCCATGTGCTATTGAAAGTGAAGAAATGGCTTTTAAAATATGTGATGAGATCAATGATATTGCTAAAGAATTTCAAATAAATTTTGTTTTTAAAGGAAGTTTCAAAAAGGCAAACAGAAGTAGATTAGATAGTTTTACAGGAATTGGAGACCAAAAAGCTCTAGAAATTTTAAAAAAAGTTGCCAATGAATTTTCAGTACCAACTACCACTGATATTCATGAAATTGTACATGCAGAATATGCTGCTGATTACGTTGATATTTTACAAATACCTGCATTTTTAGCAAGACAAACTGATTTAATTGTAGCTGCTGCCAAAACTGGAAAAATTGTGAATATAAAAAAAGGGCAATTTATGAGTCCAGATTCAATGTTATTTGCCATTCAGAAAGTCAAAGAATCTGGAAACAACAACGTAATTATAACAGAGAGAGGTAGCGCTTTTGGTTACCAAGATTTAGTTGTTGATTTTAGAGGAATTCCAAAAATGAAAAGTTTTGCTCCTGTTGTTTTGGACATAACTCATTCACTTCAACAGCCAAATCAACATAGCGGTATAACAGGTGGTCAACCTGAGTTAATTGAAACAATTGCAAAAGCTGGAATTGCATCTGGTGTTGATGGTATTTTTATTGAAACTCACCCTGATCCATCAATAGCTAAAAGTGATGGAAAAAACATGTTGAAACTTGATAAATTAAAATTTCTTCTTGAGAAATTATTGTTATTAAAATCTGTTATGTAATCAGATTTACTATTTTTGCACCCTATTTAGTTCATTGAAATTTTGGGGTCGACTGGATTTGACAGCGATCTAGTAATATTAGTAAGCAAATCGAGCGATTAGTTACAGCTCGTTAATATCAACTAAAACTTTTAAATGGCGAAAATAAATACGCTCTTGCTGCTTAAGACTGAATTATAGTAAGTCTAGCCACGTTCTACAAGGTAGAAAAGCGAGATGCCTCGAAATTTTTTTTGTTGACAATCATTTCATAGAGGCACTGTTATGTTAACATAGGATAACTATTTCTTCAATAGTCATCTGAAATTTTGAAGATAAGTAGTATTTATGTAGTTTTCAGCTAGAATACTAACGAAAATTAAATGAAAACTAAATTTGTAGAAACCTAAAATTTCAGTCGTTTGGACGAGGGTTCGATTCCCTCCGACTCCACTAATTAAAACCATATATGTTTAAAACTTGTATTAAAATATTATTTTTATGTCTATTAATTTCATGTAAAAAAACTGAATCCGATTCAATTACTAAAAATATTTCTTCTACAGAAATATTTATTACGCAGAAAATTAGTGGTTATAACTTTTCACGATCAGTATTGATACAGACACCTCCTGAAATTGATTCTTCAAAAATATATCCAATTGTGTTTGCTTATCACGGAAATGGTGGAAGAAATTCTAACTGGATTAATATTTTAAAAAAATTCACTGATAACGGTGAATTTATAGGAATTTATCCACAGGGTCACAAAAACTCATGGAATTTAGGATCTGAATCCTCTACAGCTGACGACGTAGAATTCACTAATCTAATAATAAATGAACTAAGGAATTATTCAAATTTAAATTTTGAAAAAATATATGCAATTGGGAATTCCAATGGATCAGGAATGGTTAATAAATTAGCTATTGAAACTAATCATTTTAAAGCAATTGCGCCTATTGTTAGTCAATTAATGATCAGTATGCCAATGAAAAAGGACACACAACCTATTTCTATTTTTCAAGTAAATGGAGTCAAAGACAATATTATTCCAATCAACGGAGGAAATGGTCCGGGAACCCACATTTTTTTAGATGCTTTAAAAAGTGTTCAAACCTGGTCTACATTTTTTAACTGTTCAAAATCTGACCAAAAATTTGTTGGAGAAAACTTCGATGAAAGCGGTATTAATAGACTATACAGTTTTTCGGACTGCGATGATCAAAAAGAAATTCTTTATTTAAGAATTGAAAATGGAGCTCATAATGTTTTGAGATCATATTCAAATTTGGTAAATGAAATTTGGAATTTTTTTAAAAAAAATTAGTATACTTGAATTTATCGTAATCGAATATGGAGTCAACACATTTATTAATTTTATTTTGTTCATTAATAATCTTGAACTTTGTCTTCTCAGCTATTTTGGATTATGTAAACGATAAAAATTGGAAAAATGAAATTCCAAATGAACTAAAAGATTTTTATGATAAAGAAAAATATTTAGAAGCAAAAAATTATAAAAAATCGAAAGGAAAAGTTACTCTAATATCATCTATTATTACTACAAGTTTAACCTTAATAATTTTGGCAACAGGTGTCTATGGGTATGTAAGTGATTATTTATATGAGATTTATAGTTCTTCATTCTTACATTCAGCAATATTCTTCTTGTTTTTTTATTTAATAAATATGATTATTAGTATTCCAATAAGCTATTACTCTACATTTATTATTGAAGAAAAATTTGGATTTAATAAAACTAGTTTGAACACATTTTTAATGGACATAATTAAAGGAACATTTATGTCAATCCTAATTGGTGGTTTTTTACTTGGAGCTGCTATATTTTTATACGACTCTTTTAATGAAGGATTTTGGATTTGGTTGTGGATAGGTTTTTCATTATTTACAATTTTAATGAGTATGTTCTATACTACATTAATAGTTCCAATTTTTAACAAACTCAGTCCACTAGAAGATGGAAATCTTAAAGATAAAATTCAGAATTATTCAAAGAAAATTGGTTATTCACTAAAAAATATATTTATAATCGATGGTTCAAAAAGATCTTCAAAAGCGAACGCATATTTTTCAGGCTTAGGACCCAAAAAAACAATTGCTCTTTTTGATACTCTTGTTGAAAAACACACAGAGGAAGAATTAGTTGCTGTTTTAGCTCACGAAGTTGGACATTACAAAAAAAATCACATTAAGCAAGGAATGTTCATGTCTATCATTCAAATTGGATTAATGTGTTATTTATTTGAGTTATGTACTAAATTACCGGAGATTTCTAAAGCACTTGGTGCAGAAATTGATGCATTTCATTTAGGTCTAATTGGATTTAGTCTTCTCTTCAGCCCAATTGGATTAATTCTTGGAATATTTGGAAATATAATTAGCAGAAAGAATGAGTTTGAGGCTGATGATTTTGCTAAAAAAACTTATAATGGTGAGAGTTTAAAGTTGGCTTTAAAAAAACTTTCTGTAGATAGCCTGACAAATTTATACCCTCACCCACTTTATGTTTTTATTCACTACTCTCATCCCCCACTTTTAGATCGTCTTAAAGCTCTTGACTCGAACTAGTTTGGGTTTTTTATTTCCCAACCTTTCTCATAATCACGAGACCAAAATTTCATTGCTTTTTTATTTTTAATTTTTTTTGAATTTGTATCTATTGATAAAGATTGATTGGATCTGTATGAAACATTTGCATAATGAACCAAGCTTTGACTGATGACCGCATCTGAGATTGGAGAAGTTAACTTCACTCCAAATCTAATAGATTCAAAAAAGTTTTTCATATGAAGATTTGTCATATTACCAATATTTCCACCAGATGAATATCTGTTCTTATTTTCAAACGATAAACTATCAAATATTAACTCATCTTTTAAATTATACAGCTGATAGCCTGCCCTATTAACAAAGGCTGTACCCTCCGACCCCCATATTTTAGTTCCCCTTCCTCCTTGTTTAGATTTTTGAAATGCATTTCTACTTTGACCATCCCATGTAATTGTTTTTCCGTTATCGAACCTAAATTTTGCTTCCATAGTATCATACATAGTCCAACCATCGCCAATAAAATGGTATTTACCTGCATAAACATCTACATGATTTGGATAATCTACATTTAATGCCCATCGGGCAATATCCAACTCATGAGTGGCATTATTACCAGCCTCACCAGTGCCATAATCCCATCCATACCACCTCCAGTTATAATCCCAAGTATTAAAAGTATATTCTCTCCTTACGGCAGGTCCCTGAAATAAATTCCAATCTAAACCCTCTGGAATTGGAGCTAAAACTTGATTGGGAACTCTTGGTCTATTACTATAATAAAATGCAGTTGCCTTGTAAGTATTTCCAATAGCACCTTTATTTATTTTTTTAACAAGTTCAATAGTATGAGGTGAGGATCTTTGCTGATTTCCCATTTGAACTACTTTGTTAAAATATTTTTGATAAGAAACAAGCAATTCACTCTCCATCATATTATGACTACAAGGTTTTTCTAAATAAACATGTTTTCCACTTTCCATTGCTTTACAAGCTCCATATGCATGCCAATGATCAGGCGTAGCCATAATAATTGCATCAACATCTTTATCCTCAAATATTTTATGAATATTTTTCTCTGATTTGGTCTGATTTCCAGTTAAATCAAAAAATCTTTTTGAAGCTTTAGCTATTTGATTATCCATTACATCACATAGGTAAGTAACTTCAATATTTTGTTGAGAGATTGCTCCAGTTAGAAGACCAGGAATTCTTCTTCCTAATCCTTGGAAAGCAATTTTAATTCTATCATTTGACCCTATTATTTTTCTATATGATTTTGCAGATAAAGAATTAGCGAAACTATATGAGCTAAATGCGAGAGATGACAACAATGTTTTTTTTATAAAATTTCGTCTTTTATTTTTCATTTTAATTTTCTGATTTTAATATTTTTAAAACTAACTTCATTTCCATGATCTTGAAGAAGAATATGTCCGTGATTTAATCTTCCAAAATCTTCAAATATAGAATACTTAGAATACTTAATTAAAGATTTAAACATTTGAGAAAATCTATTGTATTCTAATACTTTAATATTATCTAACCAATGTTCTACATGACCATTTTTTGATATTATTCTCGCTCTGTGCCATGAATTTGGTCTTACAGGTCTTTTTGATCTACTCTCCATTAAATTTTCTGCTTCAATTAAATCGTATAGAGATGCGACTGTTCGGTTAGTTTTAATATATTTTTTTGTTAACTTTTTTTCATTTCCATTTGATTCATACACACTAATTTCTTTATTTGCATCTGGATGATTAAAATCATCAATAATTTGATATTCTAGCCCTATAGAGGAGCCAGCTTCATCATATTTTTTAGGATCAACAAAGTATTTAATCCCACTATTTGCTCCTTTTGATATTTTAAAATCAAGTTCAAATTCAAAATTTGAATATTTTTCAACAGTAATAATATCACCTCCAAAATTTGATTCAGTACCATCTGACTCTAATACCTTTAATATGCCATCATTAATTTCCCAACCAATTTCAGGAAAAGAATTTTTTTTAGCGCTTTTCCATCCATTACCACTTTTACCATCAAACAAAAACTTCCAACCAGAACGAATTTCTTCAACACTTAAAAAATTATTTATATTATTAATAATTCTAACATGAGATTGATCACCCCACATATTATTTTCAAGATTAGATTTTAGAATTCTGATATTTTTCCACATAACTTTTTTCCCCACATTTTCTTTACTATTGATACTATGTATTTGCAAAGCAATAAATCCTTCATCAGATGTATCATCAATTAAATATGAACATTGTATACCATTAACCCAGGTTTTAATTACATTACCAATAGATTCAACTCTAAACTTATTCCATTGATTATTTATAAATGCATTTCTACTTTTTTTACTGAATGTTAGAGGATATAAAAACAACCCTCTTCTTGACTGATCATAAATACCACCTGACCATCGTCTAAATTCATCTGTGTCTAATTCACATTGATATCCATAAACTTTATTTCTACTGTTAGCATTTTTATTAATTAAACTTCTGAATTGAACTCCTGAATTGAGGCCTTTATCAACAAAAACTTCAAATTCTAAAATAAAATCTGAATAAAAATCTTTTGTGCCTAGATAAGTACTTGGTGAATTTAATACTGACACAGCAGATATAACTCCATCATTTAATTTGAATTGAGCATCACCCTGCTTTATTTCCCAGTTAGATAAATCATCCTTTATCAAACTGGTCCACTGACAATTATTATGATTTACCACAAAAAATATAATTAATGCTAAAATATTTTTACTCATAAATATTATTTTCTAAATCACAATTATTTAATATAAAAAAAATCACGCAACAATAAGACTTTAACATCACAATAATTTCTGGAAAAAGTTAGTAATTTTGCATTTACTATTTTAGCTATCAAAATAGTTAATTAATTATTTTTACAAATCCAAAAATGAGAAAAATTGAAATTAGTTCTGAAAATAATTACAAGATTGATGATGATCTCATTCTATTTAAATTTTCAAATATTGATCAACAAACAAAATCAATTTTTTTTGAAACTAAGACAAATTTTATTCAATTTCATTTTTGTCTAAAAGGTGAATGTAATTTTATTTACAATAATGGTAGCTATTGTCTCCCATTAAAAAATGAAATTTCTATATTGTTATACAATCCAATTCATCCACTTCCGGTAGATGTTAGAATTGATCCTGAAACGAGATTAATTAGTCTATTAATTAGTATTGAAAAATTACATGGCTTATTTTCAAAAGATTCTGAAACAATTCCTTTTTTAAGTGAAAATAATATAAATAAGAAATTTTATAAAGACAAACCATTGTCTCCTTCAATGTTGGCTATTTTAAATCAACTTTTAAATGAAAAAATTGGTAGTAACGTTAAATCTTTATACTTAAAAGGAAAAATTTTTGAGCTCTTAAGTGTTTACTTTAATGCATCAACAAATCTTGATGTGGATCTGTGTCCGTTTTTATCTGATGATAATAATGTAAAAAAGATTAAAAAAGCAAAAGAAATTATAATTGATAGAATGGCGGACCCACCATCATTAATTAATTTATCAAATGAAGTTGAAATTTCAGTCAAAAATTTAAAGGAAGGTTTCAAGCAAGTTTATGGCAATACTGTTTATGGTTATTTAATTGAACATAAGATGAATGTAGCAAGACAAATGTTAACATCAAAAAATTACAATGTCAATGAGGTTGCAATTCATTTAGGATATAGCACATCTAGCCATTTTATAAGTTCTTTCAAAAATAAGTTTGGAACAACTCCAAAGAAGTTTATTGCTTCTAATTAGTCTTTAATTACTAATATTTGTGAAAAAAAC
>CACDPE010000019.1 GCA_902554655.1 uncultured Bacteroidota bacterium
AGGATGTTCATAATGCAATCAAAAATATTGATAAAGGTCTGTTTCCAAAATCTTTTTGCAAGATTATTCCAGATGTTATAACAAACGATGATTCTTATTGTTTAGTTATGCATGCAGATGGAGCAGGTACGAAATCATCATTGGCGTATGCGTATTGGAGAGAAACAGGTGATATCTCTGTGTGGAAAGGTATAAGTCAAGATTCATTGATAATGAATATTGATGATCTGATATGTGTTGGTGCAACAGAAAATATTGTTGTTTCATCAACAATAGGTAGAAATAAAAAGCTAATTCCAGGCGAAGTTATAAAATGTATAATTGATGGAAATCAAGAAATAATTACCAAACTCAATAATTTTGGAATGAATGTTATTTCCTCCGGTGGAGAAACTGCAGATGTAGGAGATTTAGTTAAAACTATAATTGTTGATTCTACAGTTTTTTGCAGAATGAAAAGAGAAGATGTAATTAATAACGCTAATATTTCAAAAAACAATGTGATAATTGGTCTTTCTTCATTCGGTAAATCTACATATGAAGATTTTTATAATAGTGGTATTGGAAGCAATGGATTAACTTCGGCTAGACATGATGTGTTTAATAAAAAAATTGGTAAGTTATATCCTGAAACTTATGATAATTCACTGTCAAATAGTTTAGTTTATTCTGGGTCGAAAAATCTAACTGAAAATATTGAAGATTCTCCATTAAATGCAGGGATGCTTGTGCTTTCTCCAACTAGAACATATGCTCCTGTTATTAATAAGATTTTTAAAGAAATTGGCAGAGATAAAATAAATGGAATAGTCCACTGTAGTGGAGGAGCTCAAACTAAAATCCTGCATTTTGTTGATAATTTACACATAATTAAAGATAATTTATTTGATACACCTCTAGTTTTTAAGCTTATTCAATCAGAATCAAATACTAATTGGAGAGAGATGTATCAAGTTTTTAATATGGGACACAGAATGGAAATATATATTGATGAGGAGTACTCAAGTAAGATAATCGAAATTTCAAAGTCCTTTAATATTGATGCTAAAATAATTGGAAAAGTAGAGTCATCTAAAAAAAAGAAACTTACCATAGTTTCAAAGTATGGAAAATTTGAATATTAAATGATTGATAAATTAAATATTATCCAACAAAGATTTAATGAACTTTCAGATCTCATTATTCAACCTGATATTATATCTAATCAAAAAAAGTACATAAAAATATCTAGAGAGTATAAAGATTTAAAAGAAATTATTGATAAGAAATCAGAATATGAGCTATTGATATCAAACATTAACGAAGCCAAAGAAATAATAAAAGAAGAAACCGATAAAGAAATGATAGATTTTGCTAATTCTGAGTTAGAGGAGAATAAACAAAAAATTTATCAAATTGAAGAGGATTTAAAATTTATGCTCATTCCTAAAGATCCAGATGATTCAAAAAATATTGTCATGGAGTTGAGGGCTGGGACTGGGGGAGATGAAGCAAGTATTTTTGCAGGTGATTTGTTTAGAATGTATTCAAAATATTGTGAAAAAAAAGGCTGGATAGTCAATATAGTTGATTTAAACGAAGGTTCAGCAGGTGGATTCAAAGAAATAATTATAGAGGTTAATGGTGAAAATGTTTATGGTACCTTAAAATATGAATCTGGTGTTCACAGAGTTCAGAGGGTACCTCAAACGGAAACTCAAGGCAGGGTCCATACATCAGCTGCAACTGTGATGGTTCTCCCTGAAGCTGAAGAGTTTGATGTTGAACTTGACATGCAGGATGTAAGGATTGAAAGAACAACTTCAACTGGCCCAGGTGGTCAATCTGTTAATACAACTTACTCTGCCATAAAATTACACCATGAGCCAAGCGGAATAATTGTTAGTTGTCAGGATCAAAAATCACAACACAAAAATTTAGAAAAAGCATTAAAAGTTTTAAGGACAAGACTCTATGAACTCGAATTAAGTAAAAAATTACAAGAAGATTCAGAGAAAAGAAGTTTGATGGTTTCCTCTGGAGATAGATCAGCAAAAATTAGGACATATAATTATCCACAAGGGAGAGTAACCGACCACAGAATCAATCTAACTTTATATGATCTTCAAAACATAATAAATGGTGATATTGACAAATTGATTGAGGAATTAAAAATTGCTCAGAATACGGAATTAATGAAGAAAGAAAATGAAACATTTTAAAAAATGAAATTATCCGATTTAGAAAATAATATAAAACAAAAAAAATCATTCCTGTGTTTAGGCTTAGATACTGATATTGAAAAAATTCCAAAACATCTTTTAAAACTGGAAAATCCAGTATATCAATTTAATAAATCATTAATTGACAGATTACATAAAAAAATTATAGCAGTTAAAATTAATACTGCATTTTATGAGGCAAGAGGATCAAATGGCTGGAAAGACTTAGAAAATACAATTGATTATTTAAACAGTTATTATCCTGAATTATTCACAATAGCAGATGCCAAAAGAGCAGATATTGGTAACACATCAAATATGTATGCAAAAGCTTTTTTTGAAAAAATGAATTTTGATTCAGTCACAGTTTCGCCTTACATGGGACATGATTCAGTTAAAGAATTTTTAAAGTATGAAAATAAATATGTTATACTGTTAGCTCTGACATCAAATAAAGGTGCCGCAGATTTTCAGATACATAACGATAATTATCTTCATGTTTTAAAAGAATCAAAAAGATGGAATAATTCAAAAAAAATCATGTATGTAGTTGGTGCTACAAAAACAGATTTTTTCAGAAAAATTAGATCAATTGTACCAAAAAGTTTTTTACTTATCCCTGGCGTTGGTTCTCAAGGGGGTAATTTTGAAGATACTGTAAAAGCGTCAACATCAACTACAAATAATATCATAATCAATATTTCTAGAGCTATAATATATGCTTCGTCAACAACAGATTACTTAGACAAGGCAGAAAAAGCACTGGATTTTTATAATAACAAATTGATTAAATGAAAAAAGGGCTATTTAATAATAGCCCCTTTGTATTAGAAAATTTTATTAAACAACTAACTTTATATTACGAAAAATTTTCTAATTAATGCTTTTTTAACTATGTAAAATTAATTTTTAGAAATTTTAGAAATAAAAAATAAATTATTAATAATACATTTTTAAGAATTAGATATTTTTTTATGATATTTTTTTTAATATCAATAAAAATAGTATTACAATATTTATATTTCTACAAAAAAAAAGGCTACAATTTGTAGCCTTTAATTTATCAATAATTGAAATTAGTTGTTATGGTTTAATTCCAAAAACCTTTTCACCATGTTCTGTGATATCAAGGCCTTTACTCTCAACTTCCTCAGATACTCTTAATCCTATTGTTGCCTTTAAGATTCCTAGGACAATTGCAGTTGTAGCTGCAGCCCAGGCAACATAAGAAATTGCACCAATAAATTGTGTGCCCAATTGTTCAGCACCACCACCATTGAATAAACCAATTCCAGTTGATGCATCCATTGGATCAGCTACACCCCAAAGACCAATAACAATTGTTCCCCAGACTCCAGCTGTTCCATGTGCAGAAAAAGCACCAATAGCATCATCAATTTTTAATTTTTTCTCAACAAACTCGATAGAAGCAACAACTAATACACCTCCAACAAGTCCAGCAAATAATGCACCTCCAAAAGTCATGTTACCACAACCAGCAGTTATAGAAACAAGACCAGCAATACATCCATTCAGTGTTTGAGATAAGCTAGGTTTACCAAACCAAATCCAAGATGTAACTAATGCACCTAAACCACCAGCTGCAGCAGCTATTTGTGTGGCCATTACAACGGCTGATGCATATACTGAATCATCACCTCCCCATGCTAATTGAGATCCACCATTAAATCCAAACCATCCTAACCAAAGAATGAATACTCCTAGAGTACCTAAAAGCAAATTACTTCCAGGAATTGGATTAACTGATCCGTCTTTTCCAAATTTACCAAGTCTTGGCCCAACCATTATAGCAGCAACCAACGCAGCCACACCACCAACAGCGTGAACGATTGACGATCCAGCAAAATCAATAAAGCCCATGTCTGCTAACCAAGCACCATCGCCGTACCATTGCCATCCTCCCGAAATAGGGTAGATGATTGCAGTCATAAATACAGTAAAAATGATGTAGGTTGAATATTTAGTTCTTCCAGCAATTGCACCTGAAACTATTGTAGCAGCAGTAGCAGCAAATACTAATTGGAAGAATACATCATGAGCTCCAGCTCCTGGGTTAAACCAGACATCTGAACCTAATGAAATAATTCCTGCGGTTTTAGCTCCGTACATCAAACCATAACCAATAACCCAAAAAGTTATCGTAGCAACTGAAATATCCATGAAATTTTTCATAGCGATATTGACTGCATTTTTACTTTGAGTCATTCCTGATTCAAGTAAAGTAAATCCAGCTTGCATAAAGAAAACTAATATACCTGAAATTAAAATCCAAAGTATAGTAAAGTCATCGTTTACTTCGGCAGCTGTTGTTGTGATATTATTATATAATAAGGATATGTAGTTCATAATATTAAAATTTAAGGTTAGAAACTAAATCCAAATACTAAAAACGCTGACTCTGCATCAGGATTATAAATAAATGAACCAAATACAGGTAATGAGTAATCTTCTGTTATCTTAATATCTTTTGAACCGCTGAAAGATAGATTGACTAATCCACTATCTCCACCAGCGTAAAATGCACCATCTCCATCGCTACCATAACCAACAGCAACACCAACAGGGCCTAGTGGAAATCCAGCTTCAATGTATAATGCTTCTAAATCTGTAAAGTATCCTACAGTAAGATCAACTGTATCAAATAGACTCGTTGAACCACTAACTTCAAGATCTCCATCGAATACGCCACCAGTAGTGTAAGTACCATCAGCACCAGGAAATGAGTAGTTAGTTACAGTTAACGCAAGAGGACCTAAATCAGCAGATAACCATAAATCTAATTCGTGTCCACCATCACCACCAGTTGTAGGGAAACTTCCCCAAATACCACCAGTAATTGCACCTGAACCTAACTCCATCCAAGGCTGAATGTGTGGACCTGCACCGAATTGAGTACCTCTCCATACATAGGAGCTAACAACATCAGCACCAAAATCCTGAGCTTTGACTGTTTGAATGTTGAACATAAAGAAAAAAGCCGCAGTGGCTAAAATCGTTTTTTGTAATAAATTTTTCATATTAATAATTTTGATTAAACTCAAAAATAATTTTTAATTAACCTTTACTTTACAATAAATAAACAAACTCTCAATATTTATCAAATTCAAAATTTTTAGAACAAATTTTTTAATAATTAATAAAAATGAATTATTAATTTTTAAAAATCCTTAATTACATAGCGTTATTAATCTGAAAAACAATTACTTAGAAAGAAAATAACCTAGATAAACTGCAGATATACCTAACAACAAACTAAGACTTATGAATAAGAAAAAAATAAATATATTTCCAGAATTTAACAACCTAAGACTTTGATCTGAGAATGTAGAAAATGTAGTAAAACCACCGCAAAAGCCTGTTCCGAAAAAAATAATGTAGTTGGGATTAATATTAGTATTTTTCAAATAGCTTCCCATAATTAATCCAAGTATAAAGGATCCCAAAATGTTCACAAACAATGTCCCATATGGAAATGAATTTTCAAATGTATCTATTTTGGAAATTAAAAATCTAAATACACTTCCAAGCCCTCCACCAATAAATATTAAAATTATATTTTTAAGCATTGACTAAAGATTTAAGATATACTAGAAGGATAAAAAAAACTACAAATCCTACTAAAACCCATTTTACTCCCTTATAAGTACTATTCAAAAATTTTATATCCTTTTTGTAGCTTAAGAAAATAATTATAGAAAATATAATTATAAATAAAAATGCAAATATAATCTGTCCTTCGCTAAACATATTTAATTATTTTTACAAAGATATATCAAATTTATCCCACATGAAAAAACAAATAGATTCAGTAAAAAAGTTTCATGAAACTTATAAAATTGGCTACAATAGTTCACCACTAGCAAATTTAGGTGTCAATAAAAATACTTTGAGATATAATTTAATGGATGAGGAGAATAAAGAATATTTGGAAGCATCTAATAATGGAGATATAATTGAAGTTGCTGATGCATTGGGCGACATGTTATATATTTTATGTGGTACCATATTAGAACATGGAATGCAAGATTTAATTGAAGATGTTTTTGATGAAATTCAAAAAAGTAATATGAGTAAGCTGGGTTTGGATGGAAATCCAATATTTCGATATGATGGAAAAGTTATGAAAGGACCAAATTATTTTAAACCAAATTTTAGTAAGTTTTTTAAGTAATTTTATATTGCCAATGACTAAAATCTTTGGTTTTAGCGTATTGAATATTGTTAAGCTTAATTTTTAATTTACTTGATGTTTTTTCATTGTCAGAAATAATTGAGAATCTTTTTCCTCTGTAACCAAACCCATTAATAGGAAGTACTGAAACAGCTGTACCGGTTCCAAAAATTTCTTTTAGACTTCCTGACTCATGAGCAAGCAATAACTCTTCAACAGTTATATCTCTTTCTTCAACATTTATACTCATTGATTTTGCTAGATCAATAACACTTTTTCTAGTGATACCGTCTAGTATACTGTCACTTGTTGGTGAAGTTATTAAAGTGTCGTTGATTTTAAAAAAAAGATTCATAGTTCCAGCTTCTTCAACACGGTTGTGATTATTAGAATCAGTCCAAATTATTTGCTGAAATCCTTCATCTTTAGCAATTTGAGTTGGATAGAATTGAGCAGCATAATTTCCTGCTGCTTTAGCATATCCAACACCTCCACTAGCCGCACGACTATATTTTTCTTCAATTTTTACCCAAATTTCTTGATTTTCATAATAAGATTTTGCTGGTGTGCATATTATCATAAATTTATACTCATTAGCTTCGCTAGCATTTATTGAAGGTTCAGAAGCAAAAATAAAAGGACGAACATATAATGAATTACCTTCTCCTTTTTTTATCCATTCTTTATCAATTTTTAATAGTTCACTTAAACCCTCAAAAAAAATATTTTTAGGAATTTCAGGAATTGCTAACCTTTTTGATGATATATTAAATCTTTTAAAATTTTCATCTGGTCTAAAAAGCCAAATGCCATCATTATTATCTTTGTAAGCTTTCATACCTTCAAAAATTGCTTGACCATAATGAAAAACCCTGGATGATGGACTTACTTTTATGTCAGAATATGGAAGAATTCTTTCATTTGACCATTCTCCATTAACATAATCACATACAAACATATGATCGCTAAAAATTTGACCGAATTGAAGATTTGAGAAATCTACATTAAAAATTCTGGAATTTTTAGATAAAGTAATATTCATTTTTTTTTGATTAAAGTAAAATTACAAATTAACTTTGAAGAAATATTGAAGAAAATTAAAAATGAAAATACTAATAGCAGGGGGAACAGGATTTATTGGTAAAAAGTTGTGTAATTTTTTTCTCAATAATGGTTTTTATGTAAATATTTTGACAAGAAATTTAAGTTCAAAAAAGAATTCTCATAAATTAAAATATTTTCATTGGAATCCAACAAAATTTAAAGTTGATCACGATAGTATTGTTGGAGTTAATGTAATTATTAACTTATCTGGAAAAAATGTTTTTTCTTTTTGGTCAAAAAAAAACAGAAAAGAAATCCTAGATTCTAGAGTTAATTCAATAAAGACACTTATCAAATTAATAAAAACCAACGATAAATTAGAACATTTTATTTCAGCATCTGCAATAGGTATTTATGAGAATAACAATTCCCAATTTCAAGATGAAAGTTCTATTAATGATTGTGAATCTTTTTTAGGCAATGTTGTCAAGAAGTGGGAAGATGAAATTGACAACTTATCAAGCTCAAAAATATTAATTTCAAAACTTAGGATTGGAATTGTTTTATCAAAAGAGAGTGGTTATCTGGAAAAGTTAATTTTAATTAATAATTTAAAAATTAACCCAATGATAGATAATGGAACTCAATGGCAATCTTGGATCCATATGGATGATTTGATAAGTGCTACAAATTTTATAATTGAAAATAAATTACAAGGGATATTCAACTTAGTTTCACCAAATCCATCATTGAATTCTCAATTGCAATCTAAAGTTATTTCTCTTAATAAAAAGCCTTTAATTTCTTTTTCAACTCCAAGTTATTTGGCAATTATTCCATTTAAAATTTTAGGAATCTCTGATTTTTTCAATGAAATTATCTTAAATAATAAGAGAGTATATCCGAAAAAACTTTTAAAAAATGGTTATGTTTTTAAATTTGACAAACTAAAAAAAATCATGACATTATGACATATTATTATTTTGGCAGATAATTTGAGTTATATAGATTAATTAATTTGTAATGGCTGATAAGAAATCAAAAAAGAAACCTACACTAAAAGATCAGATAAGTGATCTAAATAATCAAGTAAATGATGAGAAAGATAAATTCTTAAGATTATTTGCTGAATTTGAAAATTACAGAAAAAGAACATCTAAAGAAAGATTAGAATTGTTTAAAACTGCTTCTCAAGAATTGATGACTGCACTTCTACCTATTTCTGATGACATGGATAGAGCATTACTTGAATTTAAAAAAACCGATAATGATGATTTAACTAAAGGTTTTGAGCTTATTTATTCAAAGTTTAATGAAATTTTAAAATCCAAGGGTTTATCTCAAATTGAGGTAAAAAAAGGTGATAGATTTGATTCAGAATCACACGAAGCTATAACCCAAATAAAAGCTGATAAACCAAAAAACAAAGGAAAAATAGTTGATGTAATTGAAAAAGGCTTTAAGCTTGGAGATAAAATATTAAGATATCCAAAAGTTGTGGTTGCTAATTGATGAAAGAAGATTACTACGAAATATTAGGTGTAAGTAAAAGTGCTTCTGAAGGTGAAATAAAAAAAGCTTACAGAAAATCTGCAATAAAATACCATCCTGATAAAAATCCTGGTGATGTAAAAGCTGAAGAAAAATTTAAACTAGCCGCTGAAGCATATGAAGTTCTAGGAAACAAGGACAAAAGAGCTAAATATGACCAATTTGGGCATGCTGCTTTTCAGGGAAATGGAGGTTTTGGTTCTGGTGGAATGAATATGGAAGATATTTTCAGTCAATTTGGAGATATTTTTGGAAGTGCCTTTGGTGGTTTTGGTGGATTTGGTGGATCATCATCAAGAAGATCAAAAGGTACAAACCTTAGAATTAAAGTTTCTCTAACAATCAAAGAAATTGCAGAAGGAGTTAACAAAAAAATTAAAGTTAAAAGAAAGATTCAAGCTGATGGTTTAGAGTATTCTTCATGTAGGTTTTGTAATGGTTCTGGTCAAATGACTCAGGTAACTAATACTATTCTTGGAAGAATGCAATCAACAACTACATGTAACAATTGTTCAGGAATTGGAAAAACTGTCTCTAACAAACCACCAGGATCTGATTCTAATGGTCAAATTTTAAAAGAAGAGATGGTAGAAGTTAAAATACCACCTGGCGTTGAAGATGGTATGCAATTAAGAGTTTCGGGGAAGGGCAATGAACCAATTACAGATGGAATTCCTGGTGATTTATTGATCCTCATTAATGAACTGGAGGATGATAATTTAAAGAGAGAGGGTAACAATCTACATTACGATTTATACATTAGTATTTCTGAGGCAGTTTTAGGAGTGTCAAAAGAAATTGATACTGTAACTGGAAAAGTTAGAATAAAATTAGAGGCTGGTATTCAATCAGGAAAGATTCTTAGGCTCAGAGGAAAAGGTTTAAAATCAGTTAACAGCTATGGAAGTGGAGATTTGTTAGTTCATGTTAATGTTTGGACCCCAAAAACTTTGAGTAAGGAGCAAAAATCTTTTTTTGAGCAAATGAAAGAGGATGAACATTTTAAACCTGCACCTGATAAAAATGATAAGTCTTTTTTTGAAAAAGTTAAAGATATGTTTTCATAATTTGTATATTGATGTATGTCTAAAATTTTAATTGTTGAGGATGAGGACTCAATAAGAAGAGTACTCAAAAAAGTATTAATTGAAGAAAATTCTAAATACAAACTTGATGAGGCTGCAAATGGTGAAGAAGCTATTTCATTAATTAAATCTCAACATTATGACTTAGTACTATGTGACATAAAAATGCCAAAGAAAGATGGTATTGACGTACTTGAATTTGTTATTTCATATGATAATTCAATACCAATCATTATGATTTCTGGACATGGAGATTTAAAAACTGCTGTAAAAGCTATGAGACTTGGTGCTTTTGATTACATTGAAAAACCTCCAGATCTAAATAATTTATTAACATCTGTAAGAAGTGCATTAAAAAATAAATCTGTTAAGAAATCAAAAATTAAATCAAAAAAAACATCAGGTAAATATGAAATAATTGGTGATTCTAAACAGATTATCAATGTTAAAAATTTAATTGAAAAGATTTCACCTACAAACGCTAAGGTCCTGATCTTAGGCCCTAATGGTTCTGGAAAAGAGCTTGTTGCTAGACAAATCCATTCAAATAGTCTGAGAAGTGATGGTCCTTTCATAGAGGTGAATTGTGCAGCTATTCCTTCTGAATTAATTGAAAGCGAATTGTTTGGTCACATAAAAGGTTCATTCACATCTGCTCATAAAGACAGAACTGGTAAATTTGAAGCTGCTAATAATGGCACTATATTTCTTGATGAAATTGGCGATATGAGTATGTCAGCTCAATCAAAAGTTCTTAGGGCTATTCAAGAAAATAAAATTCAAAAAGTTGGTAGTGAAAAAGACATTTATGTTGATACCAGAGTTATTGCAGCTACAAATAAAAATATTTCTGAGTTGATTTCTGAGAATAAATTTAGAGAAGACTTGTATCATAGAATATCTGTGATTGAATTAAATGTTCCACCATTAAATGATAGAAAAGATGATATACCGATTTTAATTGAACATTTCATATCCTTATTGTCAAATCAGTATGAAAATAAAAGAATATTTGTTGATGAAACAGGTATGAAAAAAATGAAATCATTTGATTGGAAAGGTAATGTCAGAGAACTTAGAAACGTTGTTGAAAGATTATTTATACTTTCCGAAAATGATCAGATCTCTGAAAAGGAAGTTGCCAAATTCTCAGGAAAAAAGTTGTGAAAATATTAGTATTTATTTTTTTCATATTTCTTAATTCAACATATTCTCAAGATGATGTTGTTATTAAAAATATTTTCGATACCTCTTTAACCAAAAGCAAGGCTTATGAATGGTTAGACTATTTATCAAATCAAATTGGTGGAAGACTTTCTGGCTCTCTTGAAGCTCAAAGAGCAATTGAATATACCAAATCAGAGCTAGATCAACTTGGATTTGATAAAGTATGGCTTCAGCCCGTTATGGTTCCAAGATGGGTTAGGGGACCTAAAGAATTTGCGTTAATAGAGACAGAGCCTGGAATTACTTTTAATGTTCCAATAGCTGCATTAGGAGGTTCAGTCGCAACGCCATCAGTTGGTTTAAAGGCCAATGTTATTGAGGTTTTTAGCCTTAAAGAACTTGAAGAATTGGGTAAGGATAAGATTGATGGTAAAATTGTTTTTTTCAACAGACCTATGGAACCCGAATTTATAACCACTTTCACTGCATATGGTAGAGCCGTTGATCAGCGTGCCCTAGGAGCAATGGAAGCATCTAAATATGGCGCTATTGGAGTAATAGTCAGATCAATGACTTTAAGAATTGATGATTATCCACATACCGGAGGATTAACTTATGGAGACCTCCCTGCAAGTAAACGGATTCCGGGTGCTGCTATTAGTACTAATGGTGCTGATAAATTAAGTAGTCTTTTAAAAATTAAACCTGATCTTAAATTTCTTTTTAGGCAACAGTGTAAACAACTTCCAGATGCTCAGTCTTATAATGTTATAGCAGAAAAAAGAGGATCTGAATTTCCAGATGAAATTATCTTAGTAGGAGGTCATTTAGATTCTTGGGATATAGGAGATGGAAGTCACGATGATGGTGCAGGCGTAGTTCATTCGATGGATCTTTTAAATATTTTTAACAAAATTAAATATGTTCCAAAAAGAACTTTGAGAGTAGTACTATATATAAATGAAGAAAATGGTTTAAGAGGTTCTCTTAAGTACAAAGAAGTTTCTGATAGACAAAACTTAAATCATATTTTTGCTATTGAATCTGATGCAGGAGGTTTTAGACCTCTCGGTTTTTCCTTTACTACAAATAATGATGATTTTATTAAAATTTTAGAGTGGAAAAAATATTTTGCGCCATATTTTATAAATGTTTTTATTAAAGGTGGTAGTGGTGCAGATATAGCCAATTTAAAGACTGATAATAATGTTTTAGCTGGATTAAGACCTAACTCGCAAAGATATTTTGATTATCATCATACTGAAATTGACACCTTTGATGCTATCAATAAAAGAGAATTAGAAATGGGTTCAGGAGCTATTGCATCATTGGTTTATCTTTTTGACAAGTACGGATTAAGATAATATGGACTTAATATTAGAATTAGATAGAAACTTACTAATATTTCTAAATTCTTTAGGCTCTGAAAAATTTGATGAATTGTGGTTAATTATAACCAACAAGTTTACCCATATTCCTATTTATTTATTTTTGCTTTTCTTGCTCTTTCGTAGTTTAAAATCCAGTCAAAAAAAAAATAAATTATATAAAGTATACTCTATTTATATTTTATCAATTGTTTTTATAATATTCATTAGTGATCAGTTATCTAATTTATTTAAATATTCAATACAAAGACTGAGACCATGTCACGATGATCAAATACAAAATCTTATACGTTTTGTCAAAGATGATTGTGGAGGTCTTTATAGCTTCTTTTCAGCACATGCTTCAAATTCTTTTGTAATTGCTACAATTTTTATTTTGTTTATGAATAGAAAAAAAGAATATTATTTATTATTCGTTTGGGCTACACTTGTAGCATATAGTAGAGTTTACTTGGGTGTACATTACCCATCTGATATAATTATCGGATCTATAATTGGGTTTACAATTTCTTATTTATTTTACACTGTAATATTTGAGCGTTTTGAAAGAAAATTATTTTAGTAATTCTGAAAATTTCTTTTTAAAATCATTTATTCTTGGTACTGAAACTTTCCATAAATAAGGATTATTAGGATTATTTATTTTGTAGTCTTGATGATAATCCTCTGCGATGTAGAAAATTTCAAATTTAGTTACTTCAGTAACAATTCTTTTATAAGTTTTATTATCTAATAATCTTTGAATTTCATTTTTGATAATATTTTTTTCTGAGTCATTTTTATAAAATGCAATTGATCTATAATGTGTTCCAATATCAGGACCTTGCCGATTTAATGTAGTCGGGTCATGTGATGCAAAAAAAACTTCAACTAATTTTTTAAATGATATTTTTTTTGAATCATATATTACTTTAACTGTTTCAGCATGGCCCGTCTTTCCAGTTAAAACTTGGTAGTAATCAGGGTTTTTTGTTTTACCACCAGAGTATCCAGATTGAACTTCACTAACACCATTTAGACTCTCATAAATTGCCTCAACACACCAAAAACAACCTGATGCAAAATAAGCTTCCGAATAATTAGTTTGTGAGTTTAAGTTTAAATTGATAAATACTATAACAGTGTAAATGATTTTTTTCAAACCTTAATTTTTTTTATTAATGATTTACAAAAATTATTCCAGGAAAATTTTTTCTTTAAGGTTGATAAATTTTTTAATTTTTTTGAGTTATTGGAACTCAATGCTTTAATTATATTTTTTGAAATGGATTCATAATCTTTACTGCATATGTATCCATTTTTATTGTTGATCATTTCTTTTATACCTCCTTCCCCTGTTGTAACATTAATTTTTTCAAATGAAATACCCAATGCTGTTATTCCACTTTGTGTAGCAGAAGTATAAGGTTGAACTATAATTTCAGATGCCCCCATGTAATATTTGATATCTTTTTCACGAATAAAGCCATTGCTAAAGATCACATGATTTTTTAATGAGAATTTATCTATTAAACTGATA
>CACDPE010000020.1 GCA_902554655.1 uncultured Bacteroidota bacterium
CCTGATTACTTTTTGTTCTTTTGTCACACTGTAACCCCTAAAAATCGCCAAATTATTTGTTTCGATTGCTTTAATATATTGTGCAGCATTTTTTATATTTTGACTGTAAGCTGAACTTAGTTGTGAAATAGCGGAAGCTCCAAATGCATAAACTTGACCAGTGGTTTCTCTAGTACAATATCCTTGAAAATTTCTATGTAGGTTCTTATTTTTTAAAGCAATAGCAAATTCATCTTCAGGAAGTGAATAATGATCCATTCCAATAGAAATATATCCAGAGTTTACAAGTTTTTTGTATGAGTCTTCATACATAGATGCTTTATCATTTGAATTAGGAAAACCAATTTTTTCTAATATTTTTTGTCTGGGAAGAACAGATGGTACATGAGCATATGAAAAGGTTACTAATCTTTCAGTCTGTAATTCAATTGCTCTTTCAACTGTTTTTTTAAAACTACTAATAGTTTGCAATGGAAGACCATAAACTAGATCAATATTGGTGCCTGTAAAACCTTCAATTTTTATTTTTGAAACTATATCTTCTATTGGATGTTTAGAAGGCTTTCTATTGATTGCTTCTAAAACATCGTCTCTAAAATCTTGAATTCCTAGTGATATTCGGTTGAAGCCAAACTTTTTTAATAGTTCGATATGTCTAAATTCCAAATGAGCTGGATTACATTCAATGGCCATTTCATAGCTAGAAGCAAATTCAAATTCATCATAAAGTTTATTGGTAATCTTTTCGATATATCTGTACGATATTGCATTAGGAGTTCCACCTCCCCAGTGAACTTGAGTAACTTTTCTTTTTTTATCAATTTTCTTAGCTACATGATTAATTTCTTTTATTACAGCATCAACATATCTTTCTAAAAAAGGCTTAGTATATCCAGATTCAGTTGTACATCCGCAGAAATGACAAATTTGAGGGCAAAAAGGGATGTGAATATATATTGATATATTACTTGGATTCTCATTATTAGATTCTATAATATGTCTTTCATGATCTGAATTAGAAAATTTATAATCAAAAAAAGTGGCAGGAGGGTAGGAGGTATATCTAGGTCCTGATTGGTTATATTTTTTTAATAATTTCTTTTTACTTAACATTTTATCTATTCCAGTTGGTTTTTTTAATCCATTCTACTACAAACTGAGCTTTTTTGTAATCAATATCAGGTAAAAAACCATGACCAAGATTAAAAATCCAATCGCGGTTTTTTGATCCAAATTCAACGCATGATTGTAAATATTTCTCAATTTTATCTAAATCGTAGTACAAAATTCTTGGATCCATATTCCCTTGAATTCCTACACCATCATCTACCAAATACCGTGCATTATTTAAAGACATGTGCCAATCAATACTAACAAAATCGCATATATCATTATTAATACTTTTTAAACCCAGTGAGTAATCTTTAGGAAAAAAAATGTTGGGACAATTCATTTCCTTTACACTATTCAGTATTTTTTTTGAAAATGGCAATATAATTTCTTGATAAAGTTTATAGGGAATAGCTCCGCAATATGTTTCAAATAATTGAAAAACTTCTATACCACTTAACACTTGATTTTTAGCATAATCGATTGAAGCTTCTGTAATTTGTTCAATTATTTTTATACTTTCTTTTCTGTTAGAATAAAAAAACTTTATTGCATCCTTAAAGCTTTTATTATTTTCTTTGGCTCTGAACATAAATAAGAATGTGGTTAGTGGTCCTCCACAAAAACCAATAAGTGGAATGTTATTATTTTTGTTTTTAATTGTTTTTATGTTATCATATACGTAATTAAGTTTTGATGAATCATATTTGATTATATTATTACCTGTAGTTTTTAAAGCATTAGAAAATTTTGGACCATTTGAAGTAAAATCTAGTTTGAGTCCCATCGCATCAGGTATAACCAATATATCTGAAAATAATATTGCAGCATCGACTTTTAAATCATTAATAGGAAGCAAAGTGACCTCAGTTGCCAAGTCCTTATTTTTCATCATATAATAAAAATGATGCTTTTGTTTAAGTTCTCTATATGATGGTAGAATTCTTCCAGCTTGTCTCATAAACCATACAGGTGGTCGAGATGTATTTTTTTTATTAATAGTTTCTAATAAAATTCTATTCATTTTTTAATATTTCTAGTGCTTTTTTATTTGAACTAATTAATTTTTCAATATCTTTTTCAGTCATAACTGACGATAAAAATAAACTTTCATATTGCGAGGGAGGTAAATAAATACCCATATCCAGCATTAACTTAAAATATTTTGCATACATAGTTGTGTCACATTCTAATGCATCATTGTAATTTCTAATACTTTTTTTGTTAGTAAAAAATAAAGTCATCATAGATCCAACTCTGGAAACACAAGCATTAGTATTAGTTTCTTTAATGTTTTTTTCCCAACCTACTTGTATTTTATTTGAAATTTCTTCAAGCTTTAAATAAATATTTTTATCAAGCATTTTTAATGTTGTAAGTCCTGCACTCATGGCCAGTGGATTTCCAGATAAGGTCCCAGCTTGATAAACTGGTCCCTCTGGTGCGAGCATATCCATTATATGCTTTTTACCACCATATGCCCCAACAGGAAGTCCACCTCCAATTATTTTTCCTAAAGTTGTAATATCTGGATTAACACCATATAATTCTTGAGCTCCACCTTTACTAACTCTAAAACCAGTCATTACCTCATCAAAAATCAAGACAGAATTATAACTATCGCAAAGTTTTCTTAATCCCTCTAAAAAACCTTTTTCTGGAATAACCAAGCCCATATTACCTGCGATGGGTTCAACAATTACTGCTGCAATATTTTTTGAATTCTCAATAAATAATTTCTCAACAGAATCAAGATTATTGAATTCTGCAGTCAATGTATCCTTTGCTGTATTTTTAGTAACGCCTGGACTATCAGGTAAGCCTAATGTAAATGCTCCAGATCCAGCCTTTATTAAGAAACTATCACCATGGCCGTGATAGTTTCCAGAAAATTTAATTATTAATTCTTTTTTTGAGAAACCTCTTGCTAATCTTATAGCACTCATAGTAGCTTCGGTTCCAGAGTTTACCATTCTAACTTTTTCAATTGAAGGAACATATTCAATAATTTTATCAGCCATTTCTGTTTCAATTGGTGTACATGCTCCAAATGTTGCACCATTGATTACAGCTTCATTTACAGATTTAATTATTTCATTATTACAGTGTCCAAAAATTAATGGACCCCAAGAAGAAATACAGTCAATATATTCGTTGTCATCAATATCAATCATTTTACTTCCAATTCCTTTCTTAAAAAAAATTGGACTGCTATTGACACTCTTGAAAGCTCTGACTGGAGAGTTCACACCTCCAGGGATCTTCTCTTTTGCATTATTAAAAGCTATTCTACTTTTTTTATACATTTTTATTTTTTAGATATTCAGCAATTTGTATTGCGTGGTATGTTATTATTGAATCAGCTCCTGCTCTTTTCATTGAATGCATTATTTCGATAATAACTTCCATTTCATTTATATGATTATTTTTAGCTGAGGATTTAACCATCGAGTATTCACCACTAACATTATATGCTATTGTTGGCACATTAAACTTACTCTTGACTTTACTTATTATGTCAAGATAAGATAAGGCAGGTTTAATTATAACAGCATCAGCACCTTCATTTAAGTCTTGTTCAATTTCTCTGATAAACTCATATGAATTTTTAAAATTCATTTGATGAGTTTCTCTTTTTCCTCCAGCAAATTCACTATTAACGGCATCTCTAAAGGGTCCATAAAATGATGATGAATATTTTACGGAATATGGGAAAATTGGTATTTTTTCATAGCTGTTTTTATCTAGAATTTCTCTTATAAGCTTTACTCTTCCATCCATCATGTCAGAGGGTGCAATTATATCAACACCAGAAGAAGCTAAAACCAAGCTTTGATTCGCAAGAGTTTTGTTAGTTAAGTCATTGTCAACATCATTATTTTTTATAGTTCCACAATGCCCATGTGTTGTGTAGCTGCAATTACATACATCAGCTATAATTAGTAATTTGTCACCAAATATTTTTTTGATTTGTCTAATAGCCTTAGGAATTATACTTTCAGAGCTACATGCGATATCGCCAGTTTCATCTTTTTCATTTACAACACCAAATAAAATTATTTTATTAATATTTAAATCAATTAAATTTTTACACAATTTAACTACATTATCAATGGATATTTGATGCTGACCAACAAGTGATTTTATTTCGTTTTTTATATTTTCACCTTCACAAACAAAAATTGGGTAAATTAAATCTTTTGGAAGTATATTAATATCTTCACATATTTCTCTAACAATTTTATTGTATCTAAGTCTTCTTAGTCTTGATTGCGGATAATTCATTGTTTGTTTTTTTTAATAAAATCTATAATTGACTCAGATATTCCCTCATAGGTTTGCATCTTTGCAGTAGTTGTTGTTTTAAAACCTTTTCTTTCTATGAATGATGTTGTAGTTTTTCCAATACTAATAAGTCTTGTTTTTCTCGTTTCATAAAGATTGTTAAATGCCTCAAAGCATGACGGGCTGGTAAAAATTACGTAAGGTTCCTCATTTAATAAATCATCAAGTTTTGAATCTTTTTTTGTATTGTAATTAGTTTTATAAACAATTAGTTTTTCAATTTTAGCAAACTTTTTCAATTCATTAAATAGTGAATTATTTGAAAGGTTTCCTTGAACTAGTAATGAATTCTGATTTAATAAAACATTATTTTTTTTTAGCTCATTAGACATTTCATTTGAATAATTTCTAGTACATATATAATCTGCTTTAAAACCGTAATTTTTCAACTCTTCAGCAGTTTTCAATCCTATTGTAATAATTTTTTTATCGTTTATTTTATTATTGTTTTTTAAAAAATATTTAACTCCATTCTTAGATGTAAAAATTAAGCAATTATAGTTTGAAATATCTACGTAAGAATTTAAATTACTTGTTTTTATCATTGGAAAATGATAAACTTTAGCTCCATTTTCAGTAAGTTTTGAAAACCCTTCAGAGTAAAACTCATTTGTAGTAATAATCGGAATATTATTAAGAGTTTGCATTACTAATTTCATTTAGAATTTCTTCAACACCTTGATTAAAAAACTTTTCAGAAAGTTTATTGCTTAAATTATGCCAATCTTTCAAACTTTCTTTGGCTGACGATCTTATATGCTTCTTACCATCAGACTTTCTAACCATTCTAAATCTCCACCAGGATGCAACAACTTTACTTTCTCTCCAATCATACTCAAAGTAATCCGGATAACCAACTTCCTCTAAAGACTCAACTTCCCAACCCTCAAACATTTCGCTATCTCTAGCTAAAATTTCTTCAGCATTCATAACTTTAGATTCATTGATATCATTGAAAGAAGCATTTTCATGGAAATAACTCATAGCTTTTTCAACGTCACCATGAGCATATGCATATTGTAACTTTCTTACTGAGTTAATATTTTCATGGTTCATGTAAATAACACCATTCCTCATATCATTTCCAGGCCAAGCATCATTACGCTTTCTAAATGTATTTTGATTATTATATTCAAAAATTAATCTGATCTTTTTGGCATCATTAGTAAGTAGATAAAGTCTATGTATTGGGTCATCAAACTTTACACCTGTTTGGTTATTGACAGCGTATAGTCTATCCCAGGTTTGAACCCAAATTTGTTTTCCTTTTTTATATTCGATAGCATCAGGATATGCAGGATTATCTCTGGTAAATTTTAAATACGAATTATTATTATACCACCAGGTCATATTTCCTACCATTTGTTGTTTGTTTGCTCCTTCATCGTCCTTATTTACACTGTTTCCATTTCTAACTCTGAAATCATCTGTTAAAAAAGAAGCAGCTTTTTCGATATCACCACTAACCCATGCTTGATTAAATTCATCTACAAGGTCAATAGCTGGATGCTTGTCATATACGGTCCCATTTTTGTTTTTTTGAGCATTGAGAATAAAAACAAATAAAAAACTCAATAAATAAATCGATTTTTTCATAATTAATTGTCGTTAAACAACAAATCTAACAAATTTCTTTTAAGAGTAAACGTAATAAAATTATTGTTTGACAATAATTAATGTAGCTTTTGCACCTGTAGCTAGGTTCCACTGATTTGAGGATATCAATCTCTCGTTGTCATCGTATATTCTTAACTCAGCTGTATTAGGACCTGAATCGCCCTGATTTAATGCTATAAAATCAATTTTATTAAATCCCTCACCTAGTTTTAAATTAATTCCTCTAAAGGTTGAGTTAAGAGTCAAATTTTGAATTACAATTTGATCATTAACTAAAATTGACACACGATCACCGTCAACATACTCGAAATCACGACATAAAATATTTGCATAATCTGAACTAGTTTTCAAATCACCTAGGTATGAGTCACCTGTATATTTATTTGGGTTCTTTTCTTTTTCATTATTTAATCTTTTCTTAACTGATTCACCTGGATTTAAAAAGTATTCATTATTAGCAATCATAAAACCCTCCTCATTCTCCTTTTTTTCTATTTTTTTAAAAGTAAAAGAATTTGGATTTTTGTTGATGACAGGGGGTATAATAACAGACTTTTTTGTTGATTTTAAATCAATTTTACGTGAGTTATTATCAACCTGGGCAAAAGAACTTTGCAAGTAGACAATAAAAACAAGAACTACTATTTTCTTCATTTAATATATTAAAAGTAAGAAACAAAAAGCATTCCTTTTTATTTAACTAAAAACTTGTTGTATTTAAATTTAGATAAAATACCAAGCACAAAAACAAATAAAATGGAATAATAAACAAAATTAGGCGTTATAACCTTATCTCCACTTGCATATGAATGAAGACCAACTAAATAAAAATTGACTCCAAAATATGTCATAACAATGCTAGCGAAAGCAACAATAGACATTAAATTAAAAAGCCATTGACCTCTCATTTTAGGAATTAGTCTCATGTGTAAAACAAATGCATAAATTAATATACTAATCAAGGCCCATGTCTCTTTGGGGTCCCATCCCCAATACCTTCCCCAACTTTCATTTGCCCACATTCCACCTAAAAAATTACCAATTGTTAGCATTACAAGACCTATTGTTAAGGCTAGTTCATTTATGATAGTAATTTCAGAAAGTTTATTTTTAATTAGATTGGAATTTGATTTTGTAGAAAGAATCATCAAAATTAAAGCAACAATTCCTAAAATCATCCCAAGAGCAAATGGACCGTAACTTCCAACAATTATTGAAACATGAATCATCAGCCAATAACTATCTAATACAGGGACTAAATTTGCTATAGATGGATCCATCCAATTCCAGTGAGCTATCATTAAAATCATTGAGGTTACAAATGAGGTTGAGGCTAGTGTCAAGTCTGATTTTTTTGCGAATAATAATCCAATACCCATCGTGGCCCAAGAAACATAAATCATTGACTCATAAGCATCACTCCAAGGAGCATGGCCGGAAATATACCATCTGGCAATTAAACCTAGGGTATGAATCACAAATAAAATAAAAATAGAAGATCTTAGTAAAATAAAAATATACTTTAATAAAAGATTTATTTTTTTGTTAGAAATAAAAATCTGAAAAATTATAAACAAAAAGAAAATTAAACCAGCTAAAAAGTAATACAAGAAGAGCGTTTTAAAAATATCATACTTATTGTATAATATCTCTGCTTTTATTTTATCCTCATTGGGTAATACTTCAGAACCATATTTAATTTGAAAACCTTTAATACTTTCTAAAATTTTATCAGCATTATCATAATTTTTAGAGCTCAATCCTTTATCCAATTCTCTTAAATAAAGTGGAATTATATTTGTTGTAAATAATGAATCTACAGTTTTAAAATTTTCGGTTGATACTTCCGAACTGGAAATCCATTTATTGTTTGAATCATCAGGAACTGGGAAGATTTTTAAAATTTCACCTTGAAGAGCAGAAAAAAATAAGTTTACCTTTCGGTCAGTTTCAATAAAGTCCTTCTCGAATTGATTAGGAAGAGATGATTTATATGCTTTTTCAAGATACTGAGATATTTTATAGTTGCCCTTGTTATCAAAAAAATCAATAAATGAGGCATATTTTTTATTACTATCGATCCCTATAACATTTCTAATACTATCATTCCCCCTTTTTATGTATATAATTGGTTCGGAATACCATGCTAATGGATTTCTTAAAATAGACAAGAATACTTGATCAGAATTAAGTCCATTATAATTATCAGACTTACTAACTTTTCTTAATAATTCAGAAGAAAAAGTATTTAGAGGCTTCATTCTTCCACCAGCATCTTGAATAACAATTTCACCAAATTTTACTGCATGACTTTCATCAATGATATAATTTTTAATTATTGAATCTGATATCAAGTTTTGATTCTGATGAGTGTATTCATTTTGAGAGTTGACGCTTGAAAAAAAGCAAATTAACGCTATTGATGAAACTATTCTTTTTTTCTTAAGTTTAGTTAACTTAACTCCCAGATCTTTAAATCTTGTTTTACCATAAAACATTATAGCAACAAGTCCGATATAAAGTAAAATATAACCAATATATGTAATTAGAGTTCCAAAGAAATCGCGATTAACAGATAAAATTGTTCCTTTTTCATCAGGATCAAAAGACGCTTGAAAAAACCTGTATCCTTTGTGATTTAAAATATGATTCATAAAAATGTCATAATCAAATTTTTTATCACTGTCTACAGTTACTTTACTCATAAAACTACTATAACTCTTTTCAGTTCCTGGGTATTTTTCAGCAATAAAATCATTCAACTTGATTTTAAATGGCAATGTCTTAAGGAGTGAGCCATATTTGATTGAAAAATCAAGTCCAGATACATTAATTGTTTGATATTGATCAGCAATTCCTTTTCCACCAGACAACTCAATATATTTATCTATGCCCTGAGATGAAACTTTAAGTTTTAGCATATTTTGATTGGTTTCCTCCTCATCATTTTTAATTAACTGATATTTTCCTTTGACAACAGGTTCTGGAATAACGAATTGTAGACCCGCAATATTATAAAGACTTTTGTACTGTACTTCATCACTAACATTTTTTATAACAGAATCAGAGAACTGATCTATCATTCTTAAATATGAACCGTTAAATGAGGATTCTATAAATAAATCATATCCATCTGAGATAAAGTTAATTGCACCGTCAACTTTATTATTGAGAGTAAAAAGAACTCCATGAATATTAGAAACCTGTCCTTCTTCAATATAATGATCATGCCTATCTCCACTAGAAGCTTCAACAATTTTTAAAAATTCTTTACCATTTTGATTTGGAATTACACCATAATCAACATTTTCAATAAAATCTACATATTCAATTGTAAATTTTTGTTTATTAAAATCGTCTTTGATTTTAAAAAAATTATTTGTGTATTCTGAGAATAAAACTTTTTTTTCTAGTTTTTTTCTTAATGGCTGTCCATTTTTTTCACCATCAACTAAGGCTACTACATATGTATCGGAAGATAAAAACTCATTTGATTCTGCTCCTTCTCTTATTGGCATTATGCCTTCATATCCAATATATCTTGTAATTCCTGCTCCAATTATTATAAGAATCCATGACAAATGCAAGAGTAAAACAGGTAATTTGTCCCTTCTTAATAATGCATAGCGTTTAATGTTGTATGTGAAATTTACAACAAATAAAATCATCATAATTTCGAACCAGAATGCGTTATAGACTAATATCTTAGAAGCATCCGTACCATGAAAACTTTCAATAAAAGTCCCGGCTGCCATCGCAGCAGAAAAAGAAATAAATAAAAAAGCAGTAAATCTAGTTGATACTAGAGTTGAAATTATTTTTTTAACCATTCATTGGTAAAATTACAATCCCTGCTATCTTGATTAACGGAGATATAAGTATCGACAATTTTTTCTTTCATCCAATCTTGAATTGCATTAAGTTGTTTTTCTTTTAATGCAAGGTCTTTAATTTTTAAATAATCTTTTGAATAATCTGCAGTATGTTCATCATATCTGTTCGAAACTTTTATAATTTTAAAACTTTGATTACCCTGTCTATCCTTTTCCAATAATGGTGCCGAAACTTCATTATCTGCTAATCTTTGAATTTGATTATATAGAACTGGATCAATTTTAGTAAGTTCAAACCTGGTGTCGCCTGTTGTTGGATTGATCAATACACCTCCATTGTTCTTTGTTGCTTTCTCATCAGAGAATGACTTAGCAGCTTCTTCAAACGTAAGTTCATTATCTATAATTCTTTTTCGAATTAAATCAATTTTCTTTTTTGCCTCAGATAGAGCTATGTTTGTAATTTCAGGAACTAATAATATATGTCTTACATCAACTTCTTGTCCTCTGATTTTATCAACTTTTACAATATGCCATCCGAAATCAGTTTTAAATGGATCAGAAACCTCACCCTCTTTTAATCTGTATGCAACATCTCTAAATTCTTTTACCATCTGGGGACGATTTCTATTTAATGTATATTTTCCGCCCTTTGATCTTGAACCAGGATCTTGTGAATATAGTATTGCTTTTGTAGCAAAACTAGAACCATTTACAACTACATCGTTACGAATACTTTCAAGTCTATCGATAACTTTTTTTTGTTCTATTTCACTTACCTCAGGTTTTACTATGATTTGAGAAATTTCAAGTTCAGCACCAAAGACAGGCAATTCGTGTTTAGGAATGTTATTGAAGAATTGTTTGACTTCTTCAGGTGTAATCTCAATTTCATCCACAATTTTGGTTTGCATTTTTTGGGACAATTGATTAACTCTATTTATTTCAAATAGTTCTAGTCTGAATGTTTGTTCATCTTGTTTTTTATAAAATTCTAATACTTTGTCAATGTCCCCTAGTTGATTGATAAAATAATCAATAGTTTGGTCAACATAATTATATATTTGTTGAGAATCTATTTCTAAACTATCTTGTTCTGCGTGATGAGCATATAACTTATCTTCCATCAACTTTCCTAGCAAGCTACAACGGTCAAGGTCAACTGTATTAACACCTTGAGATTGAAGATCAATTATTGTTTTGTCAATATCAGAGTCTAAAATAACAAAATCACCTACAACAGCTGCTAGACCATCAATTTTAATTTTATAAGAATTATTTTCAGTTTGAGCCAGTAAAAACTGAACATTAATAAAAAAAATTAACGTAATCAGTTTGCTAATTAAAAACTTCAAATTTATTTTCTTGTTTTGCATTTT
>CACDPE010000021.1 GCA_902554655.1 uncultured Bacteroidota bacterium
ATGAGGAGAGAATAAAATCTGAGGCTAATAATATCTTGAATAAATACGTTGAATATGATCATACTCTTGAACTTAAAAGTTTCAAAAAACCACAGTTAAAATTACTTTCAGAACATAATAACGATGGTATAATAACAATTAATCAAGAAGAATTAGAGGAAAATAAAGAAAAAATAATTGAAACACTCAGAAACTATAAAATTGGTATAGATAAGATTAAAGCTACCATTGGGCCAACTGTTACTCTTTATGAAATTATCCCGGAAGCTGGAATAAGAATATCAAAAATCAAGAATTTAGAGGATGATATTGCTTTATCACTTTCAGCTCTTGGAATTAGAATAATAGCCCCTATTCCTGGAAAAGGTACAATTGGGATAGAAGTTCCTAATAAGAATAGAAAAACAGTTTCAATGAAATCTCTCATATCTTCAAAAAAATTTCAAGAAGCTGAAATGGAACTCCCACTAGCGCTAGGAAAAACCATAAGTAATGAAACCTTAGTGGTAGATCTATCAAAAATGCCACATCTTTTGATGGCTGGTGCTACTGGTCAGGGAAAATCTGTTGGAATAAACTCAATAATAACATCATTACTATATAAAAAACATCCCTCAGAAATAAAATTTATTTTAGTTGATCCAAAGAAAGTTGAATTAACATTATTTAATAAAATTGAAAGACATTATTTAGCCAAATTACCTGATTCTGATGAACCTATAATCACTGACAATAAAGTTGTCATAAAAACATTAAACTCACTATGTATTGAAATGGAACAAAGATATGATCTACTTAAAAATGCTATGTGTAGAAATATTAAAGAATATAATATAAAGTTTAAAAAAAGAAAACTTAACCCTAATGATGGTCATAAATTTCTACCTTATCTAGTTTTAATTGTCGATGAGTTTGCAGATTTAATAATGACGACAGGAAAGGAGGTTGAAACACCTATTGCAAGGCTTGCTCAGTTAGCTAGAGCTGTTGGGATTCATTTGCTAATTGCAACACAAAGACCATCTGTAAATGTTATAACTGGATTAATTAAAGCTAATTTTCCTGCAAGAATTGCTTTCAGAGTTACCTCTAAAGTTGACTCAAGAACAATTTTAGATTCAGGAGGTGCAGACCAGTTAATTGGAAGAGGAGATATGCTTTATAATCAAGGAAATGATTTAATAAGGCTTCAGTGTGGATTTGTGGATACAGATGAAATTGAAAAAATAACTGAAATAATTGGTTCCCAAAAAGGATACACTAATGCTTATATATTACCTGAATTTATCGAGGAAGATAAAATACAAAATAATACAATTGATATTCAAGACAGAGATCCATTATTTAGAGAAGCTGCAGAGGTAATTGTTATAGCTCAACAAGGTTCAGCATCATTAATTCAAAGGAAATTAAAATTAGGATATAACAGAGCTGGAAGAATAATAGATCAACTTGAAAGTGCGGGAATTGTAGGGAATTTTGAAGGTAGTAAAGCTAGATCTGTATTAGTTAAAAATTTAGTTGAACTTGATGAACATCTAAAAAGTGACAAAGAATGAAACTTCTTGATAAATATATATTAGTTTCCTATTTAAAAAAGTTTTTTGGATTTTTCATCTTGATAATGTTTGTATTTATTTTTCAAACAATATGGATGTTTATTGATGATTTAGCTGGAAAAGAAGTTGATTATGATATAATTTTTAAATTCTTAATTTACTACACACCAAAATTAATTCCACTTATTCTACCTTTAACAGTACTTCTAGCTTCAATTATGACCTATGGAGATCTAGCTGAAAACTATGAGTTTGCAGCTATTAAGTCGTCTGGAATTTCATTGTTTAGATCAATGCAAAGTTTAATTGTTTTTAATGTATTACTATGCTTTAGTGTTTTTTTTGTTTCTAATAATTTAATACCATATGCTGAGTTTAAATCATATAATCTAAGAAAGAATTTAGCCAAAGTAAAACCATCTTTAGCAATCAGTGAAGGTATTTTTAACAATGTTGGAATTATGAATATTAAAGTTGATGAAAAATACGGTTTTGATAATTCAAACTTAAAAGATATTATAATACATAAACAAAATAGAAACAACGACAATACAATTGTTATAAAAGCATCAAATGGCAGATTAGTTAGTAATGAATATTCTGATATTTTAAAAATTGAGCTTAATGATGGTTACCGATATGAGGAAATGTTTAAGGAGAATACTGACAAAAAACAATTTAAACCGCATACGAAAATTTATTTTGAAAAACATGAAATATATATTGATTTAAAGAATCTATATGATGTAGATTTCTCTGACGAAAAATATAGTAATACATTTAGAATGCAAAATGTTAATGAACTTAAAATCAGTATTGATTCTCTAGAAAAAAGATTATTTGATCAATACAACAGCTTTTCTGAGAATTTTTATAAGAGAACTGGTATATATAATTTTCAAACTAATTATACAAATAAATCTAAAATTCCAGAAATTGATAATTATAATAACATATTAAATGATTTTGACAAACCATCAAAAATGCAAATCATTTCGTCAATGCAAAACAATATTGAGAATCAAATTAATAATTTAAAAACTCAAAGAACAAATTTTTTTATCAGAGAAAAACTAATTAATCTTCATAAATCAAATTTACATGATAAGTATGCGATTTCTCTTACAGCGATTATACTTCTTTTTGTTGGAGCACCACTTGGAGCAATAATTAGAAAAGGTGGTTTTGGTTACCCAGTCATAATTGCATTGATATTGTTTTTAACTTATCATTTTGTTGGTACATTTGCAAAAAATGCTGCTGAGGATGGCTCAATTAACCCATTTGTTGGAAGTTGGGTACCAAATATTATTATGTTGCCAATTGGTATATATTTAATTATTAGAGCATCCTCCGATAAATCAATTATAAATATTGATAATTTTTATAATGAATTTATTCAGTTATTTAGAAAATTTAAAATTTATAAATGAATTTAAATACCATTGAAGAAGCTATTGAAGAATTAAAATCTGGAAACATCATTATTGTTGTAGATGATGAAAACAGAGAAAATGAAGGTGATTTTATTTTTCCTGCAGAAAATGTAACACCAGATATTATAAATTTTATGGCTTCCGAAGGAAGAGGCTTAATTTGTGTTCCATTAACACCAGAAAGATGTTCTGAACTTAACCTAAATCCAATGGTTACGAATAACACAGAATTAATGGAAACAGCATTCACAGTTTCTGTTGATTTAAAAGGAAATGGTGTAACATCTGGTATTTCAGCAAGTGATCGTTCAAAGACAATAAAAGCCTTAGTTAATGAAAACACAAAATCACGAGACTTAGCAAAACCTGGTCATATTTTCCCATTGGTTGGAAAATCTGGTGGTGTATTAAGAAGAACAGGACACACGGAAGCTGCAATTGATTTAGCCAGACTAGCTGGATTCAAGCCTGCAGGTGTTGTTTGTGAGATTATGAATAAAGATGGTTCAATGGCTCGATTACCAGAGCTAATTAAGTTGGCTAAAAAATTAAACTTAAAAATAATATCAATTGAGGATCTGGTAGCCTATAGAATGAAAAATGATAGCTTGATCGAATTAACAGATAACTTTGAGTTTAAATCCATATATGGAACTTATAATTTGAATATTTTTAAACAAACAAACAACAATCAAATTCATCTCGCTTTAACTCTTGGAAATTGGAAAAAAAACGATCCAGTATTGACAAGGATTAGTTCACTAGCTTCAATAAATAATATTTTAGATAATTTAATGATTAAGGATTATCAGGATTTTGATAAGATTTTTAAAAAAATTAATAAAAATAAATCTGGTATTGTAGTTTTTATTAATCATGAACAAGAACAGAACTCACTTATCTCAAGATTAAATAAAATTAAAATTAGTATCTCAAAAGGAAAAATACCAACAAGATATAAAAAAATGGATCCTAAAGATTTTGGTATTGGAGCTCAGATATTGCATAAACTAGGTGTAAATAAATTAAACTTACTAACAAATAGTAAAAGCCTTAAAAGAGTTGGACTAATTGGTTATGGTATTAAAATTTTAAAAACCACTAAGTATTAAAATAACCATAGTTTTATCGAAATTATAAAAACAGAAATAACTAAAAAAACTTTAATTATTTTTTCTCCTTTTTTTACTGCAAATCTACTAGCATTCCACCCTCCAATCATAGTGCCTAATGCAAGACAAATACCATATGAATAATTTACTAAATCATTAAAAACAAAAGTCAAAAAAGCTCCTATAGTGTAAACTAAAACAATCACAACTTTTGTTGCATTTACCCTGACAAGATTCATTCTGTTATAATAGTGAAGAAACAACATTATTACAAATCCAATACCAGCATTAACGAAACCACCGTAAACACCTAAGAAAAAAAACACAATACATGACAGTCTCAAATGTTTTCCAGTTAATCGTACAGTAAGATTATTAGAAACAATTTTGGGCTTAAAAACAATTATTAAAATAACCAATATCATAATAATTGATAAAATCTTATTAAACAATTCATCATTAATATCAATTGCAATATGGGCACCAATAATAGATCCCACAAGAGCACAACTACCAGTGTAGGCACTAAAGGGGAAGGTAGAAATACCCATACTTTTAAAGCCCATGTTAGCTGAAAAAGCAGTCATCATTATAGCTATTCTATTAGTTCCGTTTGCAACTGAGGATGGCAATCCTAAAAAAATAAGAATTGGTAAAGTTAAAAGTGAACCTCCACCTGCCATAGTATTTATGATACCAACAATCAATCCTAGTAATACTAAAAGTGGATATTCCCATGGAAAATCTAACAGACTAATAAACATTCAACTAAGTTATGTATAATAGATAAGAGAATGATTATGATATCAAAAATTACTTTTTATATTTGCACATCAGGAGAAATGGCAGAGTGGTCGAATGCGGCGGTCTTGAAAACCGTTGAGGGTCACACCTCCGGGGGTTCGAATCCCTCTTTCTCCGCAAAACCCTTGTAAAACATTGATTTACAGGGGTTTTTTGATTATATAGATTAAGCTATTTACTCGATTTCTAAAATTAATGCCGATTTTTTTTCAACTGTAATATCATCTTCTAAAGATATTTTCTTATCATTTAAAAAATCATAAGCTAATTTTTTTTCAGAAATTAATTCTGCAAATCTTTTAATTTTCAATGTTTTAGATGAATTATTTCTATTCAAAATAACCCAAACCATTTTTTCATCAAGTATTCTAAAGTAAGAGTATACCTCGTCTTTGGGTGCAAATTGAATTAATTTTCCATCATGGATAATTTTATTATTCTTTCTCCAGTTTAAAAGTTTTTTAAAGAACTTTTGAATATCTTTTTCATCTGCTGTTAAATTTTTTCCAGTGAATGCATTTTTATTATGATCAGGCCATCCACCGGGAAATTCAGTCCTAACTAATCCGTGATTTCCTGGACTTTTTTCATCAGGACTCATTATAATTTCAGTACCATAATAAAATTGCGGTATTCCTCTAATTGTGGAATAAAATACTATGCCCATTTTAAACAAGTCTATATCTTTATTTACCTGAGTGAAAAATCTTGACATATCATGATTATCTGGGAAAACCAGAAGATTATTTGGGTTAGGATATAAAAAATCGCTTGCTAATGAACGGTAAGGCTTACTAAAACCCATTCCATATCTAAACCCATCAGTCAGTGATTCATTAAAAGACATTTGAAGTGGAAAATCCATCAATGTAGGTAAATATGATACGTATCCATCATGATTTACTTTTCCTCTTTGCCAATAAGAAATAATTGTAGGTGTATCAGCCCATTCTTCACCAACAATGTTAAGATTTGGATATTCATTCATTAGTGCGTAAGTCCAATCTGTCATAAAGTCCTTGTCTGAATAAGGATAAGTATCTACTCTTATTCCAGCTAAACCCGCATATTCTGTCCACCAAATAGCATTTTGAATCAAATATTTTGACACAATTGGGTTTTTTTGATTTAAATCAGGCATAGTTTCAACAAACCAGCCATCTGCATGTTCTTTTTTGTCAATTTCAGAAGCATATATGTCTTGAACAGTTTGTCTTCTGTGACTTGTACGTTTATACTCATTTTGATTATTAAACCAGTTATCCATAGGTGGATCTAAAAAAAACCAATGAAAAGATCCACAATGGTTTGGAATCATATCCATTACAAGTTTAATGCCCATATCTTTTGATTTTAAACCTAAATCCCTAAATAGCTCGTTAGTTCCAAACCTTGGATCAATTTTATAATAATCTGTAGTTGAATATCCGTGATAAGAAGCTCTCTCCATATTATTTTCTAAGACAGGATTTAACCAAACAGTAGTAAAACCCATTTCATTTATATAATCTAAATTATTAATAACACCCTGAATATCACCCCCATGTAAGCCCCAAATATCATCTCTGTTAGGACGTTCACGCATTTCTTCAATATCATCATTAGATAAATCACCGTTAGCAAATCTATCAGGCGTTATAAGATACATTACATCAGATGTAGTAAAACCTTCAATATTTTCTGAATTTTCTTTTCTTTTTTTTATCTCAAAATTATATCTATCAACTAAAATATTATCTCTGTAAAAATCAATTTCTACATTATCAGGATTTGAATTTTCTGAAATTAAAATATCTAAAAAAAGATAATTTTGATTTTTTGTTTTTTTAATGGATTTTAATTTAATATTAGAGTTATTAATTCTGGGAACTAAATCGTTAATTTCAGAACCATAAACTAATAATTGTAGATCCAATGTTTTCATTCCTGACCACCAGTTTGGGGGTTCAACTCTCTCAATTAATTTAAATGACTCAAAGTCAACGGATTTTTTTTCTGTAGTTTCGTTCGAATTACATGCCCCAATCAAAAATAGCAGGCTCAAAATCTTAATTAAATTTTTCATATTATTTTTCATTATTAAATATTTGTCTATAAATCTCTCCCAAAATTTTTCCATCTCTACCCTCCCCTGATTTTGGTGTTTCATACATTTGACTTAAAATAACACCTACAAAATCTCTCTTTGGATCAATCCAAAAGTGTGTACCCTCATATCCTCCCCCTCTCCACAATCCAACATCACCTTCTCCTTTTTCTTTAACTAATTCACTTGTGACCCATAAATTATAACCATTATATCCATATTCATTTTCTAACTGAGTTTGTGGTGAGTATATTTCTTTAACAGTAGATTCATTTAAAAATCTGTAACCATTCAATTCGCCATGATTTAAAAGCATTCTTATGAAATCAGTATAACCATCTGCAGTAGCTATCATTCCCTCTCCACCAAGAAACAATTTATTTTCTGATCCATACGCGGGAACATATTTTCCCATAATATCAAGCTCACCAGAATTTGCATAACGTATTTTATCATCTGCTCCAGAGAATACAGGAAGTAACTTGTCATTTTTATCCTTGTTATATTTTAAACCTTTTATATTCATTGGTATGGTGATCCTATTTTTGACTAAATCACTTAAAGATTCACCTGTAGCTCTTTCGTTAACGATTCCTAGAACTGTTGTATTTAAACCATAAAATTCTTTGTATCCAGGTTGATCAATTAATGGAAGTTCTATTAGTTTTTTAATAAACTCATCAGAATTTTTTGCATTAGCTAGATCTTTAGATACTAATGCATCATCTATACATTTAATACCAGTTGTTCCATAATAAAAACCTGCTTCATGATTAATTAAATGTAAAATTGTCATTTCAGACATCCTTTTAACTACATTAACGGGACAAGGATCATTTAAATCAATTTTATCTTCAGACCTGGAAAAATCAATTATAGAACTACCATCATTAGTTACAGCAACTTTTAAATTATTAAACTCAGGGATATACTTCGAAACAGGATCGTTAAGATTTAAAATTCCATCCTCAACTAAATCCATTGTTAATGAAATAGTAACTATTTTGCTCATAGACCAAATTCTAAACCAAGTATTTTCATCAATAATTTGGTCTTTAACAAGTTCATCATTCTTTCCAGTAAATTGAAATATTTCATCACCATTTATATCCTCAAGCCTTACTAGTAAAACTGCTTGAGATCCATTCTCTAAATATTTTGAAATAGTAGAATTTAAGGACTTTTCATCATAAATAATTTCATTTTTTTTATTACATGAAAATAGAAAGAAAAAAACAATATTTAAATAAACAATATATTTCAAAGTAAAATCAAATTTTTTCAATTTGCATTGCAAAACCTCCACCAGGAGCAAGATAAATATCAGTTGAGCTATCGTTTTCAATTTTTAAATCAAACTCTTCAATTTCATATTCCATTGGATTTTCTTTCCAGTGAGTATTTAATTTATCCTTAAAAACTTTGAATTTATAAGTAGAATCAAGGTCTAAAAAACTTAAATCCAATGTAAAATTCCTGTCACTTTCGTCTGTAATTCCTCCTATAAACCAATTTTCAGAATTTTTATCTTTTCTTGCTACAGTAACAAATTGAGAAATTTCACTATTTAAAATAACCTTATCACTCCAGTCAACCGGAACAGCTTTAATAAATTCAAAAGCTTCGGGGTGTTTTAAATAATGTTTTGGTAAATCAGCTGCCATTTGCATTGGAGAATAATAAACAACGTATAGGGCTAATTCCTTTGCAATTGTAGAAGGTATAATAGCATCTTGGTCAATAATTCCTGATCCAGGCTCTGTATATCTAAAATTATTTAATTGAAAAATGCCAGGTGTATAATCCATCGGACCACTCAAAAGCCTGGTAAAAGGAAGGTCTGTAGCATGATTCACTCCGTTTGAAGAAAAACCATTAAACTCTTGTCCTTTAGCACCTTCTCGTGATATAAAATTTGGAAATGTTCTACGTAAACCAGTATCTTTTATTGGTTCATGTGTCTTTATCATCAATTTATGTTTTGCTGCTAAATCAATTACTTTTTGAAAATGATTAACCATGTATTGACCATGGTGCCATTCTTTTGAAATTTCTCCATTTTCACCATAGACTTTAATATTCTTGCTAACATCATTCACATATCCAGTTTTTATGTTTTTTACACCATATTTGTTATACATTTTAAATGCATCTTCCATTTGGTTCTCATAACTTTGAATTTGACCTCCTGTCTCATGGTGTCCAATTAAACTTATATTTTTCTTTAGTCCATATTTAGATAAAAAATCTATGTCAAAATCATCAAATGTTTCGGTAAAACTAAAAGGAATACCATCTCCCTCACAACACCACTCAGGATACCAACCCTTATTCCAGCCTTCAACAAGAAGACCATCGAAATTATGTTTTGATGCGAAGTCTAAATAATATTTTACTTTTTCAGTTTTGGCACCATGGTGTTTTGATTGCCACCAAGTTGATTCATTTGTTCCGATCATCTCCCACCAAACACCCATGTATTTTCCTGGTTTAACCCACGAATAATCTGTTTTTGGATCTGGATCATCATTTAGGTTTAAAACTATATTTGACATTAATAATTCAGATGAACTATCTGCGATTTGTATATATCTCCAAGGCGATATTATTTCCTTTTCAAGCTTAACCTTTGTTATTCCATCAGACCAAGGATAAAGTTCAACTTCAAGCTTTCCATTACCTTTCGGTGCAAGTGTCATGCTAGAATAGTTTATCAGTTTAGCTTCATGAATACTTATGTGTAATCCATTTGTTTTCTTAATTGTTAATGGAGTGTGCGCAGCATCAATTCCAAGAGTGTCATAAGAAATATCTTCAACGTGTTCAGAAAAATATTTTTTTGAAATTTGATCAATTTTAGATTCTGCATAAAGAAATTCATATCTTCTATAAGAGAAACCTGGAATCCACCAAGCGGTATCATCCGAATTTAAATTAAATTCAGTATACTCATCGATGATATTATAATTAGATATACTGGTTTGATTTGGTACAAAGTATTTAAAAGCAACTCCATCGTCGTAAACCCTAAAAAAAATATCATATGAGAATTTTCCATCTGATAACTCAACTTCAAAAGTATTGTATTTATTAATT
>CACDPE010000022.1 GCA_902554655.1 uncultured Bacteroidota bacterium
ATTTGTTTAAGGCAACAGTCAAAAAAAGCTGCTAATAAACCTAATTATTCAATTTCTGATTTTATACTAGACAAAAATCAAGATCAAGTTGATTATGTTGGCTGCTTTGCAGTATCAGCTGGATTTGGAGCTGATAATTTTTCAAAAGAATATGAAAATTTAAACGATGATTATAATTCAATAATGATTAAAGCTTTAGCAGATAGATTTGCTGAGGCTGCTGCTGAATACTTACACGAAAGAGTAAGAAAAGAGTTTTGGGGATATGCAAATAATGAGGATCTTTCAAATGATGAATTGATTGATGAAATGTATAGTGGGATACGGCCTGCACCAGGTTATCCTGCATGTCCAGATCATTTAGAAAAAAATGTTATTTGGAATCTTTTAGATGTAGAAAAAAATACTGATATAAAACTAACAGAAAGCTTGGCTATGTTTCCTGCATCCTCTGTTTCTGGCTATTATTTTTCAAATCCTGATTCAAGTTATTTTGGGCTTGGAAAAATAGATAATGATCAGCTTAAAGATTATGCTAAAAGAAGAAATATTTCAGTAGACAAAGCAAAAAAATGGTTAAATCCAATATTATAACTTATGAAAGTAATAGATCACATTAAAAATTCTAAGGGTAAAACTCAATTTACATTTGAAATTTTACCACCTGTAAAAGGACATCATATTAATTCTATTTTTGACAATGTAGATCCTTTAATGGAATTTAATCCACCGTTTATTGATGTTACTTACCATAGAGAGGAATATGTATTTAATGAAAAAGAAAATGGTCTATTGGAAAAAAAGATAGTTAGAAAGAGACCAGGAACAGTTGGTATTTGTGCTGCCATTCAGAACAAGTATAATGTTGATGCTGTACCGCATATTCTTTGTGGAGGTTTTTCCAGGGAAGTAACTGAGAATTTTTTAATTGACCTTGATTTTTTAGGCATTGATAATGTAGTTGCTTTAAGAGGTGATGCAATTAAATCAGAAACGTATTTTACACCCAATCAAGATGGTCATACATATGCATCCGAGTTGGTCAATCAAATAACTAATTTAAATGATGGAAAGTATTTAGAAAATCTTGAAGTTGCTACGAAAACAAACTTTTGTATAGGAGTTGCTGGTTATCCTGAAAAACATATGGAAGCACCAAGTATTAAAAGTGACCTTCATTTTCTCAAAGAAAAAATAAAGTTAGGGGCAGATTATATAATAACTCAAATGTTTTTTGATAATAATAAATATTTTGAATTCGCTGATTTATGTGAGAAAGAAGGAATTAACGTTCCAATAATACCTGGTTTGAAACCTATATCGACATTAAAACAACTTAACTTAATACCTCACAGATTTCACTGTGACCTTCCTGAGCCGCTAATAAAAGAAATTATTAAGTGTAAAGATAATTCTCAAGTAAGACAAGTTGGTATTGAATGGTGTATAGAACAAAGTAAAGAACTTAAAAGTAAAAATGTTCCATTTTTACATTATTATTCAATGGGAAGATCGTCAAATATTAGAGCTGTTGCTGAAGCTATTTTTTAATATAAATTGAGTTTGCTATTAGTTTTTTAAACTTTGTTGTTGACCAACCATGATTTCTTGATAAGTAATGAATATCAATATTTAATTCATTACCAGTAAATGATTTTCCAATATAATCATCACCTAAAAATCTTAGATTAAATTTACCACTTTTGATTAGTTCAATTAATTCTTTTTCATAAGTATAAACTTTAATATCATCAATATATTTTATTGAACTTAGAACCTCAATTCTTTCTTCAATACTTAAAATTGGTTTTAATTTCTTTGGTCTTTCAATTGTAGGATCAGAGTGCAAAAGAATTGTAAAATGATCACATTTATTTTTACATTCTCTAAAGCTTTTAATATATCCTGGATGAATTACATCAAAATTACCAGCTATAAATCCTCTAATCATTTAAATACCAATCTAATGTTTTTTTTAATCCTAAGCTAATCTTAGTTTTTGGCTTCCAACCTAAATTATTATTAATTTTAGATATGTCAATAGCATATCTAAAATCGTGACCAAGCCTATCTTCAACAAAACTTATTAAATCCCTGGATGAATTCTTGTTTTGTTGTATTAAGTCATATTTTTCTATTATCATTTGGATCAAATCTATATTTTTAATCTCATTTTGACCTCCAATGCAATAAGTCTCCCCTATAACTCCTCGATGGAAAATTAAGTCGATAGCTTCAACATGATCCTCAACATATAACCAATCTCTAACATTTAAACCATCTCCATAAACCGGGATTTTAGTTTTATTAATTAATGAATTAATTACTGTTGGAATAAGCTTTTCTTTATTTTGATTTGGACCATAATTATTTGAGCAATTAGACACTATAACTGGTAATTTGTGAGTATCATAAAAAGCTCTAACAAAATGATCAGCAGAAGCTTTCGATGCAGAATATGGTGAGTGTGGATCATATTTTGAATTTTCACTAAAAATTCCCGATTCATTTAAAGTACCAAAAACCTCGTCAGTGGAAATATGGTAAAATAAATTATTCTTTTTTTTATTCCATTTTTTTCTAGCTAATTCAAGAAGGTTTATTGTTCCTAGAATATTAGTCTTTGCAAATTCTAAAGCATTTTCTATTGAATTATCAACATGAGATTCTGCTGCTAAGTGAATAACATCTGAAATTTTATATTTTATGAAAATTTTTTCTTGCATCTGAAATTGAAATAAACTTTTTTTCAACTTTTCTTAAATTAAAATTATTTCTAAATTCTTCATAATCGTCTTTTATAGAACTCCAAAAAACATTATCATTTTTACTGTCTGAAATTAAATTTGCTGCCACAGAAACAGCTTTTGATGCATCATTAACGTGAACCACGGGAAAGTTACATTCAGGTAAAATTTTTACTGCAGTATGAGCTTTTGAGGTAGTCGCTCCTCCAATAAGTAGAGGTATTTTAATATTCTGCTTCTTTAATTCTTTTGCCAAGTAAACCATTTCATCTAAAGATGGAGTAATTAAACCTGATAACCCTATAATATCAACCTCATTCTTTAATGCTGAATCAATTATTTTTTCTGGTGGAACCATTACACCTAAGTCAATGATTTCAAAATTATTACATCCTAATACAACACTTACTATATTCTTCCCTATATCATGAACATCACCTTTTACGGTAGCCATTAGTATTTTTCCAGCTGAAGAACTATTAGAATCTGATTTTTCAGCTTCAATATATGGAAGTAAATATGCCACAGCTTTTTTCATAACCCTAGCCGATTTGACAACTTGAGGTAAAAACATTTTGCCTTCACCAAATAAATCACCAACTATATTCATTCCATTCATAAGATAAATTTCAATTACCTCCAATGGTTTTTCAACTAAATTTCTAGCTTCTTCAACATCTTCATCTATATATTTATCTACACCTTTAATTAAAGAGTGATTAATTCTATCTTGTAGGTTAAAACTTCTCCATTCTACTATTTTTTCATCTTTATTATGATTTTTAGAAACTGTTTCAGCAAAATCTAGTAATCGTTCAGTAGCATCATCTCTTCTGTTCAAAAGAACATCCTCTACATGTTCTAACAGATCTTTTGGAATATTATCATAAACCTCTAACATTGTTGGGTTAACAATACCCATATTCATTCCATTTTTAATTCCATGATATAAAAATGATGAATGCATCGCTTCACGAACCGTATTATTTCCTCTGAAGGAAAATGAAATATTACTTACTCCTCCACTCACACTTGCATGAGGTAGGTTTTTTCTGATCCATTTTGTAGCATTAAAAAAATCTAGTGCATTATTTTTATGTTCTTCCATTCCAGTAGCTACTGGGAATATATTAGGATCAAAAATTATGTCTTCAGGCGAAAATCCAACCTTATCAACTAAAATGTTATAAGATCTCTCACATATTTCAATTCTTCTATCATAATTATCGGCTTGGCCTTTCTCGTCAAAAGCCATAATAATTACAGCTGCTCCATAACGACGAATTAATTTTGCTTGATTAATAAAAATATCTTCTCCTTCTTTTAAACTTATTGAATTGACAACACATTTTCCCTGGACTAACTTTAAACCAGCTTCAATAATTTCCCATTTAGAACTGTCAATCATTATTGGGATTCTGCTAATATCAGGTTCAGAGGCAATTAAATTTAAAAAAGTTGTCATTGCCTCCACGCCATCAATTAATCCCTCATCCATATTTACATCTAGAATTTGAGCACCACCTTCTACCTGTTCTCTGGCAACTTCTAAAGCCTCAGAATAATTTTTATTTTCAATTAATCTTAAAAATTTCCTAGATCCTGTAACATTAGTTCTTTCACCAATATTCACAAAAGTTGAATCTTCTTTAATATTTAAAACTTCAAGACCTGATAAAATCATTTTTTTCTTGGTTTATAATTTTTTACAAGTTCAGAAATAACTTTTATATGTTCAGGTGTTGTACCACAACATCCACCAATAATATTTACACAACCTTCATCTAAAAATTTTTTAATTTTTTCACCCATATCTATTGGTGACTCATCGTACTCACCAAAAGCGTTTGGTAAACCAGCATTAGGAAAAGCTGAAGTGAAAAAATTTGAAAATCTACTAACTCTTTTCATATATGGTAACATTAACTCTGCTCCCAAAGCACAATTAAATCCAATTGTTAATAAGGGTAAATGAGAGACTGATGTAACAAATGCTTCCGCAGTCTGTCCTGATAATGTTCTACCGCTAGCATCTGTGATAGTTCCACTTACCATTATTGGAATCTCGTAACCAATTTTATCGAAAATTCCAGTAATTGCAAATAGTGCAGCTTTAGCATTTAATGTATCAAAGATGGTTTCAACTAAAAGTATATCAACTCCTCCATCAATTAAAGCCTCAATTTGTTCTGAATAACTAATTACAAGCTCATCAAAAGTAATTGCTCTATAACCAGGATCATTAACATCGGGCGACATTGATGCAGTTTTATTTGTTGGACCGATGGATCCTGCTGCAAATCTGGGTTTTTTTGGATTTAAGTCTGAATATTTTTTACAAGCATTGACAGCAATTTTTGCTGATTCAAAATTCAACTCATAAATTAAATTTTCCATATGATAATCGGCCATTGCTACCGATGTTGATGAAAAGGTGTTAGTTTCAATTATATCTGCACCAACATCTAAAAATGATTCATGAATTTCACGAATAGCATCAGGCTGAGTTAATGATAGTAAATCATTATTTCCTTGTAATGGGTATTCATAATCTTTGAATCTGTTGCCTCGATAATCTTTTTCAGTAAATTTATAACTCTGAATCATAGTACCCATAGCACCATCGAGAATTAAAATTCTTTTTTTTAAAATATTTGAAATTATTTGAAAAGTATTTTTCATCTGCTTTAGCACATATTTTAGAGGCAGCAATCAGTCAAATTAACCTCGTACGCTACAAATATATATATTTTTTAAGACAAATTAAATTTAACTAGTTTAATTATGGTTTGAAAAAATATTTTTAAATCTAAATATAAAGACCAATTTTTAAAATAGTATCTATCTAATTTAACTCTGGATGACATATCATGAAGATTTTTAATTTTTCCTCTGTAGCCTGAAATCTGAGCAAGTCCCGTTATCCCCGGCTTAAATTCATGTCTTTTGTCAAACTTTTGAATTTTTTCCGAAAATTGATTATTTAAAATAATTGGGTGAGGCCTGGGCCCTATAATAGACATATCACCAAAAAAAACATTAATAAATTGAGGCATTTCATCAAGAGCTGAAATACGCAATATCTTACCAAATCTAGTTAATCTTTTATCATTATTATCAGCGAACAAACTATCAGATTTATTATTTAAAACCATAGATCTAAACTTGTAACATTTAAATGTTGATCCACCAATGCCGTGTCTTGATTGCGTAAAAAGAATTGGACCCCTTGAATGATATTTAATAAATATTCCAACAAGCGGAATCATCCAAGATAAAATAGTAAGAATAACAATTGATGAAATCAAGATATCAAAAGATCTCTTAAGAATTCTATTGTACCATAAATCCAATGGTAGCTGATTTACCTCAATTACAGGAATATTAATGAGTTTACTAATAAAAAAATTCTTAAACTCATAATTAATAAGCTCGGGGAGAATTCTAACTTTAATTAAGTTTAGGTCTGCAAATTCAATTAATTCCTTTTTAAGTTTTTTACTAATCTCGTCAGAAATATAAACTTCTGAAACTTCATGAAAATTTTTATAGAAATTAGATATTTTTCCTAAAAAAGGAACCTCTTTTTTAAGCTTTTTAGTATCACTATAAATTCCTTTTGATCTAATTCCAAGGTGAGGGTTATTATTAATGGTTTGAAAAAAATCTAAACCTTTTTTATCTAAACCAATTATAGCTACATTTTTAATATTTCCTCCATATGCTCTATATCTATCAAGAATAAAATGTATTAATAATCTTACACTTATTATAGATAATGTAAAAATTAATAGAGATAATCCTATTGACATCATGGTAAATTCATATAGATTGAGAAATAGGCTAACAATTGAAATAGTAGAGAAAAGAACAAAAACAGATTTTAAAGCAGATTTAACCGTTATGAGATAACTTACACCTCTTCCAATGTTAAATGATTTTGAATATGTTATTAATATTAACCAAAATAATATTATTAATGTGTTGTAATAAGTCCATTCAGCAAAGGTTAGGTAATGCATTAATTTAGTCACCAAAAATATAATCGTGAACTCGCTGATCAAAAACAATAACGGAAAAAAAGTATTAAATCTTGTAAGTCTCATTTTGAGCAAAAATAATAATTTAATTAGTTGAAGCAACTATTGAGATATAATTTGGACCGAGATATAATATTTTAATAATATTTACTGAAAAAATTAGTTGAATTTTTAAAATTTGATTTTCAAAATTGAGTATTTAGTACTTCGGGTGGGAATCGAACCCACACTCTGTTGCCAGAACTGGATTTTGAATCCAGCGCGTCTACCAGTTCCGCCACCGAAGCAGCCGGGCAAAATTATAAAAACTTTTCAATTATATTCAAATCTGTCAAATAATTATTAAATTTGACGCCCCAAGTAAAAAATGAATAAAAACATCCCCGTAGCGAAAATATTTTCTTGTAGTCAATCGACAGTACTTGCTAAAAATATTGCAAAATCGTTTGGCTCTGAGCTTGGTAAAGTTAATTTTTCACACTATAGTGATGGTGAGTATCAACCCTCTTTTGAAGAGTCTGTCAGGGGAGCTCGTCTTTTTTTAATTGGTTCAACTCATCCAAGTTCTGAAAATCTTATGGAGCTTTTGCTGATGATTGATGCTGCAAAGAGGGCATCAGCTAGACATATTACTGCCGTAATTCCATATTTTGGATGGGCAAGACAAGATAGAAAAGATAAGCCTCGTGTTCCAATTGGGGCTAAATTAGTTGCTAAATTATTAGAAACTGCTGGTGCAACAAGAATAATTACTATGGACCTTCATGCCGATCAAATACAAGGTTTTTTTGAAAAACCTGTTGATCATTTATATGCTTCTACTATTCTTATTCCATACATTCAGTCTCTAAATTTAAGTGGATTAACTATTGCATCCCCTGATATGGGTGGCTCCAAAAGAGCTTATGCATATTCTAGATTTTTAGAAAGCAATGTGGTTATTTGTTATAAGCAAAGAAAAAAAGCTAACATAATTGATAATATGGAACTTATTGGTGATGTTAAAGATAAAAACGTGGTGATTGTTGATGATATGGTAGATACAGCAGGAACCTTAATAAAAGCTGCTGATCTTATGATTAGCAAAGGTGCAAAATCAGTAAGAGCAGTATGCACTCACGCTTTACTCTCAGGAAATGCTCATGACAGAATTGAAAAATCTATGCTTAATGAGTTAATAGTAACAGACTCTATTCCTCAAAAAAAAGAATCAAAAAAAATTAATGTAATATCATGTGCTAAATTATTTTCTGATGTTATGCACAACGTTAATAATAATCAATCAATTAATCCTTTTTTTATTAAATAATTATGAAATCAATCACAATCAACGGATCCAAAAGAGAAAGCGTAGGGAAGTCATCGACTAAAGCCCTTCGTAATGCTGGAAAGGTTCCTTGCGTATTATACGGTGGGGAAAAACCAGTGCATTTTTCAGCAGATGAAATCAGTTTTTCTAAATTAGTTTACACACCGAATGCTCATACGGTTGTAATTTATATGGATAATAAATCTGAAATTAATGCAGTAATTCAAGACATTCAATTCCATCCTGTTTCAGAAAAAATCTTACACATTGACTTTCTTCAACTTTATGAAGGTAAAGAAGTTACAATGACAATTCCAGTAAGGTTTGAAGGTAATGCACCTGGAGTTAGAAATCAAGGTGGAAATTTATCGAAAAACAAAAGAAAACTAAGTGTTAGAGCTTTACCAAAAGATTTACCAGATTATATTCTCGCGGATATTTCTTCATTAAATCTTAATGATAAAATAACTATTGCCGATGTTTCTGAGGAAACTTTTAAATTCTTGCATCCTGACAATATGGTTATTTGTCAAGTTAAAATGTCAAGGGCATCACTATCATTGGAAACTGGTGAAGAAGATGAAGAAGGTGAAGAAGGAACAGAAGGAAGTGAGGCAGGTGAAAATTCTACTATTGAAGGAGGTGAAACTCCAAAAACTGATGAGAATTCAGAAGCTAAAGAATAGTATTCCAATTAGCTTAATTTATAATCAAGGTCAAAAAGCTTATATATTTGTATAAATTTTTGACCTTGTTCTCATTAACTCAATTTTTCAAAAGAAATAAATCATCTGACATGAACAAATTCCTAATTGTAGGGCTTGGAAATATTGGAATCGATTATGTGATGACGCGTCACAATATTGGTTTTGAAATACTTGATCAAATTTCTGAAAATTATGAAGTAAAATTTGAGTCTAGAAGGTTTGGAGATATAATTAAGATAAAAAAAAGTGGAAAATCATTAATTTTTTTAAAACCTAACACTTTCATGAACTTGAGTGGAAAAGCTGTTAAATATTGGAAAAATAAAGAACGAATACATAATGATAATTTACTTGTAATTTTAGATGACTTAAATTTAGACTTTGGGATCTCTAGACTTAGAAAATCAGGCAAAGATGGAGGTCATAATGGTTTAAAAAGTATTAATGAATGGTTAGGATCTAATAAGTATTGTAGGTTAAGATTTGGAATTGGAAATGATTTTAAAAAAGGTTCTCAAACTAATTATGTCCTAGAAAATTGGTCAGATGAAGAATCAAGATCATTATCTAATCACATTGATCATAATATTGATATAATTTTTCACTTCATAAACCATGGAGTAGAAAATACCATGAATAAGTATAATTAATGATTGTTTTAAAAGATTTATTCAAAGTTAGATTAGATAAACCCTCAATAGCAACTATTGGAACCTTTGATGGAGTTCATTTAGGTCATCAAAAAATTTTAAAATCATTAATATCTAATTCTAAGCAATCTAGCTTAAAATCTGTGTTAATTACTTTTGACCCTCATCCTAGAAAAATACTTGATCCTAATTCAAAAATTGAGCTAATAAATAC
>CACDPE010000023.1 GCA_902554655.1 uncultured Bacteroidota bacterium
TCTCTTTCAATATCTTTTTTTACAAATAGATTTGTTAAATCTACACCGTCAATATCACCAACACTATGATTTAGATTCAGAACATTAGCTATAGTTGGAAAAAGATCATATGAAACCACTGGCTCTGAAATTATCTCCTTAATCTTCTGTTTTGGTAATTTAATTAATTGTGGTATTCTAATTCCACCTTCATACAACCATCCTTTTCCTGCTCTTAATGGGTAGACTGAAGTTGGAGCTACTCTTCTTTGTGTAGACAATCCACCATTATCGGATGTAAATATAATTAAGGTATTATCATAGATATCATTTTTCTTCAAAAAATTTATTATTCTTCCTACATTTTGGTCAGTTGCGTGGACCATCGATGCATACTTGGCATTTCTCTGGTTTAATAATGTGATAGCATCTCCTTCTTTAACTGTCAGTGGACTTATATTTTCATATGATTTTAATTTTTCAACATAATAATCAATAAACTCTTTATTTTCTTGAATTGGAGTATGCACATTATAGAATGATAAAAATGCGGCAAAAGGTTTATTAGTATCTCTATTTTTAATTAATTCTATTGTTTCTAAGGTAAGTCTATCTGTAAGATACTCTCCTTCAGGACCATCACTTAATCTTGGATTTTTGTAAGGAGAATAATACCCTCCCATTGGACTCCCCTTCTCAAATCCACCAATATTAATATCAAAACCTTGATCTTCTGGATAATGACCTTCACTACCGAGATGCCATTTACCAGAATAAAAAGTTGAGTAATTATTGTCTCTTAGAACCTCTGCAATAGTAGTCTCTTCAAGCGGTAATTCATTTCTGTCAACAGGACCTAAAAGAGGTTTATTTTTTGGGTCTAAACCAGGGATCCAATCAGTAATATTAACACGTGCTGGATGTTTTCCTGTCATAATTGATGCTCTAGTTGGTGAACATACTGAGCTTGCAGCATAAGCATTATCAAACAACATACTTGTTTCACTTAATTTATCTATATGAATGGTTTCATAATAATCAGATTTATTGTAAGAAACATCGGTCCAGCCTAAATCATCAACTAGAATAAATAATAAGTTTGGTTTTTCATTTTCAATTGAGCAAGAAAAAATTAAGATTGTAATTAAAATAAGAATGATTTTTTTCATGGTGAATTAAATATACAAATTGAAAAATATAAAAGGTTGAATTATTGTCCTATAAAATTAACTGATAAATCAAGGATATCTAATCCATTTGAAATTAAACTAAACTCAATAGGATTACAACACACTTCACAATCTTCTATAAAATTTTGATTTATAATTGAGGGATCAAATAACCTACTTTGATTTTCCCAACAATAAGGACATGTAAATTCTTTTTCTAACATAATAAAAAAGAAACCCTCTTTTGAGGAGGGTTTTGGGTGGAAGACCGGTCTCGAACCGGCGACCTCCTGAACCACAATCAGGCGCTCTAACCAACTGAGCTACAACCACCATTTAAAATGATTGACAAATTTATATTATTTCTTCTCTTGTACAAAGATTTTTTATAAATGATTATATAAGTTCAGTTAAAGAGGCTAAGCCGGTAGTTCTTTGAGAAATAAAACCTTCACCATGCTCAACACCAATTATTCTTCCATAGTCAACTGCCCTTGATTCAATAAAACCTAAAAAATTTTTTTTACTTATTGGAGTCTCAGGCTCTTTACTTTTATGGTCATAAAACTGAGAGCTATAGCATTTTATTACATCCATCTTTTTCTTCATATAACCAGAAATATCTAATATAAAATCTGGTTTCAGATTTTTCCATTGAATGTAATGGATAATATTTTTTGGTCTCCAATGAGGTTGGTCATTACCAAAGTCATCAATTGTTTTGATCTTTGAAAGGCCACTTAGGAAACATGATTCAACAATTAACTTTGAAGCTTTTGGATGGTCAATGTGTCTATCATCAGGTGCATTGCAGAAAATAAATTCTGGTTTATATTTTCTAATTATAGATATTACCTTCATTTGATGTTCAATATCATTTGTAAAAAAACCATCTTTAAATTTTAAATTTTCTCTAATGTTAATTCCGAGTAATTTACTTGCTTCTTTAGTTTCTTTTGATCTAATTTCAGAACTTCCTCTTGTTCCTAATTCTCCCAAAGTCAAGTCAATGATACCTACCTTTTTTCCACTATCAATTATTTTTAATAAGGCACCTGAGCATCCAAGTTCAACATCATCAGGATGAGCTCCAAAAGCTAAAAAATCAAGTTTATTTTCCATTTTTAATTAATGCTTTATCTAAATCTAACATTAAATCTTCAAAGTCTTCAATACCAACAGATAATCTTAGCAAATTATCTGAAATACCTAATCCTCTTCTTACTTCGGGATCCATTTTCTTGTGCGAAGATAATACAGGAGATGTTATAGTAGACTCAACACCCGCAAGACTCATAGTGGGTTTAATAATTTTTAAATCTTGAACAAATTTAATCGGATCAATATTTGAGTTTAATTCGAATGACAACATTCCACCGAAACCATGCATTTGAGCTTTAGCAATAGCATGATTCTTATGGTTTTCTAAACCAGGATAAAAAACTTTTGAAACAAAATTATTATCAAATAAAAATTTTGAGAGATTTAATGCGCTATCATTTTGAGTACTAACTCTTATTTTAAGTGTTTTGATACTTCTTTCCAACATCCACGCAGTATACTCACTGATATTTGATCCAAAATTCAAACCAGAACTTTTTATCATTTCAATTTTTTTCTTAGCTCCACTAACAGAACCAGCAAGAATGTCACTGTGACCACTTAAATATTTTGTAGCACTATGAATAACTAAATCTATTCCTAAATCAATTGGATTTTGATTAATTGGACTTGCAAACGTATTATCGATTATTGATACAAGATTATTATTTTTTGCAAAATCTGAGATTGATGATAAATCAATAATATTTAATAACGGGTTACTTGGTGATTCAATATAAATAACTTTCGAGTTTTTTCTTAACGAAGCAAACAATTTATCCTTTTCACTAACATCAACATAAGAATGTTCGATTCCAAATTTTTTAAATTCAGTATTAACTAAATTAATAGTGCCGCCATATAATGAGTCTTGAAGGATTATATGATCACCTTTTTTTAGCAAGGAAAGCATTGTAGTTGAAATGGCCCCAAGACCAGATCCAAAAAGTAGAGAAAGATCAGCATTTTCTAGATCAGAAATTTTTTCACAGACACCGATTTGATTTGGTGTGTTAAAATACCTTGGATAAACATCACTTTCAATAAAATCATAGGTTATGGAAGGATAAATTGGGGAAATATTACCGTGATACTTTTCATCAATTAAATTACCTGAGTGAACACATTTAGTGCTTTTGTTGTTGTTGTTATTTTTCGACATTTTAGTTTTAAATGCTAGTTATCCAATCAATAATTTTTGGATCCTCAGGTTTTGTTCTAGGTGAAATAACCTTGTGAATCGAACCATCCTCATTAATAAGATATTTCTGAAAATTCCATGAAACAGATGAACTGATAACTCCGTTTTTAGATTTATCAGTTAGAAATTTATACAAAGGATGCATTGATGATCCTCTTACGGAAATTTTACTCATCATTGGAAAGGAAACACCATAATTTTCTTTACAAAAATTTGCTATATTTTCATTAGAGCCAGGTTCTTGCCATAAAAAATTGTTTGCAGGAAACCCTACTATGACAAAATTCATGCTTTTATACTTTGAATAAAGATTTTCTAAACCTTTATATTGAGATGTCAAACCGCATTTAGATGCTGTATTGACTATCATAATTTTTTTACCTTTTAAATCACTCAGTTTAAAATCATCACCATATATATCTTTGACAGTAAAGTCATAAATTGTTTCTTGCGTTGACAAACTTTGTGAAAATATACAGTTAATACCCATAAAAAAAGAGATTATAAATAATTTATTCATAAGTTACTTAAATAATTTCAGCAGTTAAGTTGGCTGTAATTAACTTCTTTAACCTTGGTTTAAGGTCAAAAAGCGTACCAGATTTTACAGAGCACTTGCCTTTGTAGTGAACAATTAATGTACATTGCTCTGCTTGTAATGTAGTATGATCGCAAACATTTATTAAAGTTTCAATTACATGGTCAAAAGTATTGACATCATCGTTATATAGAATTATTTGATGATGATCAGATTTAGACTGATCTGCTAATATTTCTTTTTGAGTTTTTTCTTTTATACTCATAACCAGTTAGTTAGAGTAAATTTACGATATTTTTAATATAGCTAAATTGAGTTTACTATTTCAACGAAATCTTGAGCATTGAGCGATGCACCACCAATTAAGCCTCCATCGACATCATCTTTACTAAATATATCTGATGCAGAATCAGGCTTAACACTTCCACCATAAATTATGGATATATTATTTGAAAAATCTTCACCAAATCTTTCAGCAATATTTTTTCTAATGAAAGTATGAATTTCTTGTGCTTGATCTGGCGATGCAGTTAATCCAGTACCAATAGCCCATACCGGTTCATACGCAATTATTAAGTTTTCGAAGTTTATTTTATCAATTTTAAAAATTGTGTTTTTTAATTGTTGTTCAATAACATCAAAATGAAGGTGATTTTCTCTTTCATTTAGGCTTTCACCAATGCAGAAAAAAACTTTAAACCCTTCATCCAATGAATTGGAAAGTTTTTTAAGTAATATCTCGTCGGTTTCGTGATAATATTCTCTTCTTTCAGAATGACCAATTAAGACGCTATCTATACCAATACTTTTGAGCATTGACAAAGAAACTTCACCTGTATATGCTCCACTTTTATTTTCATTGACATTTTGTGCTAAAACTTTAATTTTAGTACCCTTACATTGCTTAATTGATTCATTAAGAAAAGGAAATGAGGGTGATATATAAATATCAGTATCATTCACTTTATTTAATTTTAACTTAATTGCTTTAATCAAACCATTCGACATAATTAAATCATTATTCATTTTCCAATTTCCAGCAACAATTTTTTTTCTCATATTTATTTTATTCTCGGATCCAACAATTTATAAATTTCATCTACAAATATATTAATAAGGATGAAAGAAAAACTAACAATTAAAACTGAACCAATTACAACTGGAACATCTAATGTGTTTAGTGAGTTTACAATTTCTTTACCTAAACCATTCCAACCAAAAATATATTCAACAAAAACCGAACCTGCCAACAAACTAGCAAACCATCCAGATAACGCAGTAACAACTGGATTTAAAGAATTTTTAATACAATGCTTAGAGATAACTTCAAATGTAGATAAACCTTTAGCATATGCTGTTATGATATAATTTTTCTTTAAAACTTCAATTAAAGAGTTCCTCATCATCATACTTATAACTGCAATAGGTCGAATTCCTAATACTAGTGAAGGTAAAATTAAATTTTTAAGCTTCAATTGGTATTCATTTCCATAATCATCAAGTTCATATAAACTACCAGTCATGTTTAGTCCTGTAATATCGGAGAGCAAAAACCCAAATATCCATGCAAATATAATTGCACTAAAAAATGATGGAATGCTCATGCCAAGCGTACTTATTATTTGAATTAGATTATCCACAAAACTTCCTTTATTCAAAGCAGAAAAAATTCCCAAAATTAAACCAATAACTATTGCTATTATAATAGATGAAACTGCTAATACAACTGTATTAGGAAATGTATTAGCTATTATTGAAGAGACTTTTACACCTCTTCTTTGGTAAGATTCTCGTAGATAAGGAAACTTTAACACAATTGATTTAGATTTTGTATTTATTAACTTAATATATTCATACTTATTGTCATCTAAAAAATTAAAATCTATTTCAATTTTTGAATGAACTGAAATTATTGATAAATCATTTAGATAGTATAAATACTGTTTATATACAGGCAAGTCAAAGCCGTATTTTTTATTGATAATTTTTAATTGCTCCTCATTTTCATTTTGATCCATCATCATTCTAGCCGGATCTCCAGGTAAAACTTGAAATAAAAAAAATACAACAGTTACAACTCCGAATAGGGTGAAGAAAATATTGAGAATTTTCATTACTTGATATCTTGCAAATGAATTAAAGCAAATACAGAATAATTAATAATATCATGGTAATTTGCATCAACCCCTTCACTGACAATTGTTTTACCATGATTATCCTCAATTTGCTTGACTCTTAGGAGTTTTTGAATAATTAAATCAGTTAGTGAGCTGATTCTCATATCCTTCCATGCTTCTCCATAATCATGATTTTTTTTCAACATTAAATCTTTAACAATTTTAACCTGATTATTAAAGGCATCAATAGCTTGGCTAATACTCATATCTGGATCATCAGAAATACCTTTTTCAATTTGAATAAGAGCCATAATTGAGTAATTAATTATTCCAATAAATTCTGGTTCTTGACCCTCATCTATTTTTTTTTCTTTATTGATTTGAAGACTTCTTATTCTTTGAGCTTTTATAAAAATTTGATCGGTAAGCGAAGACAATCTTAAAATCCTCCATGCACTACCATAATCTTTCATTTTACTTGAAAATGTATTTGCACATTTTAAAATAATTTCGTCAAAAAGATTTGCAGTACTTTTCACAAAGAATTTTTATGTAAATTTCGAACAAATTTATCTAATATACTAATCCATTTAACTAATGAATATCAACATACGCGGTAATCTTTATGATTTAAGTTCTCCAAAAATCATGGGTATTCTAAATGTGACGCCGGATTCATTCTATGATGGAGGAAAGTTTAAAAATTTGAAAGAAATTTTAAAGCATGTAGAAAAAATGATTAATGATGGTATGGACATTCTTGATATTGGTGGCTACAGCTCGAGACCAGGGGCAAAAGATATAACAGCTGAAGATGAGTTAGTAAGGGTTATACCAGTTATTAAGGAGTTAAAAAAAATCTTTCCTTCACTTATTATTTCTGTTGATACTTTTAGATCATCAGTAGCTAAGAAATCATTAGATCTGGGTATTGATATTATCAACGATATTTCAGCAGGCATGTTAGATAGTAAGATGTTTGATGTAATTTCCGATTACCAATGTCCTTACATAATTATGCATATGCAAGGTACTCCTCAAAATATGCAAAATAATCCCAACTACAATAATCCAACAAAGGAAATTATAAGTTTTTTAGCGAAAAGAGTTAAATCAGCAAGAGAAAAAAAAATAATTGATTTAATTATAGATCCTGGATTTGGTTTTGGTAAATCAATCAACCATAATTTTGAGTTATTAAGCAACCTAGAGTATTTTTCTATGCTAGATCTTCCAATTTTAGCCGGATTTTCTAGAAAATCTATGATCTATAAAACACTTAAAATAAAAAAAGAAGAAGCTTTGAATGGAACATCAGTATTAAATACAATTGCTTTATTAAAAGGTATTAAAATACTAAGGGTTCATGATGTAAAGGAAGCAAAAGAATGTGTACTTTTATATAACTTAATTAAATAGTTCAAATTACTTAACTTTAAATTATTGGAATTTTTAGACTTAATAGTATCTACAATTTTACCCATAATTGATGTTGTGCTCGCAGCTGGGATGTTGTATTATGCATACAAATATTTAAGGGGGACCTCAGCAATTATTATTTTCAGAGGATTTATCTTAGTGTATATAATTTGGTGGGTTACTGACATAGCCAATATGAACATACTTAGTAATATATTAGGTGGATTTATTAGTGTTGGGGTATTTGCTTTAATAATTGTTTTTCAACAGGAAATTAGAACTTTTTTGTTAATGTTGGGTTCGAACCGATTTACTAATAATAAATCTGTAATTAAAAGATTAAAATTATTATTCAAAATATCTAAAGAACAATCAAAAATTAATATTGATGAACTTTTCTCTGCAATTGAAAGTTTAATAAAATCAAAAACAGGTGCTTTAATTGTTTTTGAAAGAAATACAAACTTAGATTTTGTAAAATCAGATGCGGATATCCTAAATGCAGAACTATCTTCTTCATTAATCGAAAGTATTTTCTTCAAAAATAGTCCTTTGCATGATGGAGCTATAATAATTGAAGGGAATGTGATTAAGTCAAGCAGAGTAACTCTTCCAATTACAAAAAAAACAATAAGTAAGTCCTATGGTTTACGTCATAAAGCCGCAGTTGGAATAACGGAGGACACAGATGCTATCAGTCTAGTTATTTCTGAGGAAACAGGTAAAGTTTCTTATATACAAAATGGTGCATTCTGTAAGTTTAAAAACTTAGATAATCTTAAAGAATTAATTATCAATGATTTAGCTAACTAATTTTGCTTTTTGGTATTGTAATTCAAATAATCTTTTATAATGACCATCATTAATTTTCATTAAGTCATCATGACTTCCCATTTCTTTAATTTCACCTTTTTCTAGAACAATAATTTTATCTGAATTTAGTATAGTTGATAGCCTATGTGCTATAATAATTGAGGTTTTGTTTTGAATTATTTTTGAAATAGCAAACTGAATTAACTTTTCTGTTTTTGTATCAATTGATGATGTTGCTTCATCCAAAATTAAAATATTTGAATCACTAACATAGGCTCTTAAAAATGATATTAATTGTTTTTGCCCTTCTGACAACATTACTCCCCTTTCTTTTACATTGTAATCATATGATCCTGGCAGTTTTTTAACAAAATTATGAACTCCTATTTCTTTCGCTGCAGAGATCACATTGGCTTTAGTAATATTTCTATTAAACAAAACAATGTTATTATAAATTGAGTCAGCAAATAAAAATATATTTTGAGTAACCAGTGAAATCTGAGACCTTAGAGATTTTATTGATAATTCACGAATACTTTTTCCGTCAATTAAAATATCTCCTCCATTAATTTCATAAAATCTTAGTAATAGATTAATAATAGTTGTTTTACCTGAACCTGTTGATCCAACTATTGCAATTTTCTCTCCGCTTTTTATTGTAAGATTGAATTTTTTAAATACACTATTTTTTGGCTCATATGAAAAATTAACATTTTTAAAAACAACATTCCCATTAATTTTCTTAATTTTTGAGTTTCCATGGTCGCTTATAAAGTCATTAGTATCAAGAATTTTAAAAATTCTGTTTGCAGCAACCATTCCCATTTGAAGTGTATTGAACTTATCTGCAATTTGTCTTAAAGGCCTAAATAACATTTGTGAAAGTTGAATAAAAAGAAAAATAGTACCAAGTGTGATGGAAGAATCACTAAATCCAACCAATCCTCCTCCATACCAAACTAATAAGCCTATAGTAATTGAGGTTGAAATTTCAGCAACAGGAAAGAAAATCGAATTATACCAAACAGTTTTCAACCATGCATTTTTATGTTTTTCATTGATTTTAATAAAATTTGATTTTTCAATACTTTCTCTATTAAAAATTTGAATTTCTTTCATACCAGATATTCTTTCTTGAACAAAAGAATTTAAATTAGCAACTTCATTTCGTACTTGATTGAATGCGGTTTTCA
>CACDPE010000024.1 GCA_902554655.1 uncultured Bacteroidota bacterium
ACCAACAGGGAATATATAATCATTATAAAAAGGTTTTGAGAAACTTGATAACATTATATTGAGAGTTGTTTTAAGTTTTCTATGTTGAAATGCATCATCGAGAATTATAATATCTGGCTGATCATTTTTTAAAATATTTTTTATACCATCAACTCTATCCTCACAAACATAGACATTACATTCAGGAAAAGTTTTTTGTATTATGAAAGGTTCATCACCAACTAAACTAATATTTGAATATTCATTTAGCTTCAAAAATCCATTTGATTTTCTCTTATATCCTCTACTAAGTATTCCAATTTTATATTTAATTATGAGTTTTGATAACAAATACTCGACAAGAGGAGTTTTGCCCGTTCCTCCCATAGATAAATTACCAATACTTACTGTTGGTATATTAAACTTAGTATGACCAATGATATTTAAATCATAAAGTAAATTGCGTATTTCTTGAACGATTTTAAACAAAAGTGAAAGTGGAAAAAGCAATTTTCTCAGCAAAGACATTAGACGAAAATATAAATTATATTTGATAATAAATTATTATGAAATTAATTGAAATAATTAATGTATTAGAAAATTGGGCTCCAAAAGAACATGCAGAAGATTTTGATAATGTTGGATTAATTATTGGTGATTTTGAAAGTGATATTAGAAAAGCAATAATAACCCTTGATACAACAAGTGAAGTTATAGATGAAGCTATTAGAAATGATTGTAACCTTATAATTACATTTCATCCTTTAATCTTTGAACCCTTGAAAGCAATTAATACACTAGGAAGAGTTCAAAAATTAATACTGAAAGCAATAAATAATAATATTAATATTTACGCAATTCATACTAATCTAGATAATAATCCAAAAGGGGTTAACTATCAGATTTGTAATAAACTAAAAATTAAAAATTTAAATTTTTTAATACCAAATGAATTGATTGAAGGTATTGGAATGGGAATGTATGGAAATCTTGATAAATCTTACGACGAAAAATCTTTCATAGAATACATTAAATCTAATATGAAATTATCATCTATTAGACATAGTAAATTTTTAAATAAATCAGTAAAAAGTGTTGCAGTTTTAGGTGGTTCTGGAAGTTTTGGAATTGAAAAAGCAATTGAAAAAAAAACAGATTGTTTTATAACTTCAGATCTAAAATACCATGATTTCTTTAAAGCGAACAATCAAATACTTTTAGTTGATATTGGTCATTATGAAAGTGAGAAGTTTACAAAAGAGTTGATTTTCGATTATCTTAAGAAAAAAATTCCTAAGTTTGCCTGCATTATTACTAAAACTAATACAAACCCGGTTAATTATTTTTAATTATGGTAAAAAAAGTTGAATACTCTGTTGAAGAAAGGCTAAGAGCTTTGTATGATTTACAATTAATTGACTCAAGAGTTGACAAAATAAGAAGCGTAAGGGGTGAATTGCCCCTGGAAGTTCAAGATTTAGAAGATGAAGTCTCAGGTCTAGATGTTAGAATAAGTAAGATAAAAGCAGAACTTAATGGTTTTGAAAATGAAATTAAAGAAAAGTTAAATAAAATTGAAGAATCTAAGGCGTTAATTAAAAAATATAATGACCAACAAAAAAATGTAAGAAATAATAGAGCTTTCGAATCTTTGAGTAAAGAAATTGAATATCAAGAACTAGAGATTGAATTCATTGAAAAACAGATAAATGAAATAAAATCTGAAATTGAATTGAAAAAGGAAAAATATGAAGAGACAAATGAGTTAAAAAATAACAAGATCTCTCATTTAGATCACAAAAAAAATGAACTTGAGGCGATTATGAAGGAAACTGAAAATGAAGAAAACGAGCTACTAAAAAAATCAAATGAATTTCAATCAAAAATAGATGAATCACTACTAAAATCTTATTTTAAAATCAGATCAAGTGTCAAAAATGGTCTTGCTGTTGTTCCAGTAGAAAGAGGTGCCTCTGCGGGGTCGTTTTTTGTAATTCCTCCACAAGTACAACTAGATATTGCATCAAGAAAAAAATTTATTATAGATGAATTTAGTGGAAGAATTTTAGTTGACAAAGAACTTGCAAATGAAGAGAATGATAAAATGGAGAAAATATTTAATTCTATTTAACTATAAATGATTTACTAAGAGTTTTTCCTCCTGAAATATTAATTGCATAAAAATATTGACCACTAGAAAGTTTTCTAAACTCATTTTCACTTAAATTAAAATTATGTTCTCCTCTTTGTAGTTCACCGTTATAAACCCTTGAAACCTGTCTTCCAAGTATATCAAAAACATTAATACTAATATTATGATTTTGTTTTAACCTCAAACTCAAATGAACACGATCTTTACCACCTGAATATATTGGATAATGATAATTTAGTAATGAATCATAATCAACCATCTCTTTATCATCACAATTAAAACCAAGACCAAGCAATTCATAATTTTCACCTAACATCGCTTTGTTTATATATTTGGAATCTCCGCAAAGCCAATCAGTCAAAATTGTTTGATAAATTGATCTAAAATCAACATTATGTTTCATATTTCCTCTCCTATCCAAATCAGTTAAACTTGGATGATTTCCAACAAAACCACTACCACGTAATGCAGGGCCAAAAAGCATTACTGGTGCAGATGAACCATGATCAGTGCCCTCAGAGCCATTTTCTCTTACTCTTCTTCCAAATTCAGAAAAGGTCATAGTGAGTACTTTCGAGTCAAGACCATCATAATTTAGATCATTGTAAAATATTTCTATAGATTTTGACAATTGAGTTAAAAGTGCTTGATGAGTTGTGGGTTGATTTCCATGAGTATCGAAACCACCTAGTGAAACCATATAAATTTTAGAGCCTAAACCTCCTTTAATTAATCTTGCTACTAATCTAAGTTGTTTGTCTAAATTAGAGTCAGTATATGAATCAAAATCATTTGACTTTTTAAAGGCTTCACTAATTACATCAGCATAACTGTACGTAGTATTTGAAACCTTTCTTAAAAATTCAACTTGATCACCATGTGTACAGTCAGGTAAATTTTGAGTTGAAAAAAACTCACCTCTTTCTGCAACTTTTTCCAATCTTCTCTCATTAGCTACTGCAAAAGCATATGATCTTTGATCACCTCTAAAAATCATGTTTGCATTACTTCCAATTTGGATTGCCAAAGGTTTTTCGGGTGGATTAACAGTATAATCAAAATATTTTTCATCATAAAATCTTCCTATCCACCCTGTAGACATATCAGATTTATTCCTAGTTCCTGTGGCCCATATATCAGATGAGGTAAAGTGTGATAAATTTTGATTTTCATAACCAACACCATGAACAACTTTCATTTTACCTTCTTTCCAGAACGGCATCAATGAATCCATATGACTTGGAATTGAAAAATCATCACTTAGTTTAATTAAATTATTATTTGGTATATGTATGGTTGGTCTTTTTGAAACATAATTATCAAAATCATACAAGGGTATAATTGTATTGAGACCATCATTACCACCCTTCAATCTTATCATTACCAGAGATCTATCAGAGATGGAATTACTCAATGCATTTGAAACAAAACTTGAATTAATAACAGACAAATGAGAATTAGCTAATGATATTGATCCAGCTCCAGCAATACCTAAAACTTTTAAAAAACCTCTTCTGTCCCAGTGAGAGTGCTCTTTTTTATGTTTATCAGAATTTAAATAATTTTTACTCATTTCAATTGATATTCAGGTAATTTAGTCAAAAAACCTATTAAGCGATAAGTTTGCTGTGGAACAGTGTCATCATTTATATTCCATGTACCATCTTCGTAATATATGTCAGGTACTTCAGATTTAAAAACTTCTGTGGCATCTAACAAGTCTTCTTCTTTAATATCATAGTCACAAAACATAAAATCAATAACTTTTTTTACGATTGTTTGAGGATTGGTTTCATTTTCTCCAACAATACTCTTTAAAAATTTTTGATACTGAAACTTATCTTTTTGCCAAAATTTCCATAAAATATCATCAATGAAATCCCATCTCATTGGAAGAGAACCGGTAGAAATCCAATCGTGATTTCCTTGCCAACCAGCAACATCAACTGGATTTAAAACCTCTTGTCCCATATCTCTAGATTTGTAGATAAAATAATTGCCGAGATTGAAATTTTCAGGGACTTCAAAATCCAATTGTATAAACAAACTACATAAGAGATCAACCGGACTCTTTACAATAACATTATTATTAAAAGAATCAAAAAAATGTTCACTTTTAAAAATTTTTTTATACAACAACTCAAGTGAGAAATTGTTTTCAATGAAATAATTTGACAGATGAGAAACAACCTCCTCATTTACATTTGGATTAATAAAATATTTATAAAGTTTAGTACAAATAAATTTGCCAATTAATTCTTTTTTTTCTTCAAAAAGAATTTCGATTACGTCATCATAGTCCCAATTACCAGTTTTTCCAAAAATTGTTTTTTCTCCATCATCATACCACCTATCATTAAAACTAATAGGTCCTTGATTAGTCCTAGTGTTGTATCCAGTCAATGCTCTGGATGTTTCGGTTATATCTTCTTGAGTGTAACCATTACCCTCACCTAGGGTAAAAAGTTCATACAGTTCTCTAGAATAATTTTCGTTAGGTTTAGAATTTTTATTTTCAAAACCATTCAAATACATTAACATTGCATCGTCTAATCCTATTTCACGAACAAATTCTTTAAAATTTCCTAAAACATTTTTTTGAATGTTATTGTAATATCTAAATGCATAAGCTGGGTGATTATACATATAATATTCTGTTACAAAATGATTACTCCAAAACAATGTTAACCTTTCCCTAAAGCTATTTTTTAAAAAATCATCAAAAACTAATCTTTGGTGATCTCGAAAAAATGCTCCACGATTCTTGCCAGAGTTATTAAAATCTATTGAATTCCAATCCTTCCACCCTGGATCAGGTGATACAACTAAATTTTTAGCATCATCGACAATTTTATCAATTAAATCTTGTGGAGAATAATTTAAATATGCATTAATGTTACTTTTATCAATACCAAATCCCAGTCTTCTAAAAAGAAATAAAATTTTTTTTTCATCCCAAGGGTTTTGATCACTTGGAATAAACTCACTTAATGATAAATTTGCACAGTTATTTTTTTTCATTAATCATTCTAATTCAGCAATTTAGATACAAGTTAAAAATTATTAATTAAATTGTAGATGTGTTAAAAAAAATAATTACCGTAATATCTACTTTTTTCTTAATAATTTTTATTTCGACATACTATGATACTTTTAACTTTAATTTCAATGAAGATCAGTTAAACAGTGTAAAATTTATTTTTAAATCCTACATAATTATTTCATCAATCTGCTTTGTATTAGGTGAATTAACAAAAAATTATAGTCAAATTGATAAGGTTTGGAGCTTAGTACCCATTTTTATTGTTTGGTATTTTACTCTTTCATCTAATTTTAATAATAGGATGACAATAATGTCAATTTTAGTTACCATATGGGGTTTAAGATTAACATATAACTTTTCAAGGAGGGGAGGTTATAGTATTTATTTTTGGAAAGGTGAGGAAGATTACAGATGGAAGGAAGTTCGTAAGTCTTTAACGATATTTAAATCTAATTTTAATTGGTCGTTGTTTAATTTAATTTTTATAAGTTTTTACCAAATGGGACTGATATTTTTATTTTCGTTGCCTATCCTATCTGCTTGGCAGGGTTCTAATAATCCACTAAATATATATGATTACATTATATCTTTTTTAATGTTAGTTTTCATAGTTTTAGAAACTATTGCTGATCAACAACAATATAATTTTCAATCTGAAAAGTATAGAAAAATTAAAAATGGAGAAAAACTAGATGGAATGTATGTTGATGGTTTTATTTCAAAAGGTCTTTGGTCGCTCTCAAGGCATCCTAATTTTGCCAGCGAACAGATGATCTGGATATGTTTTTATCTGTTCTCAATTTCTGCAACAGGTCAATTAATCAACTGGTCAATTTCAGGTTGCTTATTGCTAATCATTTTATTTTACAATAGTGCAAGATTCAGTGAAGAAATTAGTTCCAAGAAGTATCCTAAATACTATAATTATCAAAAAAGAGTTCCAATGTTTATTGGAATAAAAAAAAATTAATTATTCAAGTTTTTCAAAAATAAATTCATTCATTCCTTTTTGAGATTTATCAAAAAGCCCAATCCCAGTAGCATAAATAACATTTTCCATATTAAGAGATTCAGCTTTAATTTTTAGTTCTTTTGCATGTAATGGATGGTGATGAAAATCAGCGATATTTTTAGGTTTTCTATTTTTTCCAAAATTAACAATAAAAAAAGGAGGATCATTCATATCCATTTGATCAAAAAAATCAATTTTCTTAATATATTTTTTTTTAAAATCATTATCAAGCCATTTCTCTTTATCAAATTTTCCAATGTATTGTAAAACTAATTTATCCATATATTCCTTATCAATATTTGCCATCTCTTTCCATCTTTCTAGATCCATAGTATGTGCAGCAGCAATACCTATTACTAAGGAAACACGAGTAGATTCTCTATCAATCGGATCATTACTATTTAATTTTGCCATATCATCAAAAAAACCTAACCACATTGATGATGTAGCTCCTGCAGATGAGCCCATTACACCAATTTTTGATTTATCAATTTTATATTTATCGCTGTTGTAACGAAGAAATTGCAATGCTCTTTTGGCATCATTTAAACTTATTAAGATTCCATCATTATTATTTTTAAATCTATAGTTAATTGTAGCAAAAGAAATACCATTTTCTATCATCTTCTCAACCCTTTTAAAATTATTCTTTGAATAAGCAGATTCTTTACTTCCGGAGCCAAACCCACCACCATGAATAAAAATCATTAGAGGTGAATTTTTATTTTTGTTTGCAATCCAAAGATCTAATACATTTCTTTCAGCTTCACCATACTCAATATTTTTTATAATTCCAACTGCAGCAAACGGAA
>CACDPE010000025.1 GCA_902554655.1 uncultured Bacteroidota bacterium
CTAGAATTAAAGTCTGATCATGAGAAATATATACTTTCAAAAAATGCAGAACATAATGATAAAAAGCAAAACTTAAAGCTAAAAGAAAATGAAGTCAATCAAAAATTAAAAAAAATAGAAAAATTAAAAACTGACTTTGAAGAAAAAATCAAAACTTTTAATAAAAAAAATGAAGCAGTTGAAAAAAAGAAACTAGAGATTGAAAAGATTCTCAAAAATCAAGTAGAAGAAATTGAAAAAATTGCTGGTTATTCTGCTAAACAAGCGAAGGATGAATTGTTAAAAATTTTAAAGGATGAGGTTAAATCTCAAGCATTGGAAATTTCACAAAATATAATTGATGAAGCTAAATTGTCTGCTAAACAAGAAGCTAAAAAAATTGTTATAAGCTCTATTCAAAGATTAGGAACTGAGGAGGCGATTGATAATTGTGTTTCAGTTTTTAACATAGAATCTGATGATATAAAAGGCCGAATAATTGGTCGAGAAGGAAGAAATATAAAAGCTATTGAAAGTGCTACAGGTGTGGAAATAATTGTTGATGATACCCCCGAAGCTATTATACTTTCTTGTTTTGATTCAGTTAGAAGAGAAATAGCTCGCTTATCATTAAAAAATTTAGTAAACGATGGCAGAATTCACCCTGCAAGAATTGAAGAAGTCGTTAAAAAGACATCAAAAGAAATAGAAAATGAAATTATTGAGATTGGTAAGAGAACTATCATTGATTTAGGGATACATGGATTGCATCCTAATTTGGTTAAAGCTGTTGGTAGAATGAGGTTTAGATCATCATATGGCCAAAATTTATTACAACATTCAAAAGAAGTTGCTAAATTATGTGGAATTATGGCTTCTGAGCTTGGTTTAAACCCCAAGCTTGCAAAAAGAGCTGGATTATTACATGATATTGGCAAAGTTCCTGAAGAAGAGACAGAGACTCCGCATGCTTTACTTGGAATGCAATGGGCTGAAAAATATGGTGAGAAAAGTGATGTTTGTAATGCAATTGGTGCCCATCATGATGAAATTGAAATGAACAACATGATTTCACCAGTTGTTCAAGTATGTGATGCTATTTCAGGTGCAAGACCTGGAGCCAGGAGACAGGTAATGGAAAGTTACATACAAAGATTAAAAGATTTAGAAAATATTGCCTACAGTTTTGATGGTGTAAATAAAGCTTTTGCAATACAGGCTGGTCGAGAGTTACGTGTTATGGTTGAGAGTGAAAAGATAGACGATGAAAAGGCCAAAAAATTATCTTTTGAAATTTCTCAAAAAATACAAACTGAAATGACTTACCCTGGCCAGGTCAAAGTAACTGTAATTAGAGAAACAAGAGCAGTGAATGTTGCTACGTAAATCTTTTCCAGGATACACCGTCACCAATACTTACCTTAATAGATGATAATTTTTTATTAAAATTTTCAGAATAGTTTTTAGATATCAACTTTATAAAACTATCTAAATATTTTTTTTCAATCAAGTTTATGGTACAGCCTCCAAAACCTCCTCCCATCATCCTTGAACCGCAAACATATTTCAAATCCTTAGTAAAATCAACAATAAAATCTAATTCTGGACAACTAACCTCATACAAGTTTTTTAACCCTTCGTGAGATTTATACATTAATTTACCAAACTCTTTAAATTTTGATTTTTTTAACAGATCTGCAGCATTCAAAGTTCTTTTATTTTCGTGAATCACAAAATTTGCCCTGTTATAAATTTTTGATTTCAATTTATTTTTTACTCGATACAATTTATTACTTGAATAATTTGCTAATCTTCTTATTTCGTTATAATGAACATTTAGGATTTTTTCAGCTGTTTTACACTCTTTAACTCTTAGATTATAAGCTGAGTCTATTAAACTATGTTTTACATTAGTATTTAATAGTAGAATAGAGTATATATCACTTTTGAACTTTATATAGTTATGATTTGAATTTGTACAATTTAATAAAATGAGGTGATCTTTTTTTCCATAATTAATTGTGAATTGATCCATTATACCACCATTCAATCCTATAAATTCACTTTCAACATAACTTACAATTTTGACTATATCAATTTTATTATACTTTAAGTTATTAAATTCAATAATTGCTCTTGAGAATCCAGAAATCAACGCTGAAGATGAACTTATTCCTGATCCAACAGGAAGATCAGAATTAATATTGCATCTAAATTCTTTTAATTTGTGTCCATTTAATTTAAAAAAACCAATAGTACCCAAAATATAGTTATGCCAATGAGTTTTACTTTTTTTAATATTTTTTAATTTAAAAAAAAGAGAATCATTAAATGATTTAGAAAAAACTTCACAATTATTAGATGATGATTTGGAGATATCGAAAGTTATTTTTTTATTTATTGCACCAGGTAGCACATATCCACCATTGTAGTCAGTGTGTTCTCCAATTAAATTAACACGTCCAGGTGCTTCAACTTTAATTTTCATAGTTAGAAATTCTTTTCTGCCACTCCCATGCAGTTTTCAGTGCATTATTTATTGATTTTTTAGCGAACCACCCAATTTTAGTTTTAATTTTACTAGTATCAGCATATGCAGATGTTATATCACCTTTTCTTTTATCCCCTATTTTATAATTTATTTTTAAGCTATTGGTTTGCTCAAACATATTAATTAACTCAAGAACAGTGATACCTTTTCCAGTTCCAACATTAAAAAAATCATAAATTTTTTTGTCTTTAACTTTTGATAAAAAATTAAGTGATGAAATGTGAGCTAAAGCTAAATCATTTATGTGAATATAGTCTCTTATACAAGTTCCATCTCTGGTGGGGTAATCATTTCCAAAAATTGTTAATTCATCTCTGATTCCAATAGCAGTTTGTGTCAGATACGGTATTAAATTTTCTGGAATTCCATTAGGAAGTTCTCCAATCAGTAATGATTCATGAGCACCAATTGGATTAAAATACCTTAAACTTATTGCATTTAGGTTAGAAGATTTTTTTACAGTATCTATGATAATTTCTTCACATTTTATTTTGGTTTCCCCGTACGGCGACTCAGGATCATGAGTTGGACAATCTTCATCAATTGGTAATTTTTTAGATTGTCCATAAACTGTACAACTAGAACTAAAAATAAGATTAGTTCTATGTTTTTTTGAAGTTATAACCTCAAGTAAATTTTTAGTACCACCTATATTATTTTCTCTGTACAACTTAGGTTTTTTTATGCTTTCATTAACAGATTTAAGTGCTGCAAAATGTATAATTCCATCAAAATTATTGTACTTAAACAATTTTGTTAATTCCTTTTTGTCTCTTAAATCAATTTCTTTGAATTCAGGTTTTTTTCTAGTAATTTTTTGAATGTTTTTTAACACTTGAATATTTGAATTAACTAAATTATCGACTATCGTAATTTTGTAACCTTTATTTAATAATTCTACGCTCGTGTGCGAACCAATAAAACCTAAACCACCTGTAACTAGAACATTCATCGTAAGTTTTTTTTTTGTAAAGTTAACTCAATGATTAAATTTATTTTTTTTTCATTGATTTTTTTGTAATAATGAAATATATTTAGATAATAACCGAACCAAAATGAAAAAATTCAAATTATTAATTATTCTTTTTTTAATTTTCAGTTGTTCTCAAAGTGACGAGAGACCTAATATTTTATTTATAATGTCAGATGATCACGCATATCAGGCAATTAGCGTATATGATGACAGGTTAATACAAACTCCAAATATCGATCGTATCGCTAATGAAGGAATTCTATTTACAAATGCTTGTGTTACTAATTCAATTTGCGCACCTTCACGTGCAGTGATCTTAACAGGAAAACACAGTCATCTGAATGGTAAAATTGATAATCATGCAAAATTTGATACAACACAGGTGACATTTCCTCAACTTTTTCAAAAAGCTGGATATCAAACAGCTATGTATGGTAAATTACATTTTGGTAACAATCCTAAAGGAGTTGATGATTTTTGGATATTGCCTGGTCAAGGAGATTATATTAATCCCAAATTTCTGGGTGAAAAAAAAGATACTTTGATTACAGGTTACGTAACTGATGTAATTACTGATTTAACATTGGATTGGTTTAAAACTAAAAGAGATAAAAATAAGCCATTTATGATGATGTATCTCCACAAAGCTCCACATAGAGCATGGTGGCCAAGTCCTGAGAAATTCGCAGAATTTTATGAAAAGAAATTTCCAGAACCCGAGACTTTATTTGATGATTATTCTAATAGAGGATCAGCTGCTAAATCAGCTGAAATGAATTTGCTAACCCACATGCAATATATGCATGATAGTAAAGTTAGGCCGCATGTAATTGAAGAAATGGGAAAAGTTGAGCCTGAAATTGTTTATGTCAGAGGTGATGGCACATTGATGAGACCAACTGCAAGAGGATTTAATGGACCCTTTGGTAGAGCAAATGAGGAGCAAAGAAAAAAATATGATGTGACCTTAGACAAGATAAGTGAAGATTTCAAAAAGAATTGGCCTGATATGAGTGATAAAGAAAAAATGAAGTGGAAATTCCAAAGATACATGCAAGATTATCTTGCCACAATTTCCTCAGTCGATGATAATGTAGGCAGAGTTCTCAATTATTTAGAGGAAACTGGTTTAGATGATAACACAATAGTGGTTTACACATCTGACCAAGGTTTTTACTTGGGAGAACATGGATGGTTTGATAAGAGATTTATTTATGACGAATCTTTTAAAACACCATTAATGATTAAGTGGCCAAATAAAATTAAACCTGGAATTACCAGTGATGAAATGGTTCAGAATTTAGATTATGCTCAAACTTTTTTAGAAGCTGCGATGATTGATGTTCCAAGTGATATGCAAGGTGAAAGTCTTATGCCATTACTTTTGGGTGAAAACGATAAGTGGACAAGAGAGGAGGTTTATTATCATTATTATGAGTATCCCTCTGTTCACATGGTTAAAAGGCATTATGGGATTGTCAATAAAGAATATAAACTTGCAAGATTTTATTACGATGTTGATGAATGGGAATTGTACGATAGACTAAATGATCCAAACGAAATGAACAATGTATATGATGATCCAAATTATTCTGATGTTGTTAAAGAATTAAAAGTTAAACTTCAAAATCTAAGAGTTAAATATTTAGATTCAGAAGAGCTTGACAAGAAATTCTTATACTAAACAAACAAATAATAAATTTTTCTCAAATTAATTGTATTTTTTTTGAAAAAAGTATAATTAGTATGAATTTCAGTTTTTTTTAATGATTTAAAGTCCCAAATATTTATAAATTGAAGTTATGAAAAATATATACTACACTTCAATTCTTTTTTTATCGTTAAGTATAAATTCTCAAAATTGGATTAACGATTCAAATTGTGACCCTCAATCTTATTCAATCCTAAATGAGGCAATTACTCATTTAGCTAATCTAGAGCAGCTTACAGCGGTTGGAATGGCTAAAGCAGCTAAAATGACTGATTCTGGCTGTGAATGTGCAAAATTAGTTCTTGCAGCTGTCTCAACCAATAACCAAAATGTAGGAACACGAAAAAGTAAATTGGAAAATGTTAATATTCAATTACTTTCTGGCGAAGAATATGCATGGTATCAATTATTATTAGAGACTACCAAAGGCGAAGAAAATGATTGGATAAATACATATGCCAATTCAATTCAAAAGTATCCTTCAAGTCCTTTGATTAATTGGGTCGGTATTGGTGGTTCGGGTTTAGGCTGGGATGGTTACATGGAATTTTCAAAAAAATTTCCTAAAAACTCATCAGCTGCCTATAACATGATTGCCTATGGCTATGCAAATGGAGTTTATGGTGACTCTCCAGACTTTAAATCAGCATACGAGTCAATTGAAAAATCTATTGAACTTCACAAAGGTCCAAATGCTTTAGATTCAAGAGCTGAGATAGCCGCAATGCAGGGAAATTATGAAAAAGCATTAATGGATCAATTAAGAGCTCGAGATTACGCTTATTTTGCATCCCCATATCAACCTAAGTTAATGACATATTGGAGATTTGTTAATAAAGAAAATTTAGAGGAAAATTTAAAGAATGCTCAAAAAAATATTCAGGATGCAATTTTAAAAAGAGATTATGAAGAATTTAAAAAATATATTACCGATGACATGCAATTAGTTTCTGGTGACTCTAACTTACAAGATTTCTATAATTTTACAGATGAAAGTTTCTCAAGAGGTGCTAATGTTACTTGGAAGAGTTTTGAATTGAGAGATATCAATGTTATGTTTTCACCAAAAATGGACATGGCAATTTTAACATTTTATGCTGATGGATCATATACTACAAATGACTCTAATCAGTCAATTGATTATAGTACTAGGGCTTCTTCTGTATGGATTGCAACTGATAATGGTTGGAAAACCGTGCACACAAATTGGGCACCATATGGTGGTGGATCTGGAATACCAAAAATATAGACTTTTAAAATTTTGATAAAAACCCAAGATTTACTTGGGTTTTTTTATGCTAAAATAAAATCCAGGTACTGAACAAATTACTGCAGAAATTGTAAATAATAATCCTATACTTGTTGATAATTCCTCTGAAATTGTTAATACGTATGCAGCTGAATAAAATATATATTCTCTTAATCCTATTCCACCAAAGGAAAAAACTGAAAGAATTGAAGAAATAATAAAAACAAATAAAATTTCTATAATATTAGAATCAATTTTTAATGAAAAGAGTATAAGAATTATAGAAATAAATTGGAATAATTGAACTGCAATAGAAAGAATTATACTTTTTACAAAACCATTATTATTTTCAAAAATAACTTTTGTAATAAAGCTACCAATTGTAAATAAAATAAGAGATAGTATAATTTTATTAAATAAATTTAATTTTAAAATCAAATCATTATCAAGAAAAACCAAAAGTATAAAAAGAACACCAAGACCGATTAATCTGTCCTTAATTATT
>CACDPE010000026.1 GCA_902554655.1 uncultured Bacteroidota bacterium
TTTGATATAATAGTTAGTCTCTTAACGTTGATTATACTTCTACCTGTTTTTATTCCAATAGTAATTATTCTTCGTTTTACTGCTGAAGGTGAGATTTTTTATTTTCAAGAGAGAATTGGGATGAATAATTCTATTTTTAAAATATGGAAGTTTGCAACAATGCTGAAGAATTCCATGAATTTGGGAACTGGAAGTATTACACTCAAAAATGACTATAGAGTTACAAGCTTTGGAAAATTTTTGAGAAGAACTAAAATTAATGAACTCCCTCAAATAATTAATATTCTTAAAGGAGACATAAGTTTAGTTGGTCCACGTCCACTTGTTTACAAAACCTTTACTGCTTACAGTGAAGATCTACAAGCTAAAATTTATAATGTTAAGCCGGGTTTGACAGGTATTGGCTCTATTGTTTTTAGAGATGAAGAAACTATAATTTCAAACATAAAAAATGAAGATCCTCACAAGTTTTATAAAAGAGTAATTGCACCATTTAAAGGTGCACTGGAAATGTGGTATCAAGAAAACCGTTCTTTTAACCTTGACTTGCAGCTCATTTTTATGACAGCTTGGATAATAATTTTTCCTAATAGTAGGCTATATGAAAAATGTTTTTATAATTTACCTAAAAGAGAATTCTAAAATCTTTATATAGATTATTTTAATTTCAAGATAATTTTTTTATCACGTATGTAACTATCCCCCATACTATCAACTGATTATCATCTTTTATTTCAATTTCATTATAATCTTTATTTTCAGGTTTTAAGTATAGTTTATTTCCTCTTGTAATTATTCTTTTTACTGTAAATTCTCCATCTAGATAACAAACCGCAATTTTATTTTTAATGGGTTCTAATGCTCTATCAATTACTATTAAATCTCCATCTGAAAGACCTGCATTTTCCATTGAATTTCCACTTACTCTTGCATAAAATGTAGACTCTTGGTTTTTTACCAGTTCTCTATCTAAACTTATCCTCACTTCTTTGAAATCATCTGCTGGTGATGGAAAACCTGCTGAGACGCCTTGTTCTATTAGCCATTGACCAATAAATTTTCCTTTTTTTGGTTTTAAAAATTTAAGGTTATTTTTTTTCACTTCACTTTTATAATTTCATTTAATTTGCAAGTATAGTTAGGGCTTAATTTTTCTTGTTTCATCTTCCATCTTTTTCTTAAATCCTGGGAAGCAAGTTTGATTTTACTTTGCCCTTCTTTTTTTTGTATAAAATCTATAGTCTTCATTAAATATTTATGTTTTAGGTCTTCATTTTCAAACATATTGAGTTGATAACTTTCGGACGAATCTAACCCCATCACTATAGTTCCTGCTTTTTTGTAATTAATACCTTTTCTAAATATTTTTCTTAGTCCCTCAATTGCATACTTACTAATTATCATATTTGAGTTTGTTGAAAAAGGAATAGTCATTAATATTCCATTTCTATATTGAGGCTTGTTTTTTTGAAATTTATTACTCCTTATAAATACATATACAGAGTTACAATTACTGTTTTGAGATCTTAGTTTTTCAGCGCAACATATTGCAAATGTTGATATTCTTTCTTTAATTTTTTCATAATCAGTAATTGTTCCTTCAAAACTCCTAGTTGTAGCAATTGCCTTTTTTGGAGATCTAACTTCTTCTAAGTCTAATACAGATTTTCCTTCTAGTTCTTTTTTTAGTCTTAATCCCACTACACTCATATTTTTTCTTACCCAACCATCTTCAAGATTTATAAAATTGTATGCTGTATTTATTTTGATATTTTTTAATCTTTCTGCATGTCTAAAACCTATTCCCCAAACATCACCAATATTTAACCATTTTAAAGCTTTAATTCTCTTTTCTTCAGAGTTTATTAAATAAATTCCTTTTGTTTGATATGGAAACTTTTTAGCGATTCGATTTGAGACTTTTGCAAGAGCTTTTGTTGGCGCAATTCCTATGCTAATCGGTATTCCGGTCCATTTGAATACCATATCTTTTATATTTTGACAATAGGATTCTAAATCATAGTTTTTAAATCCTTCAAATTTTAAAAAGGCTTCATCTATACTATATATTTCAATATTTGGAGTAAATTTTGAGAGTATACTCATCACCCTGCTACTCATGTCACCGTACAGCGCAAAATTTGAGGAAAATACTTTTACACCATTTTTTTTAAATAATTCTTCATATTTAAAAGCCGGAGCGCCCATGGGTATTCCTAATTTTTTTGCTTCATTACTCCTTGATATAGCACATCCATCGTTGTTGGATAAAACAACAATAGGTTTTTTGTTTAAGTTAGGATTAAACACTCTTTCACAAGAAACATAAAAATTATTACAATCGATAAGAGCAAACATTAATTTAAAATTACATTGAATTAGTTCTTAATTCAATATTAAAAATGTTAAAATTTAAATAGTTTTGAACTATGAATTATTTTAAAATAATAAAAAATAAAATTACTAGTTTGGGATTCGAAATTATATCTGAAGATTTTGAAAAACCATGGGGAGGTTTTTTAGTTATAAATGAATCTCAGGCTCAAGATTTTGCTAATAAATTTTTTGATGGCTTGGATGTAGATTCGCTAAAAATAGGAGGAAAATTAAGTCCAAAAATTTTAATTGTAAATCCCAATTCAAAATTGTCATGGCAGTATCATCACAGAAGAGCAGAAATTTGGAGAGTTTATAAGGGTAGTGTAGGAGTTTCAAAAAGCATGAATGATAATGAACAACCAATTGTAATTTTAAATGAAAAAGATCAGATTGAATTAAAACAAGGAGAAAGACATAGATTAATTGGTTTAGATGATTTTGGAGTTGTCTCTGAGATATGGCAACATACAGACCATGATAATCCATCAGATGAAAATGATATAGTTAGATTATCAGATGATTACGGTAGATAAAACATCAAAAAACTCACTATCATATAATATATAAGTTGTAATTTTATAATAATAAAGGATAGATGGATCCATATTCTTTTTTAAATACAGCACATTCAGCATATTTTGCCGAACTATATGACCAGTATCTCATTAATCCTGAATCAGTTGAACCATCTTGGAGAGCTTTTTTTCAAGGGTTTGAATTTGGCATTGATAAAGTTGAAAAAGGTGAGTTTCATATTCCTGAAAACATTTTAAAAGAGTTTAAAGTAGTAAAGTTAATTAATGGATATAGGACAAGGGGTCATTTGTTTACCAAGACTAACCCTGTCAGAGATAGAAGATCTTATAAGCCAAATTTAGAATTAGAAAATTTTGAACTCTCAACAAGTGATTTAAAAGAAACATTTGATGCGGGTGAAATTTTAGGATTAGGTCCATCCTCTTTGCAAGATATATTAATTCATCTAGAAAGAATTTATTGTGACTCTATTGGAATTGAATATATGTATATCAGGACACCTGAAAGAATAAAGTGGATTCAAAGTAAATTAAACATCAATGATAATCATCCAAAATTTTCGAGTTCAGAAAAGAAACATATACTTAAAAAATTAGTTCAAGCTAATAATTTTGAAACCTTTCTTCATAAAAAATATGTTGGTCAAAAAAGATTTTCATTAGAGGGCGGAGAGTCTTTAATTCCAGCTCTTGATTCAATATTTGAAAAGGCTGCTGAAATGGGTGTAAAAGAGTTTATAGTAGGTATGTCTCACAGAGGGAGACTGAACACACTATCAAATATATTCGGAAAACCTGCAAAAGAAATTTTTGGTGAATTTGATGGAAAAGATTATAAAGAACAAATATTTGATGGAGATGTGAAATATCATTTAGGATGGACATCTAATAGAAAATCTCATAAAGGGTTTAATATTTATATGAATTTAGCCCCTAATCCTTCTCACCTCGAATCAGTAGGTCCTGTTGTTCATGGTATAGCCAGAGCTAAGCAAGACAAGTATTTTGAAGGAGAAGAGGAATATGTTTTACCTGTTATTATTCATGGAGATGCCGCATTAGCGGCCCAAGGTGTGGTTTATGAAGTTGTTCAAATGGAGAGATTAAAAGGATATAGAACAAATGGAACAATACATATTGTTGTAAATAATCAAATTGGATTTACAACCAATTATATTGATGGAAGGTCTTCAACTTATTGTACTGACGTTGGTAAAGTAAATCTTTGTCCAATTTTACATGTAAATGCAGATGATGTTGAAGCTGTAGTTCACGCATCAAACTTTGCTTTAGAATATAGAATGAAGTATAAACGGGATGTATTCATTGATTTACTGGGCTACAGAAAATATGGTCATAACGAAGGTGATGAGCCAAGATTTACTCAGCCAAAACTATACAAAGCTATTTCAAAACATCTTGATGTTAAGACTATGTATGCCAATAAATTAATTGCTGAAAAAGTTATTTCAAAAGATGATTATGAAAAAATGGAATTAGACTATAAAAAGAGTCTTGATGAAGATTTAGAAAATTCTAAAAAGAATAAAAATGTAATTATTACTCCTTTTATGCAACATGAATGGGTAGGTATGAACAGAGTCAAAAAAGACTCAATGTTGTTAAATTATGAAACATCCGTAGAACAAAATAATCTAGATAAGATTGCTGAGTCAATTTTTAAATTAAAGTCACAAAATAAATTCCTAAAAAAAGTTGTAAAGCTTATGAGCGATCGCAGAAAGATGTATTTTGAAGATGATAAGATAGATTGGGCAATTGCAGAAATGTTAGCATATGGATCAATTTTAAATGAGTCATATAATGTAAGAATATCAGGACAGGATGTAGAAAGAGGCACCTTTTCTCATAGACATGCAATTTTGAAAGATGAGGAATCTGAGGAAAATTTTATTCCATTAAATCATTTAAGTAAATTTCAAGGCAATTTTGAAATATATAATTCTCCTTTGTCAGAATATGGCGTGATGGGCTTTGAATATGGTTACGCTTTATCTAATCCTAATACTTTAACCATTTGGGAAGCACAGTTTGGAGATTTTAGTAATGGAGCGCAGATTATGATAGATCAATATTTATCGGCTGCGGAAGATAAATGGAAACTACAAAATGGATTAGTTTTACTGTTACCGCATGGTTATGAGGGGCAAGGTGCCGAGCATTCATCTGCAAGAATGGAAAGATATCTTCAATTATGTGCAAAAAATAATATGTACGTAGCGAATTGCACAACACCATCAAATTTATTTCATATTCTTAGAAGACAGATTGTAACTGATTTCAGAAAACCCCTAATTTTATTTACTCCTAAAAGTTTGTTAAGACATCCAAAAGTTATTTCTACTAAAAAAGATTTATTTGCTGGAACTTTTTTGCCTATTATTGATGATAATATTAATACAAAGAAAGTAAAATCATTAGTATTCTGCTCTGGAAAGTTTTATTATGATTTAGTTGATTTTAGAGATAAAAATAATATAGATAATGTTGCGCTTGTGAGAATCGAGCAGCTATTTCCATTACCTGTTGATGAAATAGTGAGTTTGGTGAATAAATACGAAACTGAAGATATTGTGTGGGCACAAGAAGAACCAAGAAATATGGGTTCATGGTCTCATCTATTGGTTCATTTAGAAATTGCTAAATCTTTTAGAGTAGCCTCAAGAAGATTTTATGGATCACCAGCATCAGGATCACCAGCAAGATTTACAAAAAGACACAATCAAGTAATTGAGTATGTGTTTGATAAGAATAAAGATAATTTTAAATAATACCATATTATGATTTTAGAAATGAAAGTGCCATCCCCAGGAGAATCTATCTCTGAAGTAGAGATTGCTCAGTGGTTAGTATCTGATGGTGATTATGTTGAAAAAGATCAAACCATAGCTGAGGTCGATTCTGATAAAGCTACTCTTGACTTGCCTGCTGAGGAGAGTGGAATTATAACTTTAAAAGCGAATGAAGGCGATACAGTTGATGTAGGCGCTGTTGTTTGCCATATTGATACTGAGGGAAAAAAAGAAATAATCAGTTCAAATAATAAAGTAGAAAAAACAAAAATAATCAATCAACAACCTGAGATTAAAGATGCTGATGAGAAATTAGAAATAAATTCCTCACGTGGAATAGCTTCACCTGCTGCAAAAAAAATCTTGGAAGAAAAAGGGATAGATCCTCGTTTTGTTAAAGGTAGTGGAAGATCTGGTAGAATTTCAAAAGAGGATGCAATCAAAGCTCTCCCAAAAATTGATTTAGATGCTATTTCTAAAAATAGAAAAATAAGTTCAAAAAAGATGTCTTTGTTGAGAAGAAAGGTTTCTGAAAGACTAGTTTCTGTAAAGAACCACACTGCAATGTTAACTACTTTTAATGAAGTTAATATGTCTCCAATTTTTGAGATTAGAAAGAAGTATAAAGAAACTTTTAAGGAAAAGCATAATGTGGGCTTAGGTTTTATGAGTTTTTTTACCAAAGCAGTGGTAAGAGCTCTTAAAGAGTTTCCTGATGTTCATTCAATAATTGATGGAGATCATCAAATCAAATTCGATTTTTATGATATTTCAATTGCGGTTTCAGGCCCGAAAGGGTTAATGGTCCCAGTTGTAAGAAATGCTCAAGATTTAACTTTCGCTGGAATCGAAAATGAGATAAAAAGACTAGCCATGAAAGCAAGGGATGGTGAAATTACTATTGATGATATGTCTGGTGGAACATTTACAATCTCTAATGGTGGTGTTTTTGGTTCAATGCTTTCAACCCCAATTTTAAATCCTCCTCAATCTGCTATTTTAGGTATGCACAATATAATTGAAAGACCAATTGCAGTAAAA
>CACDPE010000027.1 GCA_902554655.1 uncultured Bacteroidota bacterium
AACATCTTCACCAAAATCGACATCATAGTAAAATCCTGAATCTATTGCAGGTCCAATAGTTAATTTAGATTTTGGATAAAACTCTAATATGGCCTGAGCTAAAACATGAGCAGTCGAATGCCAAAAAGCTTTCTTTCCTTCATCATCATCCCATGTATAGAATTTAATATTTCCATTTTCATTTAATTTTGTGGATAGTTCAATAGTTGTTTCGTTAAAAGAAGCACTTAAAATACTTTTTGCAAGAGAATTACTAATAGATTTTACTATTTCAAAAGGTGTAATACCACTTTCAAATTGTTTAACAGAACCATCTGGAAATTTAATATCAAGCATTATTTTTATAAATCTTTTTCAAAAATATGTTTAATAATGGACATAATACCAGAGAAAAGTGTAAAAATTGCAGTAGCACAAATTATCAAACCAATTGCAAGAACAATCATATACCATTCATGGTCATCGTTTTTAAATGCTTGAAATAAAACGGTAGGGCCTAAAAACATTAAAAATAATGAAACTAATAATCTTTTGAATCCAACTAATAAATAATTTTTCTTCATTATTATGCTTTGATCTTGTAACTATTTATCATCAATAAAAATCCAAAAATTATGAATGGAATACTAAGCCACTGACCAGTTGATAAAATACCCAATGTTTCTTCAATACCACCTTGACTTTCTTTAACGTATTCAACAATGAATCGAATAGAGAATAATTTAGTAAGAAAAAATCCAAAAATAAATCCTTTCTTAGTAGAGAGTTTTGTTTTATTATATATCAAAACTAAAAGTGCAAATAGAATCAAATACCCAAAAGCTTCATATAGTTGAGCTGGATGTCTAGGTAAATTTTCTCCGCGATTTAAAAAAATCACTCCAAAATCTGCGTTTGTAAATTTTCCAAGAATTTCTGAGTTGAAAAAATTACCGATTCTAACAAACATACCGCCTAGCGCAACTGCAATAACTAGCCTGTCAAAAATCCATAAAACAGAGTCGTATTTATATTTTATTTTATAAATAATAATTGAAGTTATAATACCAATTGTCGCACCATGACTAGAAAGTCCTCTAAAACCTATAAATTTCCATCCTGAATCATCAATCTCAAATGGTAAAAATATTTCTAGTAAATTATTTTGAAAATAATTCCAATTATAAAAAAAAACCTCGCCTAATCTAGCTCCAATAATTGTTCCCAAAACCATGTGTACTAAAAAAGGATCTAAAAGTGCAATATCTTTTTTTTCTTTGACATAAATCTTTTTCATTATTTGAAATCCAATGAAGAATGCCAATAAAAACATCAAGCTGTACCAGTGGATTCCAATTGAACCAAATGAAATTATTTTTTCATCAGGTGACCATTCAAGTATAAAATCATTCATTTTTCAAATATATAGATAATAATTATGGAACTGGGTCATGACCTTTTCCTCCCCACGGATGACATTTAGAAATTCTTCTTAGCGAGTAATATATTCCAACAATTAAACCATACTTTTTCAAGGACTCTAGTGCATAGTTTGAGCATGTTGGGGAAAATCTACAATTTAATCCTAAAATAGGGGAAATAAAAAATTGATAAAACTTTATTAAAATGATAAAAGGAAAAATTAAAATTCCTCTCATTTATTGTCTTCGATATTGATTCCTAAAGAATTTAACTTATCTCTTATAAAGTCAGAAATAATATAATTTTTATTTTCTCTCTCTTTATCTCTTAGTTCAATTAAAATATCTAATATTTGATTTTGATTATCATTCTTTTCTGATTCAAAACTAAGTCCAAGAATATCAGTACTGAATACACTGAAATAATTAATCAACAAATCTTTATTTTCTTTATCAATTCTCTTTTTTCCTGATTTTATTTCATTAATTATTTTGATAAGATCAAAGAAATTAGCTATTAATTTTGGTGAGTTGAAGTCATCATTAAGAGATTTATAACAATTGTCAATCCAATCTTGTGAACTAATATTAGAAGTATCTGAGGTTTCTAGATTATCTAAATCTTTCTTTAATTGAATAACTTTTTCAAAAGCTTTTTCTGAAGCTAACAAAGCTTCATTTGATAGGTCAAGAGTATTTCTATAATGGGCTTGATACATAAAAAACTTTAAAGTCATTGGAGAGAAAGATTTGGAAAAAATATTATTATTTCCATCAAATATTTCACTAGCTAAAACTGAATTTCCTGTAGATTTAGACATCTTCTTTCCATTTAATGTTAGCATATTGGCATGAAGCCAAAAATTTGCTGAAACTTCATTTGATAAACATTCATTTTGAGCTATTTCACAATCATGATGTGGGAATTTAAGATCAAGTCCGCCACCATGTATATCAAATTTATTTCCCAAATACTTTCTGCTCATAGCAGAGCATTCAAGATGCCATCCAGGAAAACCTAAACTCCATGGAGATTTCCATTTCATAATGTGTTTATTTTCGGCTTTTTTCCATAATGCAAAGTCTTGAAGGTTTCTCTTTTCATTACTACCTGCTAAATCTCTTGATTCGTTAATTACATTATCTAGATCACGATTACTAAGTTTAGAATATTTAAAATCTTTATTAAAGGTTTTTGTGTCAAAATATACCGATCCCTTACTTTCATAAGCATAACCTTTATCAATAATTTCTTGAATCATTTCAATTTGTTCAATCATATGGCCTGATGCAGTAGGTTCAATACTTGGCTTCAAAACATTAAATAAATCTAAAATTGAATGAAATTCATTGGTATATTTTTGAACAATTTCCATAGGCTCAATTTTTTCAATTTTAGCTCTTTTCGAAATTTTATCTTCGTCAGAATCCTCTTCTAGATGGCCAACATCTGTTATATTTCTTACATACCTTACATTGTAACCTAAATGTTTTAAATATCTAAAAATTAAGTCAAAAGAAATAAATGTTCTAATATTTCCAAGGTGTACTGTATTGTATACAGTAGGTCCGCAAACATACATACCCACCAGATTTTCGTTAATGGGGGAGAAAAAATCTTTTGTTGAAGTTAGTGAGTTGTATATTTTTAAATCCTTATTCGATGATAACATCGGAAAAATTTTAGCTTTCTGTACGAATATAATCTAAAAATTCTCTTTTAGTTAACTTGTCTTTAAATTTTCCTCCAAATTCACCAGTAACCGTACTACAATCTATATGTCTTATACCTCTTGAGTTAACACACATGTGTTTTGCATCAATTATACAAGCAACATCATCAGTTTTTAAAATTCTTTGTAATGCTTTAACTATTTGAATATTTAACCTTTCTTGAACTTGAGGTCTTCTAGCATAATAATCAACAATTCTATTCATTTTTGATAACCCAACAACTCGATTATTAGCAAAGTATGCCACATGAGCTTTACCATAAATTGGAAGAAGGTGATGTTCGCATGTAGAAAAAACAGTAATATTTTTTTCCACTAACATTTCACCATATTGATATTTATTTTCAAATGTGGAGCTGGTTGGTAAATTTTTTGGATTTAGTCCACCAAACAATTCTTTTACATAAGCCTTAGCAACTCTTTTAGGGGTTCCTTTTAAGCTATCATCAGCCATGTCCATTCCTAATGTCTCTAAAATTTCTTTTACATTTTTTTGAATGATTGATATTTTTTCGTCATCGGAAATTTCAAATGCGTCGTCCCTTAACGGTGTTTCGATTGAAAAATTTTTATGTTCCTCATCTATTAATTCGAGATCTTCCAGAAATTTATTGTACTTCATATTTAAAACAAAGATAATTAAAAGATTATGTTATAAGAAATAACGCTCAAAATTTGATTTTTATTAATTTTTGCAAATTTTGTAAGTCCAGTATCAAAAAGTTGATAGTCATTTTTTATTTTATTTGAGGAAAAACCAATATCTATTGATGAATTATCAAACTGATAACCTAGACCAAAAGTATTAGACTCTAATTTAACTAATGAAGAATCATATGGGTCCTTATATCGCTTAATTCCAGCTCGAAAACTAAATTGATTAATTCTAAGTTCGGTTCCAAATCTGAAATTTAAAACTGTATTTAAGTTTTTAGAAATAGCTAGGTTTAAGTTATTATAAGCAGAACTATTTTCAGAACTAAATTTAGATTTAGAATAATTTTTACTCTCTAAGTCAAAACTAAAAATTAACATATTTTTTATTACTGAGGCTAGAGATAATGTTAGTTTTGAGGGAGTTTTGAAGTTATACTCGTAAATATTGATAATTCTAGGGTCAACTATATCAACATATAATTCATTTGTAACACTATCAAGTGAATGAACTTCAAGTGATTGTTCGAGCTGATCTTCAAAATTAAACCATGTAGGTGAGTCATAGCTCACTCCTAATCTAAAATTATTTAATTTATAAATTAAACCTGCTTGTAAAGAAAATCCAATTCCAGATGTGACTAAGTAATTTCTGAAGTCTATTAGTTTAATTGCTGAATTGGTATCAAAATTATTTTCAACATGAATGTTTTCTTTATTAATATTTAAATCATAAATATTTAAATTAAAACCTACATAAAGTTTTTTATTGAAACTTCCGGAGAGATTTAGAGATGCTTTATTTTTGCTTCCTTTTTTGTATTGATTATTTTCTAAGTTTATTCCATTTGTGTACATAGCTAGTGAATAAAACTTGTTGGTATTTTCATTATAATCAAGTAAGTAAGATTGGTAACCCAAAAAAGCTTGCTGCGCATAATATCCATAATTATTTCCAAGCCATCGATAAACACTGGAAACACTTTCATTATTATTAACACTAATATCAGAAAGATTTACTCCAGCTGAGTTGTTCATAAAAAATTCATCAACAGATTTATCACTTTTGCCAGTTATTAAATGTCTATCATTGAATGAATTTTGAGTTTGATAATTAATACCAAAAGAAAATTTATCAAGTTTTCCATCGCTATAATTTTTAAAAACATATACTATTCCTCCATGGTAATGTAAAGTTGATTCTTTTTCCGAATTCTCATTTTCTAAAAAATTAGATTTCAATTTATTGGATTCAAATGCAATAGAACCACCAAATCTTGACACTTCGAAAACAGAACTAGAAGCTGGATTGATAGATATTGCAGATAAATTACCCCCCAGAGCTCCAAATGCTCCACTCATTGAAGTAAATCTAGAGTTACCAATTTGATTTTCAAAACTATAATTTATAGCATCATCAATATTTTGACAAATGCTTACATGAAATGCTAAAACAAAAATAATTACAATTAATTTCATTTATCTTGAACCTCTTCCAGACCCAGATGAAGAGCTTGTTCTGCTTGAAGAAGAATTTCCACTGTAAGATCTACTAGACGGGACTGTAATTGAGCTTGACGAGGACCTGCTGGAATAATTTGAGTTAAAGTTAGAGTTTGAACTTGATCTTGAGCTATTTGGATTACTATACGAACGAGGCGAGTTTGAATTTGTTGTGGATGGTGAATTATAACTTCTGCCACTTAATCTCCAATTAGAACTTTCTTTTGAATAATATCTTCTTTCAGAATTTCTACTATTATTTCTTTTGTCATAATCATTATAATTCGAGGAAGATGTTGAAAATTCATTTTTTTCGTTTTTAAGCGGACCGGGATTATATTTATTGTAATATGTTCTTTCAGTTGTTGAACTTCCATCTTTTCTAACTATAATCCTATCATAATATCTAGTACTCATGTTACTTGATAAGTTTATGTTGGATCTAGAATTATTATAATTAACTTTATTTTTGTTACCATTATTAGAAACTGAGGATTTGTTATTATATTCAACGGATCCAGAAAAACTTCCTCTTCTACCAGAATTTATAGAAATCTGGGTGTTGTTGTTGTAATTGTACGGATAATAACCATAATAATTGGACCAATTATATCTGTAAGGAAAGTAGGTGTAGGGTCTCCAATAACCATAAGGATAATATCTTGAACCCCAATATCGATATGAATAATATGGGTACCAATTGTTATAATAGTAGGGACTATACCAATAATAATGATCAAAACCAAAA
>CACDPE010000028.1 GCA_902554655.1 uncultured Bacteroidota bacterium
TCTCTTTATCTCTGAAAGTTTTAAGTCACTTTTTTTATTAATTAGGTTTTCCAATATTTTATCCTTTAAAACATATCCATTGATATTATTTGAGCCCTTTGAATACAAAGGAATTCTAGAAAATACAAGATCAGATTTTTCATAAAATTCTTTAATTGACATTGATTCATTTGCCATTTCCATTACTGAACATGGCGTCATAATACTTCTTACTTTAACATTCCTAAATTTTACCATATTTTTAATAAAATCAGACTCCTTCTCTTCAATAATTCCTTCCTCCTCTGCTATTTCAGCCATGGTTGAAAAATCTTCTCTTTTAATTCTGGTATCTTGTTTAGACTTTCCTAAAATTCTAGTAAAAGATTGAAGTATCCATAAAATACCTGAATATTTAAATAGAGGAATTAATGAACTTAGAAATATTGATGTAAACTTAGCTAGGGATGACCAGTAATTTGCTCCAAGGGTTTTTGGGATAATTTCTGAAACAACCAGAATTAATATTGTCATTATTGTTGATACAACACCAACCAAAAGATCTTCCTTCATTAATATTCCCAAAAAATAAAAATCACTATTTTCTGATACTGATGAGTATAAAATTTTTGCTTGAACTCCAACCAATATTGAACCCACCGTATGAGCAATAGTGTTCAAAGACAAAATAATAATTAATGGTTCATCTATTTTCTTTTTTAGAGCTTGAAGATTTTCAGCATATTTTTTTCCTTCTTTTATTTTAATCTTTAGATATGTTGTGTCAATGCTTAGAAGCACGGCCTCTAAAATTGAACACAAAAAGGATAAAATTATTGTAAGACTGGCGTATAAAATTAGAAGTTTCAAAATTCTTATCTAAAGTTAAAATTAATCATTAATTAATTAAAATTTTATAATGTTAATGTATACTCTCAACTTTTATTTGTTTTATCAATTTGTATCCTACAATATATTTCGCTAAAAAATAGAAGACTAATAAATGGAAAAAGATAATCAGTATTTAAATACTCACTAATAAATCCAAATTTCATTAAAAGAGTTAAAATTAATAGTGGCAATGTAAAGTGGAAACTATACCTAATTATTATTCTGATCATTGAATTTTAACAGTTTATATATACGTTAGCAAATTACATTTTTTAAATTTGTTAATCTAAAAACAAATAATATTATAATATATAAATTATGAAGGAGTTTCAGTCAAATAACGGAGTTTCAACAGGAAAATGTCCTTTTATGCATGGTAGCTCAACAGTACCAACCACATCACCATTGAAATGGTGGCCAAAAAGACTTAATTTAGATATTCTACATCAACATGATCAAAAGACAAATCCTTACAGTTCCGATTTTGATTACAGAGAGGAGGTAAAAACATTGGACTATAAAGCTTTGGAAAATGACATGAACAAATTAATGACTAATCCGCAATCATGGTGGCCTGCTGATTGGGGTCATTATGGTGGGTTGATGATTAGAATGGCTTGGCATGCTGCTGGAACTTACAGAGTTGCTGATGGTAGAGGAGGTGCAGGTACAGGAAACTTAAGATTTGCACCATTAAATTCATGGCCAGATAATGGTAACTTAGATAAAGCTAGAAGATTATTATGGCCTGTAAAAAAGAAATATGGTAACAAGATAAGTTGGGCCGATTTATTTATACTTGCTGGAAATATAGCATATGAAAGTATGGGTTTAAAAACCTTTGGTTTCTCATACGGAAGACCTGACATTTGGCATCCTGAAATTGATATTTATTGGGGTCCAGAAGATGAGATCATGGCACCAAGTGAAAATAGGTATGCTGATCTTGAAGATCCTTCGACATTAGAATCACCATTGGGGGCAACTCATATGGGTCTAATTTATGTAAATCCTGAGGGGGTAAATGGCAAGCCTGACCCTATGAAAACAGCATTACATGTTCGAGAAACCTTTGCAAGAATGGCTATGAATGATGAAGAAACAGCTGCTTTGACAGCGGGTGGACATACTGTTGGTAAAGCACATGGAAATGGAGATGCGTCTAAACTTGGTAAGGAGCCTGAAGGAGCCAATATTGAAGATCAAGGATTTGGATGGATTAATCCGACTCTTGAAGATCAAGGTCCTATCACTAGTGGTTTAGAGGGAGCATGGACAACAAATCCAACAAAATGGGATAATGGATATTTTAAAATGTTATTTAATCATGATTGGGAGCTGAAAAAAAGTCCAGCTGGTGCTTGGCAGTGGGAGCCTGTAAGTATAAATGAAGAAGATAAGCCAATTGATGCAGTAAACCCATCATTAAGAAAAAATCCAATAATGACAGACGCAGATATGGCAATGAAGATGGATCCAATTTATAAAGAAATATGTTTAAAGTTTAAAGATGATCAGGAATATTTTTCTGATACATTCGCAAGAGCATGGTTTAAATTAACTCATAGAGATATGGGTCCTAAGTCGAGATATATTGGTCCAAGCTCGCCAAATGAAGATTTAATATGGCAAGATCCAATTCCAGTTGGGAACTCAGGCTATAATGAAGATGATGTAAAAAATAAAATTTTAAATTCTGGTTTATCTATTTCAGACAGGATTTCAATTGCTTGGGATAGTGGAAAAACTTTCAGAAGCTCAGATTTACGTGGAGGAGCTAATGGCGCTAGAATTAGTTTGTACCCTCAAAAAGAATGGGCTGCTAATGAACCAGATAGACTTATGAAAACTCTTTCAATTTTGAAATCAATATCAACTGATTTTTCAATTAGTTTGGCAGATACTATTGTTCTTGCTGGTAATACAGCTATTGAAGAAGCAGCAAGCTCTGCTGGATTCAATATTAATATTCCTTTCAAAAAAGGAAGAGGAGATGCAACTCAAGAAATGACCGATATCGATTCATTTTCAAATCTCGAACCTGCAGCCGATGCTTTTAGAAATTGGTGTGGAGGAGAGTCTAAGTCTAGTCCTGAAGAATTAATGGTTGATCAAGCTCAGCTTTTAGGATTAACTGCTCCAGAAATGACAGTTCTAATTGGTGGTATGAGAGTGCTTGGAGCTAATCACAGCGGCGACAAATCAGGAATTTTTACTGAAAAAGAAGGTGTTTTGACAAACGATTTTTTTGTTAATCTGACGGATATGAATAATAAGTGGAGTATAGTAGGAGAAAATAAATACGAAGTTAGAGATAGGCTTAGTGGAGAATTTAAATGGACAGCATCGTCTGTCGACTTGGTTTTTGGATCGAACTCAATATTAAGATCTTATGCTGAGCTTTATGCTCAAGATGACAATAAAGAAAAGTTTATTCATGATTTTGTTTCAGCTTGGAATAAGATTATGAATGCAGACAGATTTGAAAACAACTAAAGAAAAAGAACATTACATAAAAGTAATATACAAGCTTTTAGAGTCTAATAAAAAGGTATCGGTTAGTACCATAAGTAAAAGCTTAGGTGTTTCTAAATCTTCAGTTTCAAACATGTTAAAAAAATTAGTCAAAATGGAGCTTGTTAAAACTGCACCTTATCAACCTATTTTACTTTCAAAAAAAGGAAAAAAAAATGCTGAAAAAATTGTTGCAAAACATAGACTAATTGAGTCATTTTTGGTTCAGATAATGGGATTTAAGTCTGGTGAAGTTCATTTAATCGCTGAAGAAATAGAGCATATAAATTCACCCGTTTTCTTTAGAAAAGTAAAAAACATGTTGAACGAAAAAAATGTTGATCCTCACGGTTCATCTATTCCAGATATTGATTTTTAGTTTTCTTTACCGTAATTCTAATCCTTATCTATATATCTTCCAGGCACTAAGATCGAACTTAGAAAATCAAAAACGAATTTAGGCACTATTTTTAAAAGAAAAACAATAATTTTCCAGGTCTTAGTTGGCACAACCACTTTTTTTCTTCTATACATACCATTTACTCCTTCCTTTGCTATTCTTAGTGCTGATTTTTTTAGAAACTTAGGTACACTATCCATCTCATCTTGAACACCACTAGCAGTATGAAAATTAGTTACTGTGTATCCTGGACATAAAGCAGTAGAGAATATTCCTGTATCATTGTAACTTAAGTTAATAGCTTCATTAAACCTATTCATGAATGTTTTAACAGGGCCGTACAGAGATTGAATTTTTGAAGGAGGAGCATATGCAGCTACTGACGAGACAATCATAATATTGCCAGTTCTTTCTTTAATCATGTTAGGTAAAAATTTTTTAGTTAATGAGATTACAGCAGTAGATAAAACCCTTAAAAAATTTTCTTCATCTTCCATTGGTGTTTTATGAAAATGATCTGGTAAAGCATACCCTGCATTATTTATAAGAACATTTATAAAGTATCTTTTTCCTTCACAGTATTCATAAATTTTTTTTGGGGAATCAATTTCACTTAAGTCAGCGGCTATAAAATCACAATTGACATTAAAATTTGAGGTTATTTCTGATTTGAGAGCTATTAATTTTTTTTCTCTCCTAGCAGTTAATAAAATATTATTACCACGACTAGCCAATTGTTTTGCAATTTCAAGACCAATGCCTGAGGATGCACCAGTTATTAGAGCAAACTTCTTTTTCATTCTTAAATATAAAAAAACCTCTCAACTGAGAGGTTTTTTATTATTAATTTAGTAAGGTCTTACTGATACCTTTTAACAATATCAACCACAAAATCCCTAATATGATTTACTTCACTTCTATCTTCAAAATACTTGGTTAACTCCTTGTTATATTTCGTCTCCATTAAATCAATTAGTTCAATATGATCCCCAACATTTCTGCCAGTAATTACAACCCAATGAGTTGCTCCATTTGGTTGATTTACGTCATAACTACCAAAGCCAACAGTTCTATCTTCAAAAGCAGGAGAAGCATCTTTTACAATCTTATCATGAGCTTTTTTGAACGCTACTGGATCAGCAGGCTTAAAATCCCAAATATGTACTGATGATGTGATGTCAGTATTTCCCTCTTTCCAGCTGTGAATTCTGCCAGCATATGAATATGGTGGAACATCAGAATTTATGTAATTTCCAACACCCCTCCAAAAGGCATCACTTTCAAATTCAGCTAATTCTTCCTCCATTCCCCATTTGTCTTTTTCCCACATAAATACTAATCTGTGAGTTCTTTCACTTCTAATTCCTGCACCTAAACTTTCAAGAACGACACCACCGGATTTAAATTTTTTTTCACTGTAAAATTTGTCAAATAGTTCAGCGACTTTATCTTCTGAATTTGGTTCTGCAGCGAATTCAATACAATTAAACCTCAATTGTTGTGAATTAACACTAAATGCAATACTTAAAAAAAGTAGTAATAAATATTTTTTCATCTTTAATTCTTTTGATTAGAGTAGCAATAATACATAAAAGATAACTACTAAAAAAGTAATTCAATATATTGTCATGAATATTAACAATTATTTAAAATCAAAATCCCAATCTCCGTAAATTAAATTTGGTATGATTATGAATTTATCTCCGAACATATTGGACAAAGAGTCAACACTTTTAGTTCTTTGAATATTTGATTTATTTTCAAAAATTGAGCTAAAATCTGAAAGATTGTCTCCAAGCATTAATATGACTTCATAATCTGAAAGTGAATTTCTCCTTGTTGTTTTTTCTGTGTTTTCATCTCTGAGAAGCATAATTGTTTTATCATCAAACGGAAATCCTGCAGAAATAAGATTTTCCATTGTAGGGATATAATTTTCAATTTTTCTGTTTGATAAATAAATAAGCTCAACCCCCATTAATTTAGCATAATTTAAAAAATTTAATGAACCTGGTACTGGAGTTGCAATCTTTTTATTAACCCATTTAGACCAAGATTTTTGATTAAATGTTTTTGAAGAATCGATTAACATTTCATTGTAAGGTGTATTATTCAGAATTGTTTCATCAATATCAATAACTACAGCAAGTTTTTTAGAGTAATTTTTATTAATGGCATTGTCAAGTTTCAATTTAGCAATATTAAATGCTTGATGACAAAGAGCCACATATTCTCCAGAATTTTT
>CACDPE010000029.1 GCA_902554655.1 uncultured Bacteroidota bacterium
TCTTATATCATGTAAAAACAATCATAAATCAAATGAAATCAATATATATAGTCAAAGACATTATGCGGTTGATGAGTTACAGTACGAAAATTTTACAAAACAAACTGGTATTGAAGTAAATGTTACAAAAGCTAATGCTGATGAGCTAATACAAAGAATGAAAATTGAGGGTTCATCTAGTCCTGCTGATTTATTTATAACTGTAGATGTTGGAAAATTATGGCAAGCAGGGGATATGGGTCTGTTGCAAAAAGTTGAAGATAAAACAATAACATCAGGAATTGATAGTGAATTTCTAGACCCTAACAATTATTGGATACCATTAACATACAGATCAAGAGTTGTAGTATATAGCAAAGAGAGAGTTGATATTAATGATTTAAGTACTTATGAAGACCTAACAAATGAAAAGTGGAAAAATAGATTATTAATTAGATCATCATCTAATTCTTACAATCAAGCTTTAATGTCTTCTTTAATTGCAAATCTTGGGTCAGATGTTGCAGAAGATTGGTCAACAAAAATTGTTTCAAATCTTGCAAGAGAACCTAAAGGAAATGACAGAGATCAGGTCAAGGCAATTGCCTCTGGTCAGGGAGATATTGCTGTTGTTAATTCATACTACATTGGACTACTACTTTCATCGGAAAAAGAAGAAGAGTTAAAAGCTGGTAATTCTGTTGGTGTATTTTTTCCTAATCAAGCTGAAAATCAAAGAGGTGCACATATAAATGTTTCTGGAATTGCATTGACGAAAAATGCACCTAATAGAGAAAATGCTATAAAACTCATAAGTTTTTTAACATCACAGTCCGCTCAACAAACTTATGTTAATAATACTTATGAATATTCAGTTAATTCAAGTGTTGAGCCTAATGAAATTGTTAAGAGCTGGGGAGATTTTAAAAAAGATAAATTAGACTTAAATATGCTTGGAGTCAAAAGGAACGAGGCTATTCGTATATTTGACAAAACAGGTTGGAAGTAAATTTTTTTAAAATAAAAAAAATCAAAATATAGTTTATTAACTGTAGTTTTTTTAGCTACATTAATAGTACTTCCTATACTTTCTTTGTTTATTGGAAGTATCGGTAATGATATTTCCAATTTTTTATATTTATCAGAATACCTATTGCTTGACTACACAATAAGCACAGTATACCTTCTTACATTAACATTGGTGTTTTCATTTATGTTTGGAGTTATACCAGCATGGTTTATTAGTACTAGCAGGTTCAGAGGAAGAAAAATTTATGATTTACTTATGTATCTTCCTCTAGCAATCCCAACCTATATAATGGCATTTTCATATGGAGATATTTTGAGTTTTTCAGGACCATTTCAAAGTTTCGTTAGGGATTTTATACCTACATTAACAAATTTAGTTAATCAAGATTATTTACAAATTGAAATTCTTGCCATGTTACTAGCATTCTCATTATATCCCTATCTGTATGCTGCTTGCAGAATTTCTTTTTCGTTGATTGGAAATAATTATATAAATCTTTCTAGAAATTTAGGGTTAAATGAAATTAATACTTTTTTAAAAGTTGGAATACCATTATCAAGACCAGCGATTTTCTCTGCAATTTTTCTTATTTCAATGGAGGTCTTAAATGAGTATGGAGCAGTTAGTTATTTTGGTGTTAATACCTACACGAGTGGTATTTTTAGAGCATGGGGATCTATGGCAGATATGGAAACAGCATCATTATTAGCAATAGTTCTATTTTTAGTTGTTTGTTTATTTTTCGGTTTAGAAAAATGGCTATCATCAAAATTTAAATACAATTTTAAATCTAATTCTGATTTATCACCTTATTTTAAAAACAGCAATAAAAAATTAATTTTTACTCATATTTCTTGTATAATAATTATACTAGCTGCATTTGCTATTCCGATTTTATATATGGTTAATAATATAATTATTGATATTGATAATGTAGATTTTTTTGATGTTTATAATTTAAGCAAAAATACAGTACTAGTTTCTTTAGCTTCATCAATCTCAATTGTTATAGTTGTTATATTGATTCAATACTTAAAAAGAATTTCAAATTCTAAAATTTTAAACTTTACTGGAGAAACAATATCACTAACTTATGCTCTCCCTGGTGCTGTAATTGGTATTTCTTTAATTATGCTATTTTCTCCAATCAATGATTATTTTGGTTTTCTTTTAATTGGATCGATTCCTGTGCTAATATATGCATACTTTATAAGATATATGGCTGTTGCAGTTTCACCTGTTGTTTCCAGTTTTAAAAAATATCCAATTAAATTAGATGATTCGGGAAAAAGCTTAGGATTAAAACCATTTGAATTTTTTAGAAAGATATTTTTACCGTTAAATAAGAATGCATTTATTATAGCATTTTGTATGTGTTTTGTTGATATAATGAAAGATTTGCCGCTAACTTTAATTTTGAGACCATTTAATTTTGATACTCTTGCTACCCAAACCTATGAATATGCAATTGAGGAAATGATAACTAAATCCTCAATATATTCAATAACTATTGTTATTTTTGGCGTCATATTACTTTCTATACTTTCTATCAATCAATCAAAGAAATAGATGTTTTTAAAAATTAAAAATCTTGAGAAATTTTATAAAAAGGATAGTCCCTTAATAAAGTCTTTAGATTTTAGTGTTAATAAAGGTGAAATAGTCTCTTTTATTGGAGAATCAGGAAGTGGAAAAACAACTTTCTTAAGATGCCTTGCGGGTCTAGATGATATTAATGATGGGTCAATAGAGCTCAATGGAAAAATATTAAATGATTCAGATACTTTTGTAGATTCACATAAAAGAAAAATTGGGTTTGTATTTCAAGATTATCCATTATTTCCACATTTGAATGTAATTGATAATATCACATTTAATTTAAATGACAACTTTCAAGAAAAGCTAAAAAAAGTAATAGATCTAACTGGACTTAAAAAATTAATAAAAAGCTTTCCGCATGAATTGTCAGGAGGTGAGCAACAAAGAGTTTCAATCGCAAGAGCTATAATTAGAGAGCCTGATCTTCTTTTGCTTGATGAACCATTTAGTAACCTTGATTCAAACATTAAATTACAAATCAAAAATGAAATTTATAATATAATAAAGAATGCAGGCATAACAACTATTTTAGTAACACATGATATCAAAGAGAGTTTTGCTATTGCTGATAAAATTTTAATTTTTAAAGCTGGTGTCTTACAACAGTATGATGAGCCATTTAATATTTATTGCAATCCTTCCAATTGTTATTGTGCTAAAGTTTTAGGAGATCTCAATCTTTTGAATGTTAATGGAAAAAAGTTTTATCTAAGACCTGAGAATATAAATATTGTAAATTTTTCCGATTACAAAGGAGTTGTTGAAAAATCCTCATTTGTTGGGAAAGAATTTCAAATATCTGCAACATTTTTTAATGAAAAATGGACTCTTTTTGCCAAGAATTCATTTAAAGTAGGTTGTGAATTATTTGTGAGTTTTAAAGAGGAAGATTTAATAAAGTTTGATTCAAACTGTGAAAACTATTTCACACAACCCATTGACTGAAAGTAATTTATATTGTTTCTAAATGTAATTCATTATATATTTGATTTATGATAAAATCAGTTAATACTTGTTTAAATTGTGAAAGTTTAGAAAGTTCTCTCAATTGTTCAAAACATAATCTTTCTGTTCAAATTGATAATGTTTGTGATGATCACAGTATAAAAAAAGCTTTTTCTAAAATGTCTGACTGTTTAAGTTGTTTGAATTTTAAAAAGAATAATTGCCCTCATCCTGAAAGTGCGAAGGATGGAATGCTTTGTTTTTCTTGGACATCTTATTAATACTTAATTCACAATTAATTTTTTATAAATATCCCTACTAATATTAAATTGTTATCTTTGTGTGCAATTAATTTTTAGTTGCATGAGCACTTCAAAACCAAAATTTGTTGAAACAGGTCTCACATTTGATGATGTTCTTTTGGTCCCTGCATATTCTGAAGTACTTCCGAGTGAAGTTAATCTTAATTCAAAATTTTCAAAAAATTTAAATTTAAAAGTACCAATTGTATCAGCTGCTATGGATACAGTAACCGAAAGTAAAATGGCTATTGCTATTGCACAAGAGGGAGGTATTGGTGTGATTCACAAAAATTTATCTATTGAGGATCAGAGTGATAAAGTTAGACGCGTAAAAAGATCTGAATCGGGAATGATTCTAGATCCTATAACTCTTTCAAAGGATGAAACAGTTGATGATGCTTTAAATTGTATGAGAGAGTACAGTATTGGCGGTATTCCAATTGTAGATAAACATGGAAAACTAATTGGAATTGTTACAAATCGTGATTTAAGATTTGAAAAGAATATGAAGAAGAAAATTTGTGATGTTATGACTTCAGATAACATAATTACTGGCACTAAAGAATTAACTCTAAAAGAAGCTGAGATTATTTTACAAAAAAGTAAAATTGAAAAGCTTCCTATTGTGGATAAGGAAAATAAATTAATTGGACTTATAACATTTAGGGATATTCAGAAAATAACACTTAAACCATCATCAAATAAAGATGAATATGGAAGATTAAGAGTAGCTGCAGCAATTGGAGTAGGGGGAGATTCAATTGAAAGATCTGGGATGTTATTTAAATCAGGTGTTGATGCATTAGTCATTGATACAGCACACGCTCATACAAAATCTGTTTTACAAACTATTAAACAAATAAAGAAAAGATTTAATGATGTTGATGTAATTGCTGGAAACATAGCAACAGCTGAGGCTGCTAAATTTTTAATTAAAGCTGGAGTGGACGGTATAAAAGTTGGAATTGGTCCTGGATCGATATGTACTACTAGAGTTATTGCTGGTGTTGGATATCCTCAATTATCAGCAATATATAACATTGCAAAAGAAACTAAAAATACTGACGTAACAATCATTGCTGATGGTGGAATTAAACATACCGGAGATATCACAAAAGCGATTGCTGCTGGTGCAGACTGTGTAATGTTGGGCTCACTTTTGGCTGGAACTCATGAGTCACCTGGTGAAACTATAATTTTGGAAGGTCGTAAGTTTAAAACATATAGAGGAATGGGTTCTTTGGAAGCAATGGAAAAGGGAAGTAAGGAAAGATATTTTCAATCAAAGGTTGATGATAAAAATAAATTTGTACCTGAAGGTATAGTTGGAAGGGTCCCCTACAAAGGTTATCTGGTAGAAAGTATGCATCAGTTCGTTGGAGGTTTAAAATCAGGAATGGGCTATTGTGGTGCGAAAAATATTAGTGAATTGAAAAGTAAATCTCAATTTGTTCAAATTACAAGAGCTGGACTAGACGAAAGTCATCCACATAATATTACGATAACAAAAGAATCACCTAACTATTCAAGATAATTTGAGAAAAGTTATTTTAGTACTAATAATTTTTATGTCTTGTGATTTTAATTTAAAATCAGAAAATATAAATATTGCTAGAGTTGGAGAAAATTTTTTTTCCGAAGATGATTTAATTGATAAGCTTCCAAAAAACCTAAATTCAAAAGATTCTACTGATTTAGTAAATGAATTAATCGAAAATTGGGCTTTAAATCAACTCTTAATAAAAAATGCTGAAATAAACTTAAGTGATTCTGAAAAAAATGACATAAAAAAAATTAGTGAAAACTATTATAATGACTTACTTGTGAGCGCTTATAAAAATAAAGTTGCTTTTTTTAATTCTGATACAATGGTTAATGAAAATGATATATATGAATATTACAACAAAAACTTTGAAAACTTCATACTTTATGAAGATATAGTTAAGGGTAGATATGCTAGGTTAAATAAAAACAACTTTAATTTAAGTGAAATTAAAAGAAGATTTAAAAGATTTAATCAAAGTGATTTAGTGTTTTTTGATTCCATATCTCTACAATTATTAAATTATTCTTTAAATGATTCTACTTGGGTTAATAAAGACCTTTTT
>CACDPE010000030.1 GCA_902554655.1 uncultured Bacteroidota bacterium
CTAGTGATAGAAAATCTAGGTCTTTTAACTTCATCTTTAAAATATTCTGAATCAACTGCTTCTATTTTATTGTTAGAGCCATAAAGCAGTAAAATTTTTTTTGCAAAATCGAACCAGTTAGTTGATTTTTTATTTGAATAATTAAAAATTTTACCTTTTTTATCTATTCTTTCATCACTTTCTATGATTTGCATTACTACTTCTGCAAGATCTTTGGCATAAGTTGGGCATCCAAATTGATCATTTACTACTTTTAAATTTTCTCCTTTTTTGGATTTATTAATTATATTATTTACAAAATTCTTACCATATTTTGAGTATAGCCATGATGTTCTAATAACAATTGACTCATTTTTAGAATTCTCAATATGTTTTTCACCTTCTCTTTTCGAATAACCATAAAAGTTTTGAGGTGCTAAAAATTCTTCTTCACTTATTGGTTTTGAATTGTTTGCATTATATACATAATCAGTAGAAAAATGTATCAGCTTTACATTATTTTCTTCACAATAAGTAACTAAATTTTTCACACCATTTGAGTTAACATCCAATGCTTTTTCTTTTTCAATTTCGGCTTTTTTTACATTTGTGTAAGCAGCACAGTTAATTATGTAATCAACTTCTATTTCATTCATATATGAATTAATACTGTCGATAGAACAAATATTTAATTGATCTTGATCAGTAAATAAAAATTTGTGGATTGACAATCCTTCAATTCTATTAAATTCCTGTCCGAGTTGTCCTTTAGAACCTGTAATAAGTATTCTCAAAACTAAAAGTCAAAAAAATTAATATTCTTCAAATCAGGATGATTTAAATCTTTCCTGGAAATATGATAATTTTCTTTATTAATTTTCCAATCTATTCCAAGATTATTATCTAATGGATTGATTCCAAATTCATTTTTTTCATCGTAAAAATTATCTACATAATATTGTACTCTTGCTTCTTTACTTAGCACAGAAAATCCATGAGCAAATCCTTTGGGTATATACAATTGAAAATTGTTCTTATCATTAAGTATTGCAGAGTAAAATTTACCATAAGTATTGGAACTCCTTCTAATATCAAGGGCAACATCTAATATTTCTCCTTTCGAAACGGATACAAGTTTAGTTTGACTAGAGGGTGATGCTTGAAAATGCAACCCCCTAATTGTACCATATTTAGATTCTGATGTATTTAATTGACAAAAATTAATTTTTTGTTCTAAGATGCTTTCAAGTAAATCCTTTCTAAAGATTTCTGAGAAAAAACCTCGACTATCATTAATTAATTTGGGTTTACAAAGAATCAATCCTTCAATTTCAACTTTTTCAAACTCCATTTATAATTTTTTTAAGATATTCTCCATACTGATTTTCACCTATTGAGTTAATAAGTTTCTCAAATTTAGATTTATTTATATATCCTAATTTATATGCAATCTCCTCAATACAAGCAATTTTTAAACCAGTTCTTTTTTCAATCGTATGAATATAATTTGACGCTTCAAGCATTGATTCGTGAGTGCCTGAATCAAGCCAAGTAAAGTTTTTGTCAAATAACTCTACTTTCAATTTTTTTTCTTTTAAATATGAATTATTTAGAGATGTTATTTCTAATTCACCTCTTTCACTAGGCAGTATATTTTTTGAAATATTAATTACACTATTTGGATATATATATAACCCAACTACTGCATAATTACTTTTTGGATTTTCTGGTTTTTCTTCCAAATTAAGTACATTACCATGTTTATCGTTTTGAACAACTCCATATCTCGAAGGATTGTTTACATAATATCCAAAAACTTTAGCTTTTTGATATTTTTCGACGAATTTGACAGAATTTTTTAAAATTTTAGTAAAACCACTTCCATAAAAAATATTATCACCTAATATTAAACAAACTGAATCATTTTGTATAAATTTTTCTCCAATAATAAATGCCTCAGCAATTCCATTAGGTTTTTCTTGTTTTTCATATGAAAAATTCATTCCAATTTGTGAGCCGTCAGATAAAAGTCTTATAAAATTTGGTAAATCTTCGGGTGTAGATATAATTAAAACATCTCTAATACCAGCCAACATAAGCACTGAAAGAGGATAATATATCATAGGTTTATCATGTATAGCAAGCAACTGTTTTGACTGACCCATTGTCAAAGGGTATAGTCTAGTTCCACTTCCTCCTGCTAAAATTATTCCCTTCATTATAATCTTAAAGTACTAATATTTTTTGGTAAAACAGATTTTACATCATAAAGAATATGATTTTTCTTTAATATTTTATTGAAATCAATTTTTAAATAATTATCATGAGATACTGCAAGTATTACTATATCATACTTGTTTTTTATTTTTTCTATTAATTCAATTTTAAGTTCTTTTTTTAGCTCAACTTTATCTACATAAGTGTCATGAATAAAAATATTTTGGGTAATTTTTTTTAATTCTTTAACTAAGTCAATCACTCTTGAATTTCTAAAATCAGAACAATTTTCTTTAAAAGTAATGCCGAGTATGAGAATTTTTGAAGATTCAATATTTATGTTTAATTCATTAGACATCTTAACTATAGACTTAACAATTCTTTTTGGAATACTGTTATTTACCTTTCTCCCATTCAATAATACCTTTGGGCTGTAGCCTTTTTCTACAGCCTTATAGGCTAAATAATAAGGGTCAACTCCAATGCAGTGACCACCTACTAAACCAGGTTTAAAATTTAAAAAATTCCATTTTGTTGCTGCTGCATCTAATACTTCTTTAGTGTCAATATTTAATTTTTCAAAAATTAATGCAAATTCATTCACTAGTGATATATTAACATCTCTTTGAACATTTTCAATAATTTTTGAAGCCTCAGCAACTCGTATTGAGGGAGCAATATGTGTACCTGCTTTTATGATTGATTTATAAAGTTTATTAACGGAATTTGTTGTTTTTTTATTACTTCCTGACACAACTTTTATAATATCTTTCAATTTTCTTTTTTTATCACCCGGGTTAATTCTTTCAGGTGAGTATCCACAAAAAAAATCTTTATTAAATTTAAGATTAGAATATTTTTCAAGAATTGGAATACAATCTTCTTCAGTACAGCCAGGATAAACAGTGGACTCATAAATTATAATTGATCCTTTTGAAATATGTTTACCAACAGTTTTTGATGCTAATTTTAAAGGTGATAAATCGGGTTTATTGTTTTTTTTGAGAGGAGTTGGTACAGTAATAATATAAAAGTCTTTTCCAAATAATTCTTCTTCTTTATTTGTAAATAATAGTTTAGAATCTAAAATATTTTCTTTTGAATATTCTTCTGTTTTATCAATACCTTTTTTCAGTTCTCGAATTCTTTTTTTAGATATATCATATCCTGTACAATCATGAACCTTTGAAAACTCATAAGCTAAAGGAAGACCTACATAACCTAAACCAATAATAGCAATTTTATTCAATTTTAAAGTTTATAAGTTAACATTAAGCCTCCTCTGTAAGGAAGCTCTTCACCACTTTTATTAAATTTTCTTTTATAGTTAGTTATTGCAAATATTCTCTGTTCATTTTTATTGTAATACTTATAATTTGATTGAGATGAACCTCCACCAATAAAAACTTCTAGACCAAACCTTTCATTTTTTAAAGGAATTTTTTTGCCTATAGTAATTCCATAATATGCATTTCTTCCATATTGATAACTTCCTTCTTCTTTAAACTCGCTTCCTGAAAGATTAGCAATCCATTTAGGTAATCGGATGTTGTACATTCCATAGCCAATATGAGCACCAATAAAAAAATTTCTTTTCTGATTTTTATTTGGATAAAAACGAAACTCATTAAAAATTTGAGTCATATGAAAAGGAGATCCTTCAATATCATTATAGAAAGATGCACTTGTATCTAATTGATAACCGAGTTTTTCAGATAATTTTACTTCAATTCCGATATTTGGCACTAATAATGGTACAGTTGCTAAATTGAATTTTAGTTCAGTTTGTCCAAAACTGGTAAGTCCGATAAATAAAGTAACTAGAGTAATTTTTTTAAGCATGCTGCAATTTATTGATAATTGAATTTTATCTAAAAAAAAAAGAGTATTATTTTCTTAATTTAACATGATACTACCTATTTAGAAGATTTTATTTATCTTCGTTTTCCCTCTAATTTTAAGAGATGATAAAAAAAACAACAATATTAATAGCTTTTGTAGCTTTAATTTTTAGTATAACTTCAATTCATTCACAAAGTTTTAATGACTTTTCAAATGTTAATTTTTCTCAGGTAAGTGATTCAGAGCTTGATTTGCTCTTAAGAAGAGCCTCAGCTCAAGGCTATACTCAGTTTGACCTTCTAAAAATTGCTCGAGCTCAAGGATTAACACAATCTGAAATAGAGAAGCTTGATAAGAGATTTAAATCTGCAGAAACTGTTGCTTATGTAGCAGAAAATGCTTCTACACCTCTTGAGGAAACAAGACTTAGAAAAAGATGGAAAGAAGAAATGGAGGTTTACAGGGAACTCAAAAGTGATATTTATGGTTTTGAAGTTTTCAGAGGAAATACTTTTCTATCGTTTCAATCAAATCTTAACTTGCCGACTCCAAAAGACTATATTTTAGGTCCCGGAGATAAACTTTTTATTGATATTTATGGTCAATCTGAAAATTATTATCAAGCTGAAGTGAGTCCAGACGGAGATTTAATCTTAGAAAATTTTGGACCGATTAATGTTTCTGGACTTACAGTTGAAAACAGTAAAAAGAGATTGATTTCAAGATTAAAGAAAGTTTACACTGGAATCAATGAAAATAAAACTTTTGTTAACATTTCTGTAGGAATACCTAGAGCTGTTAGAGTTAATATTGTTGGAGAAGTTAATCTCCCTGGTACATATAATTTTAGTGCTTTCAATACTGTTTATAATGCTATATATGTTGCAGGTGGTATTACTGAAAATGCTACATTGAGAGAGGTTAAACTTTTTAGAAATAATAAACTAGTAGATGTAGTTGATATATATAAATTTCTAAATGAAGGTGATCAATCTTCTAATGTAAGATTAGAAAATAATGACTTAATTGTTGTTGGTCCTTATACAAATCGTGTATCTATTTCCGATGGTGTAAAAATACCAGGAAAATTTGAAATTAAAAATGGGGAAACTGTCTCAGATTTAATTAAATATGCTGGAGGATTTTCAGAAAATTCATACTCTAAATCCATCAGAATTACTAGAATTTTTGATGAAAAATATAAAATTGTTGATGTTTACAGTGATCAATTTGATTTTTTTGAATTGAAGTCAGGTGACAAAATTGAAATTGATAAGATAATAGAAAAGTATGAAAACA
>CACDPE010000031.1 GCA_902554655.1 uncultured Bacteroidota bacterium
CCTTAAAGAATATGCTTTTACAGAATTTTCTACAAAGTCTCTTTCAGAAAAAATAATAAATTATATTTCTTTTGACACTAAAAAATTAAATTTTCTAAAGAAAAATTCAAAAAAATGGGTTAAAGAAAATCACGACTTTGAAAATATTAATAATATTTATAATAACATATTTGAAGAAAATAATTTTTTTAATTAAACAATATGAAAATTTTAATAACTGGAGGTGCTGGTTTTGTAGGGCCAAATCTGATAAAAAAATTTCTTAACAAAAGACATACTGTTTTTTGTATTGATAATTATTCAAGAGGATCTGAAGCGAACATTAAGAGTTTTTTCAATAATAATAATTTTAAATTTTTAAAATGTGATGTAAGTGATTATGATAACTTAGAAAAAGTTTTAAATCCAATACAAAAGTCACACGGAATAGATGAAGTTTGGCATCTAGCTGCTAATTCAGATATTCCATCAGGTGTAAAATATATGAGAGTTGATTATAAAGATACTTTTATGACAACCTACAATATTATGAAATGGATGAAACATAATAATGTTGAAAATATTTATTTTTCTTCATCCTCTGCAATATATGGTGATCATGGAGATAAATCAATTAGAGAGGAAACAGGTCCTCTGCTTCCACACTCTAATTATGGAGCAATGAAATTAGCATCTGAAGCATTAATTTCATCCTCATCACAATCATTTTTAAAAACTGCTATAATTTTTAGATTTCCAAATGTTGTTGGTATACCTGCAACCCATGGTGTAATTTTTGATTTTTTTAATAAACTAAAAATTGATTCTGAAAACCTAAACGTTTTGGGTAATGGAACACAAAAAAAATCATATTTACATGTTGAGGAATTAATAGATGCTATGTTATTTGTTCGTGAAATACTTGGCAATAAAGGTTTAAATGTATTTAATATCGGTCCAGATATGGATGATGGAGTTGAGGTTAAAACAATTGCCGAGGAGGTAGTTAAATCAACCTCTTACAATTGTAAAATTATTTATGGTAAGGGAAATAAAGGCTGGGTTGGTGATATTCCTAAATTTAATTACTCAATTGAAAAGATAAAAAATTTAGGTTGGAAGCCAAAATTAAATTCACATCAAACTATTTTAAAAGCAATAAAACAAATTAAAGATCAAATATTGTGATTAAGCAAGCTGTAATTTTAGCAGGAGGAAAGGGGACAAGACTTAGAAGTAGATTGAAAGACAGACCTAAACCTTTAGTTGATATTCTAGGTGTTTCACTTCTAGAAAGACAAATACTTGCTTTAAAAAAAAATAGTATAAAAAAAATTTTATTATTAGTAAATTATAAATACGAAGAAATAGTTTCTTTTTGCAAAAAAAATAAATACTGGGATTTAGATATAAATATTAAGTTAGATGAAGATGGTAAAGTTGGTACAGCTGGAGCTTTATTGTCATCCATTAATTTTTTAGATGATATTTTTTTGGTGGTTTATGGAGACACATTATTTAATATTGATATTGAGAGATTCCAAAAATTCCATAATTTAAATAAAGCTGATATTACATTATACCTACATCCAAATGATCATCCTTATGATTCAGACTTAGTTGAAATTAATGATCAAAACAGAGTAACTAAGTTTCATAACTATCCTCACAATGAAAACTTCTTTTATCCTAATTTGGTAAATGCAGCTTTTTATGTTATAAATAAGGAAAGTATAGTTGATATTAATTTAGAAATTGGAGAATTTGATTTAGCAAAACATCTATTTCCAAAATTGATATACAAATTGAAAATTATAGGTTATAATTCATCAGAGTATATTAAAGATTGTGGTACTCCAGAAAGATTAGATAAATGTGAATTTGATTTAAAAAATGGTCTTGTAGAAAATAGTTCGTTAAAATTAAAGCAAAAAGCAGTTTTTATAGACAGAGATGGTACTATAAATTTTGAAAATGGTTTTATTTCAAGTCCTAAACAAATAAAATTATATAATTTTGTTGCATCTTCAATATTTAATTTGAAAAAGGAAGGTTTTTTAGTTTTTTTAATCACTAATCAACCGGTTGTTGCAAGAGGAGAATGTAGTATTGAAACTTTGAATCAAATACACTGGAAAATTGAAAAATCTTTGTCTAAAAGTAAAACTTTTTTTGACAAAATTTATTACTGTCCTCATCATCCTGACTCTGGCTTTCCTGGTGAAGTAAAATACTTAAAAATAAAATGTAATTGCAGGAAACCTGAGAATGGAATGATAGAAAAGGCTATCAAAGAATACAATATAGATAGAGAAAAATCATGGTTTATTGGAGATTCAACAGCTGATTTAGCAGCCTCATTTAAATCAAAAGTTAAATCTATTTTAGTAAAAACAGGAAATGCAGGTCGAGATAATAAATATAATTATAAACCTAATTATGTCTCTGAAAATCTAGAAGAAGCCTCCAAATTAATTATAAACAGACAACAATGATAATAAGTAAAGCCCCATTAAGAATGAGTTTTGTAGGAGGTGGTAGTGATTTGCCAACCTATTATAAAAAACATGGAGGTGCAGTTCTAAGCACCACAATTGATAAATATATATATGTGAATGTTAATAAGAAATTTGATGATGGAATTAGGGTTGCATACTCTAAAACAGAGCTAGTAAATAATATTAGCGAACTTCAACATGAATTAGTTAAGAATAGTTTAAATTTTATGAAAATTAGAAAAGGAGTTGAAATTACATCTATTGCTGATATTCCATCAAAGGGGACTGGATTAGGTTCTTCATCAACATTTACAACTGCTCTTCTTCATGTGTTAAATGCTTATAGGGGTAATTTTATTTCCAAAGAAAAACTTGCTGAGGATTGTTGTAAAATTGAAATAGAAATGTGTAAAGAACCAATTGGTAAACAAGATCAATATGCAGCTTCATTTGGTGGGTTAAATATTATAGAATTTAATAAAGACGATAGTGTTAATGTAATGCCTATTATTACAGAACCAAAAACAATTAAAGAATTAAATGATAATCTTTTAATGTTTTATACAGGTATTACTCGAAGTGCATCAAAAATTTTAATGTCTCAATCCAAAAATTTAAATGAGAAAACACAGATTTTAAGTATGAAAAAGATGGTTGGATTAGTTTATGATATGAAAAGAGAACTAGAGAACAATAGACTTGATTCATTTGGTGAAATTTTAGATGAAAATTGGAAACTAAAAAAAACCCTTTCTAAAAATATATCATCCCTAGATATTGATGACTGGTACTCAAAAGCAAAAAAAAATGGAGCTTTGGGCGGAAAAATATTAGGCGCGGGGGCTGGCGGTTTTTTGTTGTTATATGCACATAAAAAAAATCATGAAAAAATTTGTAACTCTCTAAAAAATTTAAGAAAAATTGATTTTAAATTTGAAAATGAAGGGAGTAAAATTATTTATTATAAAGTATAATTTTGAAAGTTTTAATTTCAGGCCTTAATGGTTTTTTAGGAAGTAATTTACAAAAGCATAGATTAAGTAGCCATGATTTCAAATATTTATCGAGAACAGATATTTTAGATTCGGATTATAAAATTGATAAAAATATTGATGTAATTATTCATCTTGCTGGTAAAGCACATGATTTAAAAAATAATGCGCAATACTCTGATTATAACTTTTCAAACTATAAGCTTACTAAATTAGTTTACGACAAGTTTTTAAAATCTAGTTGTAAGAAATTTATCTTTATGAGTTCTGTAAAAGCATGCTGCGACGAATCAAACGATTTGCTTACTGAAAATATAGATTGTCAACCTACTACATTTTATGGAAAATCCAAACTTAAAGCTGAAAATTATATTTTAAAAAATATAAATGACAGAACTGTGTATATATTAAGACCAACAATGATTTATGGTTCTTCTTTTAAGGGTAATCTTAACCTGCTTTACAAATTTTGTAAATTAAGGCTTCCGTGGCCTTTATACAATTATGAAAATAAACGAAGTTATTGTAGTGTTACGAATCTTAGTTTTATCATCAATAAATTAATTGATTCAAAAAATATATCCTCAGGAATTTATAATGTATGCGATGATGATCTTATTTCAACTAATCAATTAGTATATACTATTTCTAAAGCAATTAATTACCAGATAAAAATGCTACAAATTCCAAAGTTTTTGATAATTCTATTTGTAAAGACAGGGGACTTTTTTAAACTTCCAATTAATTCAAGTAACTTTAATAAATTAACTGGTAACTTCATGGTCTCCAATAAAAAAATTAAGAAAGCATTTGGTTTAGATAAAATGCCTTTGAAAACATTAGATGGTATTTTTTTACTTTTTAAGAACAATTAAGATTTAAAATGGATTATAATAATTTAGTTGATAAGAAAATTAATTTTTCTAAAGACTTAGAATCAAATAATGTTTTTTTAAAGAACGAAATAAAAAACTCAAAATGCTTAGTAATAGGTGGTGCAGGTACAATTGGCTCAAATTATATTAAGCAAATACTAATTTATAAACCTAATAAAATAGTTGTTGTTGATGTTAATGAAAATTCATTAACTGAATTAAGTAGAGATTTGAGAAGCTCAAGTTTATTAGATTATAATCCAGTATATATTACATATCCAGTTAACTTGCTGAGCGACACTTTCAAAAAAATTTTTTTTTCAGATCACTTTGATGTTATAGCTAATTTTTCAGCACATAAGCATGTAAGATCAGAAAAAGATAAAATTTCAATTGAATCTCTTATAAAAAATAATGTTTTTGGTGCAATTAAACTTTTAAACTTTTGTTCTCAAAGACCTCCTAAGTATTTTTTTAGCGTTTCAACTGACAAGGCTGCAAATCCTGTAAATATCATGGGTGCTTCAAAATCAATTATGGAGAAATTAATTATTTCAAAGAAAGATGAATTTAGAGTTTCAACTGCAAGATTTGCTAATGTTGCCTTTTCAAATGGTAGTCTTTTAGATGGATTTGTTAAAAGAATTGAAAAAAAACAACCTTTATCTTGTCCTTCAGATATAAAACGATTTTTTGTTAGTCCTGAGCAATCAGGGCAAATTTGCCTTTTGGCTACATTTTTAGGTGAAAGTGGAAATATATTCTTCCCTAAGTTAGATTTTCACAAAGATCAAATTTATTTTAAAGAAATTGCGATAGATTTCTTAAAACTTAATGGTTTTACGCCAGAAATAGTATCATCTGAAAAAAACGCAAAAGAA
>CACDPE010000032.1 GCA_902554655.1 uncultured Bacteroidota bacterium
AGAGCTAAAATTGATGAAGAATTTTCAAAAAATTATGATTCATGGTATAACTCTGAAGAAATAATAATTTGGGAGTAATCTTAATTTTTTGTGCTCAAAAATGTAAATTATTAGTAAATTCACAAAAATTTTAACAACTATGAAAAATCATAATTATCTTATTTTGTTGTTAGTATTGTTGTTTTCTTTAAACATAAATGCTCAACAAGATGATCAAGAAATTACTGCTGCATCCAGAAAAGCTGAGAAACTTGATGAGGCAAGTAACTCAAGCACAATTATTTCTGAAAAAGAAGCATCTGATAAAAAAAGCTTCAATATCTTAAGTGTTCTTGATAAAACAGTTGGTGTGAATATCTCTAGAAATGGTGTTAATACATTCAACGTGTCATTGCGAGAAGGTGTTGATATTTTTTCTACTCAAGCTGTTATTCTTTCAGATGGTAGAGAGCTGAATACCTACGGTTTGAATCATTTTGATGCGGCTTCATCAACTCTCTCTGGTTTAGATATTGCTAAAATTGAAGTTGTAAGAGGATCTTCATCAGCAGTTTATGGAATAGGTGCTAGTTCAGGTGTAATTAGTTTTACAACTAAAAATCCTTTTGAATATCCTGGTACTACAGTTCAAGTTACGAGCGGTGGTATTAATAATAGTGGAGGATCAATAATTGCTGGTAGTGCTAAAAATGTTGAGAAAAATTGGAGCTTATTCAATGTTAATCTAAGACATGCAGATCATAATGAAGATAAGACATTTGGATATAAAATAAATATAAAATATTCTGAAAATAATGATTGGTTAGCCGGGGAAAATAGCTCTGCAATTCCAAACGGAGAAATTCCATTAATGACTTCTTTTAATTTTGATACTAGTTTATATTTAAAAAGAGATAATTATGATATAACTGCAACTTTTGGATTGAATGATACTGGCAATATGCAAAGAAGACCATTTGGTGGTGAAGAATTTAAACAGATCTCAAGCAAGTTTTTTAATTTACAATATGACTCTGGAGATTTCTTTGCACAGTATAATTATGTTCAGAATGACACGAGTGAAAATAAAGCTTATTGGTATGATCAAAGAAATATGGGTATTGATTCAAACCAATCTCATTTGCAAGTTGGTTACGATTTTGGACTTCCGAGCTTAAATACAGAATTATCTGCTGGAGCAGATCATAGAATTATTAAATTCGATGCGAGACAAGTATTCGGTGTTTATGAGGATGATAACGATTATAGAACGTATGGACTTTCAGTTCAGTCTAAAACTAAATTGTTCAAAAATGTAGATGTTTTATTTCAGGGAAGATATGATCATTTTTCAGTCTTGAATGATGGTGCATTTTCACCCAAAGGTGTAATTATCGTAAATGGTAACAATGAAGGAACATTAAGATTAAGTATGAGTCAATCTAGTGTAGCGGATAATGCTTACACATTATTTAGTGATTTCTCAATTGGAGATTTTCCTAATGGAAATGGTTACACTGGCCCTTATGGAAATAAAAATGCTTTAACATTTAACAATCCAACTTGGACTGGTAATCAAGCTGTCAGTTTAGTCAACTCACTAAACCCATTAGGAATCAATTTTAGCGTTTTAGGTATGGATCACTTTTCAGCTTATATAGCACTTGCTGAAAGTATGGTACCTTTCGCTACACAACAGTTCCTTTCTACTGGAAATTCTTTGTGGATTGTACCACTACTGCCAGGCTTCGTAACCACCATGTCGTCTGTTGGATCTGTAGAATATACTATGTTTGATTTAAATGGTGATCTTTCAGGATCAGATAAATCACAGCTTTCAACTGAGACAACATACGAGTTGGGTTACAGCAATAAAATTGGAGATAAATTTTCATTTTCAGTGGATCTATACAATATTAGAAAACAAAATATTAGTAGCATGAAAAGGATTACACCAACGCTATCCCTCGACCCTGCTAAATTTGGTTCTGAATTCGCATCTACTTTTGGAAGCGCTTTAGCCTCAGCTTATGCAGGTTTGGGTCTTCCATCTGCAGCCTACGCTACTATACTAAATCAGTACATAGCTGTTGTAGGTCAAGCTGCTGCTGGCCTTGCAACTCAAGTACCTAGTTTTGGTTATGTTAATGCAGATCAAACGCCATCAGATATGGGTAGATTTTATTGGGGTCACTATAATTTTGGTGATATTAACTATTGGGGAACTGATATAGCTACTAACTATGATGCAACGGATAACCTTTCATTTTTTGCTAGTTATTCTTTCTTAAGTCAAACAGAGTTTTCTAAAGGCGATTTAGGAGAGGATTACAATTCTGATGAAAACTATCATTTAAATATTCCTAAACATAGAGTAAAAGGAGGTTTTTCATATAACCCCGGCTCTGGATTGCATTTAGGTGTTTCATTTAGGTATCAAAGTTCAATGAATATTAATACAATGAATGTTGCTGATGGTGGTGCTTTCTGGTATGATGGCTTTGTTCCTAAAAGAACTGTTTGGGACTTAAGTTTTGGAATACCAGTTTCATCAAAAACTAGAGTTGATTTAACTGTTGATAATGTTTCTGGAAAGAAATATCAGTCATTTGTTAATATGCCTATGATTGGACAACAAGCATTGGTAACTCTAACTCACAGTTTCTAAAAATATCAAATATATTTCTGAAAATCTTTCAGAATTAAAAAGAGCAACTTTGGTTGCTCTTTTTTTTTACATTTATTTAATTAATTATGAAAAATAAACCCTATAAAACAATATTTAAAAACTTAGATCAAATGTACAAATGTGTAGGTGATGAGCTAGGTTTAACTGAATGGATAGAGATTAAGCAATCTGATATTAACTCATTCGCTAAACTTACACAAGATGAACAATGGATTCATATAGATAAAGATAAATCGTTGAAACAATCTCCATTTAAGAATACAATTGCTCATGGATTCATGATTCTTTCATACTGTACAAAATTTGCTTATGAATCCTTCGAAATTACAACTATAAATATGGGTTTAAATTATGGCTTAGATAGGGTTAGATTTCCGTCTCCGACACCAAGTGGAGGTTTTATTAGAGCAAGAGTAAAATTAATTGAAATGGATTTAAAACCTGGACATGCTAAATATAAAATTGGAATTTCAGTTGAATTAAAAAATCATGAAAAGCCTGTTTGTGTTGCTGAATTTTTAGCAATGGTTTATGAGTAGAAAGTATATTTGTTTAATTCAATAAACCATTTTTTACAATATTTAATAAATTTGTAAAAAATAATAACTATGAAAAATTATATTTTAATTATGCTTTTGGCAGCTTTTACCTTTTCTTGTGAAACTACTGTCGAATGTGAAGATAATCCAGCAGCAGGTTTTTTAGCTACTGCTGATGGTAAGGTCCCTGCAAGAGATGCTAACCCTGCTAATTTAGACTTATGGGATAAATATATTGAAGCTCACAACAACAGAGATTTAGAAACTATTGCAAGTATGAATATTGACTCTACAGATTTGGGTCAGTTTAGAATTTTAGGCCCAACAGGTCAAATAATTCGTGGTACTGAAGAACATTCTGAATTTTTAAAGATGTGGTTTGATGTTGAAAACCCTAAATGGAATACTTATTTCTCATATTCAATGAAAGTTGATGGCCAACAAGGAGAATGGGTAATTTCAGGTGCTCAAGTTAAAAAAACAGTCGATGGTCAAGAAGTTACATCGTATGATATTGCTGATGTTTATATTTTAGATGGTAAAATTGGTGCTTTTTGGGTATACACAAGAGCAGAGGTTCCACAGCAGTAATTCTCAAACTTAAAATTTCAAAGGGAGTTGTTTTAACTCCCTTTTTTTTGTATTTTTTTTTAATGAATCGAAAATCAACATTAGATGAATTTATTATTTACCTTGAAAAAAGAATTCAAGATGAAGATTTTCGAAATTCTGTTGAAAAAATAACATTTATGACAACCTTACATGTTATAAAAAAAAATTTGGGTGAGAAGTAGACAGATCTACTTTAATTTAATTCGAGTTACATCATTAAATCCTGTTACATAAAGATATTCCTCTTGTTCATCAAAATTACAATTTGTCAGTCCTTTTCCATAATTAATCATAGCAAGTAATTTTCCTTTTGGAGATATAATTAAAATTCCGTTAGGGCCAGTAGTAAAGATATTACCACTACTATGAATTTTTAATCCGTCAAAACCTCCCTTGAATTTTTTAGCTAATTCTTTTCCATCAAAAAATTTTTTTCCTTTATAAGTTTTGGTATTATATCTCATTATTTTTGGATCTTTTCTATCAGAATTATTGACGTA
>CACDPE010000033.1 GCA_902554655.1 uncultured Bacteroidota bacterium
TCGGAACAAGACATACACTTAGTGATACATTGTCAAATTCAAGAGGAATCGGGGCTGCAAGAAGATGGATAAAAAAAGAATTTGAATCAATTTCAAATAACTGTGGTAATTGCTTAGATGTTAAATATCAAAAAAATTATTTTCAAGCGGACGGAAGAAGATTGACACGAAATGTTTGGATTAACAACGTGATGGCTATACAATGGGGACAAAAATACCCCAATAGATTTGTCATCATGAGTGGTGATATAGATAGCAGGGTTTCAGATCCTAATGACTTTAAATCGGATTCACCTGGAGCTAATGATAACGCATCAGGTATGGCTGGAACTATTGAAGCAGCACGAGTCTTATCAAAATACAAATTCGATAACACAATTATGTATGTTGGACTCTCTGGTGAAGAACAAGGGTTATTTGGTGGAAAAGGTCTGGCTGAATATGCTAAAGAAAATAATTGGGAAATAATAGGTGTCTTAAATAATGATATGATTGGAAATATTGAAGGGACGAATGGCGTTGTTGATAATAAAAGTTTTAGAATTTTTTCAGAACCTGTTCCAGGAAATGAATCTGAAGGTTCTAGAAGTTCTAGGCGATTCTTTGGCGGAGAAATTGATGGAAATTCCAGACAACTTGCAAGATTTATTCATAATGCTACAAAAACTTATATTCCGGACTTGAAACCAAACTTAATTTACAGATTAGATAGGTTTGGAAGAGGAGGTCATCACAGACCATTTAATGACCTTGGATATGCTGGTGTAAGAATAATGGAAAGTAATGAGAATTATAATCGACAACATCAGGACATTAGAGTTGAAAATGGTATTAAATATGGTGATGTTATTGAGGGTGTAAATTTTGATTATGCAAAAAAATTAACTCAAGTTAATGCAATATGTTTAGCACTACTTGGTTGGTCACCTCCACCTCCAGCTGGTCTGAGAATTGGAGGAATTGTTGAACCATCAACAAAATTTATTTGGAACAAAGATGAAAATGATGATATAGTAGGTTATAAAATATATTGGAGAGAGACAACATCACCTGTATGGCAATATGAAAAAAAAATAGACAAGAAAAACTTTTACGTTTTAAAAAATGTAATAATTGATAATTATCTGTTTGGAGTTAGTTCAATAAATAAAAACGGATTTGAAAGTATTCAAAAATTTCCAAGTGGAATATTTAGATAATTAATTAGTTTTAAAACCATTATCTTTCATCCAATCATCATTGTAGATTTTACCAACATACCTGCTTCCAGAGTCATGAAGTAATACCACTACAACATCATTTCTACTAAAATGTTTTTTAAGCTGAACTACTCCTCTCACTGCTGCACCACATGAATTCCCAGCAAAAATTCCTTCTTCTTTTGCCAATCTTCTGGTATAAATTGCTGCATCTTCATCAGTTACCTTTTCGAATGCATCAATTAAATCAAAATTTACATTAGCTGGAATTATATCTTCACCAATACCTTCAGTTATATATGGATAAATTTCATTTTTATCAAATATTCCAGTTTCATGAAATTTTTTAAAAACAGATCCATAAGTATCTATGCCCCATATTTTTATGTTTGGATTTTTTTCCTTCAGGAATCTAGCAACTCCTGAAATTGTTCCACCTGTTCCAACGCCAACAACAAAGTGAGTTATTTTTCCATCAGTCTGCTCCCAAATTTCAGGACCTGTTGACAAATAATGTGCTTCAGTATTTGAGGGATTATCATATTGATTAACATACCAAGAATTTTCAATTTCTTCACTTATTCTTTTTGAAGTAGAATAATATGATCTTGGATCTTCAGGCTCAACATTGGTGGGGCAAACAATTACTTCAGCACCAACTGCTCTCAAGATATCAAACTTTTCTTTGGATTGTTTATCAGTTGATACACAAATCAATTTATAACCTTTAACAATAGCAGCTAAAGCTAAACCCATTCCAGTATTTCCAGATGTTCCCTCAACTATAGTTCCTCCAGGCTTCAATCTTCCATCATTCTCAGCATCTTCAACCATTTTTAAAGCCATTCTATCTTTAACAGAACTACCAGGATTAAAATATTCTACTTTAGCTAAAACTAATGCATCAACATCATCAGTAACTCTGTTTAACTTTATTAAAGGTGTATTCCCAATTGTTTCTAAAATATTTTTTTTGAATTTCACTATGCAAATTTAATTTTATTAATTAATTCTAACAGATGAATATGGTTTAATTTTGGAAATTATTTTAACCGGTAGAATTAAAAAAGCATATGAAATTGTAATCAATAAAAAATTAAGTATTATAATTTTTAAAATATCAATCTCAACTGGAATGTGATCCATGTAATATGTGTTTGGGTCAAGCTTTATTATCTTAAAAAATTTTTGAAAAAAAAGCGCAGACAAGGAAATTAAATTTCCATATAACATTCCTTTTAGAATTAGATACAAACCATTAAATAAAAAAATTTGTTTTATACTTTTATTATTTGAACCTAAAATTTTAAGAAAACCAATTAAACTAGTTTTTTCAAGAATAGTGACCAGCAGGGCTGTGATCATATTAATTGAACCTACTACTACCATAAGTATAATTATCAAATAAATATTTAAATCAAATAATGAAATCCAATTATAAATTTCACTAAATTTTTCTTCGTTATAATTTATAGCATATTCTGGTGGAATATATTTTGAAATTTTTTCGTAGTTATTTTTTTTGTTAGTAAAAGACAACTCAAAACTACCGAAATTATCCTTATCAATTTTTTTTAAATTTCTATGTAAATTAATATTTGAAATAATAATTTTATCGTCAAACTCTTTTATACCTGTTTGATAATATCCAATAATCTTTAAATTACGAACAGCTGGATTGAGTTTATTATCATAAAAAACAAACATTACAGTATCATATTTTTTGATATTTAGCTTACTAGATGTATTTTTTGAAATTATAATTTCATTAAACCCAATTTCATCAATTTTATCTATTAAATATTTTGTTTTTAAAAAAGAGTTTTCATTAGTTACTCCTTTTAGAACCATTTCTTCAAAGGAATTTGAAATTGGGATAACCGACGGAGTATAAATAACACCATCAAGTGCATTGAAATTTTTCAGCATTTTTATGCTATCCAACTGAATTTTATTACTGCTAATAAATTTATTAGAATTAAATAAATCATTTTCATATCTGTCGATTGAAAAATCACCAAAAATATTAGAAAACTTTGTCTTTATTTTATTTTGAACACCAAATCCAGTTGATATAGCTAACATCATCACAATTAAACTAATTGAAATAGAAAAAGTTGAAATTTTAATAATAGGTGAAGAAATACTTTTTTTATATCTTTTACGTGAAAAAATTTTTGATGATAAAAAACTTTCGAATTTCAATATTTTGGGTGTTATTAATATGTTTTAAAATTAATTGTTTTTTAATTCTAAACATATCTATTTACTCACAAAATATTAATATTGAAGCAATAAATAAAGTTGATTCTTACATAGGTTTAATCAAAAATAAAAATATTGGACTAGTGACAAATCATAGTTCTAGATTTGATAACACCAATTTAGAAATTCATTTGTTAGATTCATTATTAAATCTTAATATTTCAGTTAAAGCTATTTTTGCACCAGAACATGGGTTCAGAGGAGATCTTGATGCTGGTGAAAAAATTAATAATTCAATTGACTCAAAAACAGGAATTCCAATTATTTCATTGTATGGATCAAAGAGAAAACCTGATACTAAAGATCTTGAAAATATTGATTTAATTTTATTTGATCTTCAAGATGTTGGAGTAAGATTTTATACCTACTTATCAACACTTCATTATGTTATGGAAAGTTGTGCAGAAAATAATATAGAGATAATTGTACTTGACAGACCAAATCCAAATGCAAATTACATAGATGGACCAGTTCTCAAAGAAAATTCAAAAAGTTTTGTTGGATTACATCCGGTTCCAATTTTATATGGCTTAACAATTGGAGAATATGCAAAAATGATAAATGGCGAAAAATGGTTAAATAATAAAATGCAAGCAAAATTAACTGTTATTAAAATGGATAACTATAATAGAGAATATGAATATCAGCTAAAA
>CACDPE010000034.1 GCA_902554655.1 uncultured Bacteroidota bacterium
GTATCACATAGGTGCAAAAGATGAGGACCCTGATAAAACAGGATTTGCGCATTTTTTCGAACATTTACTTTTTGAAGGAACCAAAAATATTGAACGAGGTCAATGGGATGTCATTGTAAATTCAAATGGTGGTAGGTATAATGCTAACACAAGTCCAGATAGAACATACTACTATGAAGTTTTTCCTTCAAATAAATTGGAGATAGCGCTATGGCTTGAATCTGAAAGAATGTTACATCCAAAAGTTAGTCAGTTAGGTATTGATACTCAAAACGAAGTTGTAAAAGAAGAAAAGAGACTTTCAGAAAATCAGCCATATGGAAAGCTGAGAGAGGTAATTTCCGAAAATCTATTTAAGGTTCATCCATATAAAGGAACAGTTATTGGAAAAATGGAACATTTAGATAGTGCTACTGAAGAAGATTACAAGAGTTTTAATAAAAAATATCATATTCCAAATAATGCCGTATTAGTTGTAGCTGGTGATATTGAAATTGATAAAACATTATCGCTAATAAAAAAATATTTTGATGAAATTCCTAGAGGTAATGAGGTTGTAAGAAACTTTGAGAAGGAAGAACCAATTACTGAAACAAAAAGAGTGCAAGCTTTTGATGAAAATATTCAAATTCCAGCTTATGTATACGCATACAGAACTCCAGCTCAAAACCAAAGAGACTCTTGGGTGCTGAACATGATATCGACATATTTGAGTGATGGTGAGAGTTCTAAACTTTACAAAAAAATCGTTGATGAAAAGAAAATGGCTTTAGCAGCTCAAGCAGCTAACGCTGCGATGGAAGATTATGGAATGTATTTTATTTTTTGCCTTCCAATGGGTGAAAATAATATGGATGATCTAGCAAAGGAAATTGATGAGGAAATTAGTTTGATACAAAATGAATTAATTGATGAAAAAGATTACCAAAAAATCATGAATAAACTTGAAAGCCAATTTGTTAGTTCAAACTCTTCGTTTGAGGGAATTGCAAGCTCATTAGCAACTTATTATATGTTATATAATGATATAAATTTGATAAATACTCAATTAGATATTTATAAATCAATATCACGTGAAGAAATTAGGGAAGTTGCAAAAAAATATTTAAGTCCTAATCAAAGAATAGAAATAGAGTATTTACCAAAAGAAAAATAAATTATGAAAAAGTTTTTATACGTAGCATTTGCATTATTTACTTTAATCAGCTTCAGTCAAGTTGATAGGACTACAATTCCTGAATCTGGTCCAACACCTGAAATTAACTTGGGTGAACCAATTAAACACGAGTTAAAAAATGGAATGAAATTAATTTTAGTAAAAAATAACAAGCTTCCAAGAGTATTTTTTAATCTATTTATTGACAGACAACCTCTTTATGAAGGTGAAAAAGCTGGAATTTCATTACTAACTTCAGACCTTTTGGGTAAAGGAACAAAAAACATATCAAAGGATGAATTTATAGAAAAGATTGATTTTATGGGAGCTAACCTTAATTTGAGTGCTTCGGGTGCTTCAGGATCATCCTTATCGAAATTTTTCCCAGATTTAATTGATTTATTAGCTGATGGATTATTCAATCCTGTTTTCGATCAAGACGAATTTACAAAATCATTAGACAGATTCAAGGAAGGAATAAAAGCTGATGAAAACAGTGTTCCCGCAGCTGCAAGAAGAGTTGAAAGTATTCTTGCCTATGGAAAAAATCATCCAAACAGCGAATACACAACTATCGAATCTTTGAATAATATTAAATTCGATGATATTAAACCCTTTTTTAATAAAAATTTTCTTCCAAACAATTCATATATGGTTATTATAGGTGATTTTGACGTAGATTCAACTATAAATCAGATTGAAAAATTATTTAAAAAATGGAAAAAAGGTAAAATAAGTGAGGAAGCTATTAAGACAAATTCTAACTCCAAGACTGCGATTCACTTCATTGATATGCCTAATGCTATTCAATCTGAAGTTTCTTTCCAAAATCTTATTGAAATGAGAATGAATGATAATGAATATTTTTCATTGCTTCTTGCGAATAAAATTCTAGGTGGTGGTCCTGAGAATAGACTTGAACAACAAATTAGGGAAAATAAAGGATATACATATGTGGCAAGGTCCTCGTTTGGATCAAGTAAATATAGTAAATCAAGATTTAGAAGTTATACAAGCACTAGAGAAGAAGTTACAGATAGTGCTGTTATTGAGATGCTTAATGAAATTAAAAAAATTAGAGAAATTGATGTTACTGAAAAAGAACTAAATGATGTAAAAGCTAAATACTTTGGAAATTTTGTTTTAGCAACAGAAAGACCGTCTACAATTGCCAATTATACAGTTCAAATTGAAACTCAAAATCTTGACAAAGATTATTATAAAAATTATTTATCTAATATTAATTCTGTTACTGTCAGTGATGTAAAAAATGCAGCTAATAAATATTTTAACCTATATAACGGACAAATTATTGTAACTGGAAAAGGTTCATCTATTGCTGATAATCTAGAAAATATTGTTTTTGATGGTAAAAAATTTGATGTTTATTACTATGATAAGTATGGAAATTCAATTGACAAACCAATTTTCAACAAGGAAATTAGTTCTGAAGTAACAGTTGCTAGTGTACTAGAAAAGTATATTGTAAAAATTGGAGGTAAAGAAAAATTAAGTTCAATTAAAACTATATCAATTGAAGCTAATGTAACAATACCTGGAGCACCTTTTAAGCCAAAAGCAATTATTAAGGAAAAAAGTCCAAACCTAAGCTCCTTAGTTATGTCAGTTGAGGGGATGGGAACGTTAATGAATCAAAAATTTGATGGACAATCTGGATATATTGAGCAAATGGGACAAAAAATCCCTATGCAAAAAGATCAAATTGATAGCTCTAAAAGTAAAAAGGGATTATTTGATGAAATATTCATGGATGATTCTGAAATGGAAATAGTTAGTCTTGGACCTGTTGATGGAAAAGATGCTTATAAAATAAAAGTAAAAGACAATAGTTTTAGATATTATGATGCAGAGTCAGGACTTTTGATTATGACAGAAGAGTCAACACAGCAAGGTGGAAATACAATTACATCAATAACTAAATTTTCTGATTACAAAGAAATTGATGGTATTTTATATGCTTTTAAAAGAGAAGTTTTAGCAGGACCTCAAAAAATTGATTTTGAAATTTTGTCAGTTAAATTTAATGAGGAAATCTCTGATGAATTCTTTAAATAGCCTTCCTCTTTTGATTAACTAAATAAACGCCAAATAGAATAACTAAGGAAGCAAAGTATTGTTTTATGGTCAGTTCTTCACCATCAAGAACTGCCCATAAAATAGCTACTAATGGCATAGTATAGGTAACAGCTGAAGCAAAAAGAGGAGATGCTATTTTCACAAATTTATTAAACAAGGTCTGGGCAATTGCACTACTGAACACACCTAAAATAAATACATAAACTATTGAACTGATTGTATTTTTATCTTTAAAATTTAAATCATTAAAATCAGAAAATAAAAGAATAATTATTGCTGGTGGTAGAACACTCAAAAAAATACCAGCTGTTAGCGCAGATGGTGGAATATCTGTTAAATATGTTTTAATCAAATTAACTGAAATACCATAACCTATTGTAGTTAGAACAATAAAAGTTGCAAAGAAAATGTTTGATTCGATATTAAGACTACCCTCATATAATAATAAAAAACCTCCAACCAATCCAATAGCTAAGCCAATCACTTGTTTTTTTGTAAAAAATAAATTAAAAAAGAAAATACCAACAAGTAAAGTTGAAATAGGAGTGAAAGTTGTCAATATTGATGCAAAACCACTATCAATTTCTGTTTGACCGAAACCCATAAGATAAACGGGAAAAAAAGTTCCTACATATGCCGTAATAATTATCCATTTCCATTTTTCTTTTTTGATTTTAATTAGGGAATTATATGAAAAAACTAAAATGACTATTGTTGTAAATATTATTCTTAAACTTCCCAAATGTACAGGTGATAATCCAATCA
>CACDPE010000035.1 GCA_902554655.1 uncultured Bacteroidota bacterium
TATGGCTTGATGGTTACAAACCAACACAAAGCCTCAGAGGAAAAACAAAAATTGTTGAAGATTTCAGCGGTAAACTCGAAGACTGTCCAATGTGGTCTTTTGATGGAAGTTCAACAAGACAAGCACCTGGAGGATCTTCAGATTGCTTGCTAAAACCTGTTGCAATTTATCCTGATCCTGTCAGAAGAAATGGATGGTTAGTTATGACCGAAGTTCTTAACGCAGATGGATCAGCTCATGAATCAAATGGTAGAGCTACTATTGACGATGATGATGACGACTTTTGGTTCGGATTTGAACAAGAATATTTTCTTTGGGATCCTGAAACAAATCTCCCATTAGGATTTCCAAAAGACCAAACCCCTCAAGGACAATTCTATTGTTCTGTTGGTGGTAAAAATACTTTTGGTAGAGAAGTAATGGACAGGCATTTAGATATTTGCCTTGATGCAGGAATTAATGTTGAAGGAACTAATGCTGAAGTAGCATCTGGTCAATGGGAGTTTCAAACTTTTGCCAAAGGAGCTGCAAAAGCAGGTGATGAAATGTGGGTTGCTCGATATTTATTAGAAAGATTAGCGGAGGAATATGGCTTAGCTATTGAATATCATCCAAAACCACTGGGAGATACTGATTGGAATGGATCTGGTATGCATGCTAATTTTTCAAACACAACTCTAAGAACATGTGGTTCAAAAGAAACATACGAGGCTATTTGCGAAGCCTTTAGACCAGTTGTAAAAGAACATATCGATGTGTATGGCGCATACAATGATCAAAGATTAACTGGGGATCATGAAACACAGTCAATCAACGAATTTAGTTATGGAGTATCTGATAGAGGTGCATCAATCAGGATACCAATTATGACAGTTGAAAAAGGCTGGAAAGGATGGCTTGAGGACAGAAGACCAGCTTCCAATGGTGATCCTTACAAAATTGCTGCAAGGATTATTAAAACAGTTAAATCTGCAAAAATTTAATTTTAACTGTGTATCTACATTTAAAAAAACACTCCAGTTGGAGTGTTTTTTTTTACAGTATAGTATAGTAATAAGCAATAAATAATAATAGTAGGATTATTCCGTGGAATCTATATAAAGTAAATTTTTTTGGAATAAAAAAGAAAAAACCAAGTATTAAGCTAAAAGCAATCATAATGTATATATCATAGTCTATAATCTGAACACCGGTAACATTAAGATCAATTATAGTCGCAGTAAAACCAAGAACTGCTAATATGTTAAAAATATTAGACCCTATAATATTTCCTACAGAAATATCTAATTCCTTTTTATAAATAGCTACAAGTGAAGTAACAAGTTCGGGAAGACTAGTGCCTATGGCAACTAAAGTTAAACCAATAATACGTTCAGAAACTTGAAAATAATCTGCAAAGAAAATTGCGCTATTAACGAATAACTCTGATCCAAAAAAAAGAACAACGGACGATGTGATCAATAGTAAAATAATTTTAAATATTGAAATATCATTTTTAGCCGGTTCGATCTTATCTTGATCAGATTTTCTTAGACTAAACATGAAATATATGAAACCAATTAGAAGAAAAACAAAAAACAAACCTTCAATTCTGGATATTCTGAGATCTTGAATAAAAAACAATAAAATTAGACTGACAATTATTAACCATGGAAAATCATAACTAATATTATTTTTAGATATTTTTATTGTTACGAAGATAAGTACAGTAGAGAAAACTAAACCTATATTGGCAATATTAGATCCAATAACATTTGAAATAGCAATATCACTGGAATTTTTTATAGCTGAACTTATACTAATCAATAATTCAGGAGCTGAGGTAGCAAATGAAACAACAGTTAGACCAATAACAACTTTAGAAATATTATACTTTAATGATAATTCAACAGAATATTTTAACAAATAGTTACTTCCAGTTATCAAAAGAAATAAACCGAAAAAGAAAAATAGCAATTGAGAAACCATAAGTATTTGCTAAGATAATACATGAATTGTATATTGCAGCTAATGAATTATAAAGTTATTTTTAAAATTATTGCTGTTTGTAATAAAATAATTTTACCAAGTTATACTAAAAGAAGACTTAATCTTTCTAAAGCATCAAAATACCAACTTGCAATTATTTACTGGAGATATATAATAACCTCCAAATCTCTTTAATGAAGTTGTCTAAATTTTATTACGCAATATTATTTTTTTTAATCAGTTGCAATCAAGATAATGATCGTTTTGCAATAGTTATACATGGTGGAGCAGGAACAATTTTAAAAAAGAATATGAGTGATGAAATGGAAAAAGAATATAAAATAAAACTAGAAGAAGCATTAAATATCGGTCATTCTATTTTAAGAGAAAATGGAAAAAGTATTGATGCTGTAGAGGCTGTAATTAAATTTTTGGAGGACTCTGAACTTTTTAATGCTGGCAAGGGATCAGTCCTATCAAATAATGAAGAGGTCGAAATGGACGCATCTATTATGAGAGGAGATAATCTCAACGCCGGTGCAATTTCAGGCGTAAAACAAATAAAAAATCCAATTAAACTAGCAAGAAAAGTAATGGAAGAATCTGATCATGTCTTTTTATCAGGACTTGGAGCTGAAAAATTTGCTCTGTCTAAAGGGTTTGAACTAATTAGTAATGAGAATTTAATTACTGAAAAAAGATTAAAATCATTGAAAAATATAAAAAAAAGAGATTCAATTATTGACAATAAGTTTGGTACAGTTGGTTGTGTTGCTGTAGATAAAAATGGTAATATAACATCTGGAACTTCTACTGGTGGCATGACAAATAAAAAATGGAATAGAATTGGGGATGTTCCAATTATTGGTGCAGGAACTTATGCGAATAATGAAACTTGCGGCATTTCGTCAACTGGTTGGGGAGAGTTTTTTATTAGGAATGTAGTAGCTTATGACATATCTGCGCAAATAGAATATAATAAAATAAGTATAAAAAATGCCGCAAAAAATACACTTGAAAAAGTTAAAAAATTAGGTGGAAGTGGTGGTGTGATAGGTATAGACAAAGATTTAAATATTATTATGGAGTTCAATACAGAGGGAATGTACAGGGGATTCAAAAAATATAATGGAGAGACAGAAATTAAGATTTACAAATAATATTTTAAAATTTTACCTAAATTTCTCAATAAAGATTTTGTAAAAATTACCTTTGGAAATGATGAAGCTATTTTAAGTTCCTCAATTAAAGATGACTCATTATCCAAAAAAGAAAATATTTTTTTCATTGAGTTTTTTGAGAACATTTTTGTAAATAAAACACTTCCCATATAATTCTTAAAAAATAGAACATCTAACAAAATTAAATCGTAAATCCAATGTCGTGATTTAAAACTAATCTTGGAAAAAGACATATTATTTTTTAGGCTTACAATTAACTTGTCAGTATTTTTATCAATGTATTTAAAAGTATAACCAGATGATGGCTTTGTCCACCCCCCAGCAGTACCAATGTTTAATATCCTATCAGTATTAGAATTATCAAAAGGATGACATGTCATTGGGATTACACCAAATTCTTTTTCAACAATATCATATTTAAATAAATTTAAATCAGATAAATATTTTTTTAACTCAATATCGTAATTCTTTTTTTCCAATAACTTTTTTGAAAAAATTGTAAATTCAATAAGAGCTTTATTTCGAGAAATAGGTAGAACATAGAAAAATCTAGTTTCATTATTTTGATCGATATTAAAGTCCATTATAGTTGCTTTGTTATCATCAAAAAAATCATGTTCAGTTTCTATTGTCCAACCTAAAAAATGTTGCAACAAAAAAGGAAAGGAAGTTTCAGATTTTATTTTTTCAATATCGACTACACTGTTAAAAACTTGATTAGCTAAATATTTATTAGATTTTGTCTTAACAATAACTCGATGTTTAGATTCATCA
>CACDPE010000036.1 GCA_902554655.1 uncultured Bacteroidota bacterium
GGAGACATCAAAGTTTTTAATACAAACGGGAAAATCAATACACCATATATCGATCAGCTGGCAAGTGAAGGAATGATATTTACAGATGCTCATTCTTCATCTTCAGTTTGTACACCGACAAGATATGGTATTTTAACGGGAAGATACAATTGGAGAAGTAAGCTTAAAAAATCTGTACTTAATGGAACATCAAAAGCTTTAATTTCAAAGAAAAGAACAACAATAGCCTCTTTGTTAAAAAATAATGGATACAGTACAGGCTTTATTGGAAAATGGCATTTAGGATGGAACTGGTCATTAATAGACTCCACCTATTATGAAGATCGAGTCAACTTAGAAAAAATCGATTTTACAAAAAATATTACTCATGGACCTAATGATTTAGGATTTGACTATTCCTATGGCCATAGTGGTTCTCTCGACATGCCACCATATGTTTATGTAGAAAATGAAAAAATAACTGGAAAAATTAATAGAATAATTGAAGATAAAGGTGAATATTCTTGGTTTAGAAAAGGACCAACAGCTGAAGATTTTATTCATGATCAAGTAACACCTCATTTTTTTAATAAAGCTCATGAATTTATTAAAGAAAAATTTGATGAAAATAAACCTTTCTTTCTATATCTTCCACTTCCATCACCACACACTCCTATTCTCCCAACTAAGGACTGGAATGGAAAAAGTGGATTAAATGAATATGCAGATTTTGTTATGCAAATTGATCACCACATGGGTGAACTTAATAACCTTCTCAAAGAGCTTAATATTTCTGAAAATACAATGATAATCTTCACCAGTGATAATGGATGTTCACCTGAGGCTAATTTTAAATTACTGGCTGAAAAAGATCATTATCCAAGTGGTCCGTATAGAGGATTTAAAGCAGGTATTTTTGAAGGTGCTCACAGAGTTCCTTTTATTATTAAATGGCCAAAAAAAATCATTCCTGGTTCTGTTTCTGAAAAAACGATATGTACTACTGATTTTATGGGGACTTTAGCTGATATTCTTAATGTAGAGTTAGATGATGATGAGGGAGTAGATAGCTTTTCAATTTTACCTTTATTTTCAAAGGAATCAGAGGTGAAATACGACAGGGAATTTACTATTCATCACTCCATTAATGGTAGTTTTGCTATAAGAAAAGATGATTTCAAATTTATTTTCACAAATGATTCCGGAGGTTGGAGCTACCCAAGGGCTTGGTCTAAAGATGGTGAGGGCTTACCTAAATTTCAACTGTATAACCTAAAAACAGACCCTGGAGAAACGAAAAATCTATATGGAAATTTTCCAGAAATTGAAAACAATTTGATTGATCTGTTTAAAAAAGCTATCACAAATGGAAGAACTACTGTTGGAAATATTCAAAAAAACGACCTAAACTTTCCATCAAAAGAAGAATGGAATCCTTTATTAATTTTTGAATAGTGAAAAGCTACTGTAACGTAATTTTTATTTTTTGCTGTATCCTCACAATTAATTCTCAAATAATAGGGAATGTTACTGATGATTTAGATAACAAATTAGAATATGCAACAGTTGTTTTATTTGAACAGAATTCTAACAATCAGATTGATGGTGTTATAACTAATATTGATGGTGATTTTAAGTTTAATAACATAAAAGATGGTAATTATTACATTACTGCTTCTTTTTTAGGATACAAAACAAAAAAAATAAGTGAAATCAAAATATTGAATAATATTCAAATAGATCTTGGGGATATTCAGTTAGAAATTGGAAACAACTTAGATGAGGTTGTTGTTTCTACTCAAAGATCAACAATTATTAATAAAATTGACAGACAAATATATAAATCAGAAATGTTCAAAAGTGCTCGTGGAAGTACTGTTAAAGATGTCATTAGACAGTTACCGTCCGTTAATATAAACTCTTTGGGTGAAATCAGTGTGAGAGGAAGTACAGGTTTTTCAATCTTATTGAATGGGAGTCCTATTCAAGGCGCGATGAGTACAATTTTAGATCAACTTCCATCGAACGCTGTTGAGTCAATTGAGTTTATTACAGCTCCATCGGCAAAATTTGATCCAGATGGCAAGGCTGGTCTAATTAATATATTAACAAAAAAGGGGGCTATTCAAGGTACATATGGTCAAATTAACTTCAAATCTGGATTTCCTTCAATAGAAAAATATGGTAATGATAAAGTTCACAATAGGTTTGGATCTGATTTAACCTATAATATAACAAATGAAAAGTGGAATATATCTTTAGGAGGAAGCGTTTTAAGGAATGATCTTGGAGGTCGAAGAGAAGGCGAGGTATTCACAATAATTAATAATGTTTTTAATAATTTCCCATCTAGCGGAGAAAGGAGTTTTGATGAAATAAATTTTAATGGTCGTTTTACAGTTGAATATTCACCTAACTCATACAATAATTTTTCTGTTGGTTTTTTTGCTGGAAAGCGTTCAAAAAAAAGACTAGCTGATATTGTCTATTATGATAACTATAGAATTAATCCCGTTGGAACCAATAATAAAACACAATACATTTCTTATTTTAATCATAATTTAAGAGAAAGGAAAGGTGATTTTATTTTAGGTAATCTCAACTATTCTTATAATTTTAAAAATAAATCGATCTTAAATTTTTCATTATTATACGAATATACCTTGTTAGGTGGTCCAACAATAAATCAAAATCTTGGTCATCCAGATAATTCAATTCTATTTCAAGACGAATACAACACAAATGATAACCCATTATACGGACTGCGTACTAAGCTTGATTACAGTTTTGATTTGAATAAAAATACTAAATTAGATATTGGATATCAATATAGAGATCTGGACCACACCGGAGATTTCGTGTACCAAAGACGTTACAACTTTAATGATCCCTTTTATTTAGTTCCAGAATTTTCGAGCGAAGTAAATCTAAAAAGGAAAATTCATGCATTTTTTTCACAATTCTCCACTCAAAAAGATAATTTAAGTTATTCTGCTGGACTGAGGATTGAATCAATGAAAAGAAATCTATTATTAAAAGATAAAGCAAATACAATTGATGAAAATTTAAAATATAATTTTACCAAGCTATATCCCTCTGCATCTATACAATATATTTTAAATGAATTAACAAAACTCAAATTAGCTTACAGCAGGAGAGTTGAAAGAACAACTACTTTTAAAATGAATCCGTTTCCTGAGCGAGAACATACTGAAACTTTAGAACAAGGTGATCCCAATCTAAAACCTGAATTTATTGATCAAATTGAAATTGGATTTGAGAAAAAACTAAAAAATAATAATAAAATATTTTCATCGTTATATTTAAGAAATACCAAAAATGTAGTTAACAGAGTAAATACAGTTTATAACGACAGTATATTGAATAGAATTTATTCAAATATTGGTAATTCTAAAACAATTGGTGTTGAAATAGGTGCCGATCTAAATAAATCAAAAAAATGGAAAAGTTTTATCGGAGGAAATATTTACAATTATGACTTAAATGGTAGTTTTGATAACAGACCTATTAAAACTAATTCTATAATTTATTCATTAAACCTAAATTCTACTTACACGTTTTGGGATGATGCCATCTTACAGTTTACATTCAACTACATTTCTGACAGGATTACTGCACAGGGAGAAGATTCAAGATATTATAATCCAAATCTAACTTTAGAAAAAACATTTTTAAATAACAGGCTTAAAATTGCATTACAATGGCTAAATATTGATCTAGGACTTTTAAAATCAAATGAGCAAAGAATAACGACATGGAGGAAAGATGAGTTTTATACAACAACTAACTACATATAT
>CACDPE010000037.1 GCA_902554655.1 uncultured Bacteroidota bacterium
ACAAAAATTTCTCTTATTTCTTTTTTTATGGATAATATAGATGGTCTTAATGTTCTAGAGTTGGTCCAATCATCAAAATCAACTAAAAAATCATCTATATATTCTTCTGCTTTATTAATTTGTTTTCTTCTTTTTTTATAATTCTCATTAACAATGTCCTTAAGATTATCAATATTGATAATTTCAAGATGATTGATGTTTATATCGCTATTAATGTTTCGTGGTACAGATAGGTCTACAATTAATAGAGGCTTCTCCCTATCTTTCATGATTTTTACTAAATCTTTTTTGCTTAAAAGTTTTTTATTTGAACTCGTTGAGAAAAAAACTACATCTGAATTATTAATCTCAGCTTTAAAATTTTCAAATTCAATAAACTGATATCCAAGTTCATTGCAAAAGTTTATTGCTCTATCCTTGGTTCTGTTTGATACTTTTATGTTTTTAATATTTTTTTGATGAAGGTGCTTGATTGACAACTTTGAAGTCTCACCAAGTCCTACACAGAGAAAATTAGAATTTTTTAAATCATAATTTTTAGTAATCTTTTCAACAGCAGCATAGCTTACTGAGACAGCTCCTTTGTCAATTCCTGTATTTGTTCTAATATATTTACCAGTCTCTAATGCCTTTTGAATCATCCTTTTTAAAATTGGTCCAAGCATTTTTCTTTTTTCCGCATAACTGTATGCAAGTTTAACCTGTTCCACAATTTGAAACTCTCCGACTATCATAGATTCAAGTCCTGAGATCAATCTAAAAAGATGTTTAGCAACTTTAATTGATGATACGTAATAAATTAAATATGGAGATAAACTATCATTGAATTTTTTAAAATCAACTAGCTCTTTTACTATGTTGTGCAGAAACTTTTTTTCTTGACCTAAGTGATTTTCATATTCAAAATAAATTTCGGTCCGATTACATGTTGATATAATCATTAACCCTTCAACACCAACATTTTTCTTAAGTAAATTATTGAAAACTATCTTTTCAGAATCTTCAAAGTGAAATCTTTCTCTAATTTCAACTGGTGCTGCTTTATAATTTAAGCTAATTAATCCAACCAAAAACTAAAACTTTTGGCAAATTTAATATTGTTATTTAAGATTGAAATAACGGTAAAGGTTCAAAAAGTATCTACATAAGTTCACTCTGTTAATTTAGAATATTACTAAATAAAAGTATCAAAATAAGTTCATGAAATAAATTTATTCATTTCTTTCTCCGTTGGCATGTAGCATTTTTCTTTTTTTCCAAAAATTTTATATCTATTTTTTGCAAGTATTCTATAAAAAAAGTTAGATATAAACTTTGGAAATATAGATATTAATATTCTGATTGCTAATTGTGTTTTGGTTTTTCTAAAAATGTAAGCAATCGCATCACTTTCATATAGTATTTTGTTATTATTTATGATAACAATGATTGAATCTTTTGATTTGTCAATATTTGAATTTTTAGAATAGAATTTAGATTGAGTGTTTGTAAACATGAAAACATTTTTTTTATCATTTCTTATTACCCATTTATAAAAGCTGTTACATATTAAGCATTCTCCATCAAACACTATGATTTCATTGAAATGTTTCATTTATTTCTCTAAATAAAACAAAAATATCTAATAGTTCTAAATATTAAAATTTATATTCAAATCCTGCGTAGATACCAAAAGGATGTCCAGGTCTTAACCCTGCAGGTGCTCTTGAAGCAGCATACTCATTATCAAACAGATTTATAATTTTTGATTTTAGTATTATGTCTGATCTAAGTTTATATTTAAATGAAATATCAAAAATCAAATAAGAAGGAATTTCAATTGATCCATCTGCTACAGTTGAAAATTTACCATTATAATTAGCATTTAAATTAAGTTCAAATTTATTTGCTTCAAAACTAATAGATGAATTTAGCTGGTGTTGAGGAATATATGGAATTCTGTCTCCATTTCTAACTTCTCCCCAAATATCTTGTGTACTTCCAAAGTCCGTTAGAAATTTTGCGTTTGTCAAAGTATAGGATAATGAAAAAGGTATATTAATTTTATTAGTTTCAACAATATTTGACATTAATAGAATTTCTAATCCATTAACTAAAGCCTCTCCTGCATTAAACGGGTCTAGTTCTCCAAATCCGCCAGTAGCTGCTAAATCATTTCCAAGTAAATTACTGTAATCGTTTTGGAATACAATCAGTTCAGCATTTAATTTGTTTAAAATCAACCTTGTGCCAAGCTCTAAATTTATACTTTCTTCAGCTTTTTGTCCAACTGAACTGCCAGGTGGAGAATAGCCTTTATGCAATCCTCCAAACATGGAAATTTTATTATTAAATGTATAATTTAATCCAATACCAGGAATAAATACTGAAACTTTATTTTCTCTTGATGATATATCGCTGGGGTTTCTTAATGGATTAGATTTTCCAAAATCATCTCTCAATAATTTTATTGACTCAAATCTAATTCCTGGAGATATGGTTAATCTATTAATTTTATACTTGTACATTATGTAGGAAGCAAATGAATTTGCTGAACTTATTCTATTTCCCTGAGACCCTTTATCACCATAAATACCTAATGACATAAAGCCATTGTTTATGTTATAAACATCTTCCCACTGAAATCTATCTTCTTCATCATAGTGAACTCTAAGTCCTATTTCAAGATCATTAAATGAGTTGTTTTTTCCATACCAATGATAATCTATTTTTGTTTGTATACCTTTTGAAATATATTCTCTATTATTTGCTTTTACTTTTAAAGAATTTTCTAAATTTAAATTACCTCTCAGTACAGACATGTGCCCTGGAAATTTATCTGGATTTGAAACTACTTTTGATATTTTTTGCGAATTAGCCTCAAACACTACATCATCAAGTTTGTACCAATTTCTTTTAAATCCATTGTAATAAAAATTTGATGTAATCTTGAGTTTCTCTGAAAAATTAACCTCATGAGTCAATAAGTATTGAATATGCTCAGCATCCATTTTATCTTTTTCTGACCCCGGATATCTTAAAAAAGGATTTTTATCAAAGTCAGAATTTGTTAAACCTAGATACGTTTCATTTGAAATTTCATTATAATGATGAAATTTAAATTCTAAACTTTGTTTTGTTTTACTCTTTTTAAAAATTTCAAATCTTAATTTTGAGGTTATTTCATTTATATCAAATCCGGTATTTAACTTATTGCCAAGTGATTTAAAACCATTTGAATTGTAATTAAGGTACTCAAGCATATATCCGAAGTTTTTAAAACTATTTCCTATAGTTGTATGAGTTTGCCCAGTGTTAAAACTTCCGTAACTAGTAGAAATTTTTCCTTTAAATGATTTTGGTATTTCAGTTGAAACAAAGTTAATGGCACCACCAGTTGTATATGGGCCATACTGTATTTGACTACTACCTTTTAATACTTCCACTGCTTGCATTCTTGCTATTGATGGAAAATAATATGCAGATGAAGCACTGTAAGGTGCAGGAGAAATTAATATACCGTCCTCCATTACAGCTATTTTGGAGCTTCTTTCAGGTGATGTTCCTCTAATACTAATATTAGGACGTAAACCAAAGCCATCCTCTTCATAAAAATTAATTCCCGATATTTTATTTAGCGCTCTATTTATATCAGTGTAATTAAACTCCGCAAGTTCATCAGTTGATAAATAATATGCAGCTCCAGTTCTATTTTTTGCAACAAATTTGTTACCAAGGATAGAATTACCTTTTATAATAACTTCATCAAGTGATGTTATTGTATCA
>CACDPE010000038.1 GCA_902554655.1 uncultured Bacteroidota bacterium
TAATATTGATTTATTAAAGCTAAAGTATAATAAGAACTTTACTTTTGGCAAGTTTTCCATGGATAACACATTATTATTTCAAAAAGTAAAACAAAAAGAATATGTTTTGAATTTGCCTAAATATATTTTTAGGAATTCTTTTTACATATCTGAAAAAATATTTAATAATGTATTGGAAATTCAATCAGGATTTAATTTTAAAATTTTCTCAAAGTTTTTTGCTGATGAATACAATCCTGTAATATCAACTTTTCATACTCAAAACGAAAAAAAAATAGGTGAATATCCAATTATCGATTTTTTCTTAAATGCCAAAATAAGACAAACAAGATTATTCTTCATATTTGAGCACATTAATTCATCATTAACTGGAAACAAATTTTATTACACACCGTCAATGCCTTATAGAGATTCAGGCTTTAGATTTGGTTTAAACTGGAATTTATTTAACTAGAGGTAAGTCCCCTTTAATTTTAGTTGGTAATGTAGATTTTCCCATTAGATATTTATCAATATTGTATGCAGCTTCTCTTCCTTCAGAGATTGCCCACACAATTAAAGATTGACCTCTTCTTAAATCTCCAGCTGCAAATACTTTAGGATTTGAAGTTTGATATTCATGGGTAATAGGTTTTGAAAAATCGTCAAGTTTTGTGTCTAAATCACTAAATATTGATATTTCTGGACCTGTAAAACCTAGGGCTAATAATGCTAATTCACACGGCCATATTTTCTCTGATCCTTTTATCTCCATTAATTTTAATATACCTTCTTCATCCTTTTTCCATTCTACCTTTACAGTTTTCAAACCTGTGAGATTACCATTTTTATCACCTATGAACTCCTTAGTCATGATTGACCATTGTCTTTTTATACCCTCTTCGTGAGATGAACTAGTTTTTAGGGTAAATGGCCAGTATGGCCATGGATTTTCTTCACTTCTTTGCTTTGGTGGTTTACTCTGGATCTCAAAATTTACAACAGAATTAGCTTTATGTCTATTTGATGTTCCGATACAATCAGAACCAGTATCACCGCCACCAATAACAATTACATTTTTATTTTTTGCTGATAAGGCCACAGTTTGTTTAGAAATTTTATCGACAACTTCATTTTGGTGTTTCAAAAAATCCATGGCTTGAACAACACCTTTAAGATTACTTCCTTCTATAGGTAATTGTCTTCTAATAGTTGCCCCTCCACATAAAAGAATAATATCGTACTTGTTTTCTAAAGTAGAAATCTGGATATCTTTACCAACTTCAACACCAGTTTTAAACTCAATACCTTCCTCAATTAATAATTTTATTCTTCTGTCAATTATATTTTTTTCTAATTTAAAATCTGGAATTCCGTATCTTAACAAGCCGCCAATTTTAAGATCTCTTTCATAAACAACTACACTATGACCAGCTAAATTAAGTTGTTGTGCTGCTGCTAGCCCAGCAGGACCAGATCCAACGATAGCAATTTTTTTTCCAGTTCTTTTTTGAGGAACTTTAGCTTTAATCCAGCCTTCACTAAATCCTCTTTCAACAATATATTTTTCAATCATTTCAATTGAAACTGGAGGACTTATTAATCCAAGAACACAAGCAGCTTCACATGGAGCTGGACATAATCTACCTGTAAATTCTGGAAAATTATTTGTTGAGTGCAATATATCAACTGCTAATTTCCAGTTTTTATTGTGAACAGCATCATTAAATTCAGGTATTAAATTACCGAGTGGACAGCCAGAGTGACAAAACGGAACACCACAATCCATACACCTTGAACCTTGTTTTTCAACTTCATTATAGTCATATTTAATGGTAAATTCATTATAATTTTTTAATCTATCATAAACAGGTTTGTTATCTTCTACCTTTCTATCATATTCTAAAAATCCTTTTAATTTTCCCATAATTATTTGATAATTGAATTAATCTTATCCTTGGCCATTTTTTCCAGGGCAGCTTTGTACTCAATTGGCATAATTTTAATAAAATGCTTTTTGTGATTATCCCAGTTTGAAATAATTTTTTCAGCTATATCACTGTATGTGTGGGTATAATGATTTTGTACTAGTTCTTTAACAATATCTAAATCTTGGGCTTCAAGTTTTTCAATCTCAATACTTTCCATGTTAAAATTTCTTTTATCGAAAAATTCTGATTTTGCATAAATATAGGCAATTCCACCACTCATTCCTGCAGCAAAATTTCTGCCAATTTTTCCAAGAATGACAGCAATTCCGCCAGTCATATACTCACAACCATGATCACCTATTCCCTCAACCACAGATGACGCACCAGAGTTTCTAACGCAGAATCTCTCACCAGCAATTCCATTAATATATGCTTCACCAGATGTTGCACCATATAGTGCTACGTTACCTGTTATGATATTTTCGTGGGAGTTAAAAGTTGCTTCTTTTGGTTTTCTTACAATAATAGTAGCACCAGACAGACCTTTTCCAAAATAATCATTGGTATTACCATCAATAATCATTTTAAGGCCTTTAACTGAAAAAGCACCAAAACTCTGACCAGCAGATCCCTTAAATTTTATTTCTAAAGTGTCTTTGGGTAAGGCATTCTTTCCATATTTTTTTGAAATTTCATAACTTAAAATGGCACCTACTGTTCTATCTGTATTTTTAATATCAAGATCAATAGACATTTTAATTTTCTTTTCGATAGCGAGCTTGGCTTTGTTTAAAATTTTAAAATCTAAAACATTTTCAAGCTTATGATCTTGTTTTTCTATATTTCTTATTGGTTTATTTTTGATATTTTCAGGCTTAAATAAAATTTTTGAAAGATCAATTCCTTTAATCTTGTAATAGTCCAATGCTTCTTTAGTATCCAATTTCTCACTTCTACCAACCATTTCATCAACAGTTCGAAAGCCTAAGTTTGCCATAATTTCTCTTAACTCCTGAGCTACGAAATACATGTAATTAATTACGTGTTCTGGCTTCCCTTTAAAATTTTTCCTTAACTCTGGATCAGTGGTTGCAATGCCTACAGGACAAGTATTTAAGTGACATGCTCTCATCATAATACATCCTGAAGCAACAAGTGGTGCAGTTGAAAAGCCAAACTCTTCAGCTCCTAAAAGACATGCAATAGCAACATCTTTACCTGTTTTTAGTTGTCCATCACATTCAATTACTACTCTTCCTCTCAAGTCATTTAATACTAGCGTTTGCTGAGCCTCAGCTATTCCGAGTTCCCAAGGTAAACCAGCATGTTTTAGTGAAGTTAATGGTGACGCGCCTGTTCCACCATCAAAACCTGAAATCAATATAACATCAGCTTTTGCCTTTGCTACTCCTGCAGCAATTGTTCCCACACCAACTTCAGAAACAAGTTTTACATTGATTCGAGCAGATCTATTAGCATTTTTTAAATCATAAATTAGTTGTGCAAGGTCTTCAATAGAATAAATATCATGATGTGGAGGAGGGGATATCAGCCCAACATATGGTGTTGAATTTCTAACTTTTGCAATCATTGGA
>CACDPE010000039.1 GCA_902554655.1 uncultured Bacteroidota bacterium
TGGATTCAGCTTTAATTGTAAGTGGATAAGATTTAACTTCAGTTTGTGTTGTTGTATTGAGTTTTATATTTACAGAGCCAGATGAATTTACTACAAATGAAGATGATGGAGTAATCTCATATGTAACTGAAGATGGTAAGCCTTCAATGGAAAAAGCTATATTTTCATTAAAATCATTAACTACATTATATTTTACCTCAAATGATTTTGATTCACCTCTAAATATTTCAATTTCTTCTTTTTGAGACTCTATATTGAAACTTGGATCATCATTATTAAAGACTCCAGAAAAAATCCCTAGGCCGTATGTAGAGATAAATACAGTATTATCTTCTTTTCTTAAATCCATATCAGTAACTCTAACATCTTTCATTCCTGCATTAGCTTGTAACCATGATGGTTTATCGGAAGAAAAATCTTTAGTATACCAAACACCCAGGTCAGTACCAATGATTACTTCTTCAGCGTTTAAGGGATTTTGTAAAATACAATAAATCGGCATATCAGGAAGATTTCCTTCTTTTTTTGACCAGTTAGTACCACCATCATTTGTATAGAATATATTTTCAACGCCATAATTATACATTGTAACAAAAATTTCATTTTCACTACTTCCAAACTCAATATCAGAAACACTTCCAAAAAAATCAGTAGAGTTTATTCTCGTAATATTTTGTGATGCAGAATTATTAGCATTTCTAACAATGTAAACATCTCCGGCATCATTTCCTGCAAGTAATGTTGTTGATGATGTAGTATAGGGTGATACGCTCATCGAGGTGATTTCACCACTTAAACCGAATATTGTATATTTATCAGCTACAGTACCTTGTTCACTTGTATCGAAATCATCCCAACCATAATAGGCAATAATGCTTCCCAATCCAGCATTTGAATAAATAATTCCTTGGTTTGAATCTAATGCTTGAGTATTAATAAATTCTCCCTGATTATCACTATTACTGCTAATTCTCCACCATACTGATGTTTCTCCATCAACATTACTAAATCCTGTTGGATTATTCATATTAAGAACACGAACAGCATTATTATAAACATAATTATAAACTACATATTTGTTATTTGGATTTGTTGAAAAAATAGTAGCAGCACCATCACCACTTCCAATATCTACGGCTCCACTAGCAGAGCCGCTGTTAGACATTAATAAGGTTCCATTATCTTGGGTTCCTCCAGCATACACATCAGCTGAATTTTCGATTGTAACAATGTAATCTCTGTTACTGGTGTCTGGATCCCATCCTCTAACTTTAGTTTTATAGTTTTTAAACATTTCTGTTGGTGCAACAGCAACAGTATAAAATTGAGTGGTTTGATAATTTTTATTTCTGTGAGCCATTGATGCACCATTATCATCAGAATATGCTATCCCTCCATCATTTGTAAATATTATTTTATCAGTATCATTTTCATTGATAACAGTTCCATGCTGATCAGCATGAGTATATTTTAATCCAAAATCACCACTTCTGTGAGAAAATTGTTGCCATGGATTACTATCTCCTGCGGTTGAAAAATTATTTGATCTAAAAAGATTGATTCCACCCACAAAAACATCATCTTTATTTTTTGGGTTAGCTTCAATTACTAAATTGTAACTACTTTGTCCTCTTGTAAAGTCATCAGCACTAATACTTTCAGATTGATCATTTGGAAGAGGTACAGTAGTAACTTGGTTATTAATGTAGTCACTTACAGATCCTTTGAGTATAGTAGGTCTAAATCTTGCTTCAGAATTGACTGTTCTAGCTAATGCTATTAATTGATTATCAGCAGTAAATTCGATTTCTGTTCTACCAGCAGAATATGAGTTTGTTTCACCATCACTATTTGTGTAGTCAAATCTAATTTCATGGATGATATCAAACTTAGTTCCACTGTCATCAGACATATAAATTCTACCACCACCGAGTGATCCAATTGAATTAATTCCCATTACTGCATCGTGTGTTGTAGAAACAAAAACTTTATTATCATTAGATATTTCAAGATCCATCGGAATGACTGGATAATTACTAAATGACATTACTTCATCAGCTGAATAATAAATATCTATTTTCTCCCATGTATTTCCTTTGTCAACAGATTTATAAATCCCATCATTGGTGCCACCTCCGAATAGTGTATAAACAGTTGCTCCAGCTGAGCTTGCAGTTCTGTCCCATCTTGCTGAACCAACAGCAGCATATACTTCAGATTGATCTCCAACTTTTCTAACAACGACATCATTAACGAAAAACATTCCAGGAACAATCTGTCTATTATCAACATATATTTTTGTTCTTTTGGATAATCTAACTGAAACTTCACTATTAGAATTAATTAAGCCCTTTAAAGTTGTACCACCACTTTCTTTAACAAAAATTGAGGGTATATTGATAGTTGATACATCATTATCTCCAGGGCCCATATAAACTAATTCATCCTCCCAATCAGCAGCTCCACTGTTTTTTCCAAAAACAATGACAGCTTTAGCTCCAGCAGCTTGGGCTTTAGTAACTTTATCAAAGTATGGACAACCACTATCTTCAATTAAAACTATTTTATTTGTAAAACTATCTGAGCTAGATAAATCATCACATGCATTTATGGGGTTTGATAAAATTAAACTTCCTTCAATTCTGTTAAGTGGTTTGTCGTTTAAATTTGGGCCAAAAGCTGCCTGTCTAAACTCAATTGGATTGGTCCCGCTTGGAGAAATTACTTCAATTGTATTTTTGTTAGTTGAAAAAACGGGTTCATCGTTAAATCTTCCACCTACAAGTGCATTAGTCCAAGTTATTCCACCATCACTTGATTTCCATAAACCATTTCCTAAGGCATCACCTCTTGTGTAAATTTCTCCAGTACCTACGTAAAAAGTTTTTTTATCATTAGGGTCATAAGTTATTGAAGAAACAGCAAGGTTTTTGGGTATCCCTTCAATCATTTTCCATTCAGATTCTGCGTCACTAATATCTTCGTTAACAAATAATCCGCCACTAACACCCCCAGCAAAAACTTTTTTATTTGAGCTATCATTTGGGTCAAACATTGCAGTTTTAGTTCTTCCTCCAACATTAGTTGGTCCTCTTTTAATCCATTTCATTTCTTCACTCTCACCAGGAACTCCATCAGTCCTTACACTTCTAAGCAATTTTTGATCATCATATATTTTATATATATTTTCTATTTTGGGTCTTCCCAAGATTGGATCCATAGTAAGTTCCCAAATTCTTTCATAATATGCATCTGGAGGAAGGCCTACTGATTTTCTTTCGTCTCTACTAAGTTTTTTAGTTTCAGTGAAAGGACTGTTTTTTAAATTCTTTTTGTGTATAAATTTTTTATGAACATTAGATTCAAAATATAAACCACCCAAGATTATAATTGAAATTAAAAATAGTATAACAT
>CACDPE010000040.1 GCA_902554655.1 uncultured Bacteroidota bacterium
TTTACAATGTCCATTTTTAGCCAGAAAACTGAAACTCACTCCTATAAAACAATTTTTTCTAAAAACAATTTTGAAATAAGAAATTATGACCCAGTAATGAAAGCTAGAACATTTTCAAAAACAGATAATAATAACTTTATGAAGCTTTTTAGATACATATCTGGAAATAATCAAGAAAATGAAAAAATTGCAATGACTACACCTGTGTACATGAAAGAAGATAAAAAAGGTTCAATGATGGAGTTTGTTTTACCATCAAAGTTTAATGAAACGAATACCTCAAAACCTCTTTCAAGTGAAGTTGAATTATATATGGATGATGGTGGAATATTTGCAACAATTAGTTATGAAGGATATTCAAATCCCAATAAAAGAAAAAAATATACTGCAGAGTTGAAGGAAATCATTAGTAAAATGAATCTTGATAAAATTGGGGATTTTGTCTACCTTTCGTATGATAGTCCTTACAAGTTTTATAATAGAAGAAACGAAGTAATTGTAGAACTAAATTATTAAAAATTGAAATTGTTTTTTTTCAAATTATTTGTTTTAATGTCGCTGTTTTGCACGTACAATTCAGTATCACAAGAGAAGGAACTTTTTGATTTAATCATTACTGACGAGAATGCAACTCCAGAATTATTGCCCGAAAGAATGATTTTTACTCAAAGAATATTTTGGGGTGAAAAAGGTATTTTAAGGAGGACAGGCATTGCGCCACTAAGTTTGGAGAACAGGGAAAAAGAGTTAGTAATTAGACGAAAAATGCTTAAAGCTCACCAAATTATTGGTTACACGACTTTAGCCGCAATGGTAGCTCAAGGAATTATTGGAGGTCAACTTTATAATGGTGACTACAGCCTATACAAAACACATAAGAATATGGCTAAAGTGGTGAATGCAGGATATTTTACTGGAGCTGCCTTATCATTGTTTTCTCCACCACCACTAGTAAACAAAAAAACAAAAGGGTTTAGTTCAATAAAGGCACACAGATTTTTATCCAATATTCATTTTTCAGCAATGGTTGTAACTAACATGGTTGCAGATAGCAATAAAAAAGCTCACAAAGCCGCAGCATATACTGCTTTTGCGAGTTATGCTACAGCAGTTATTGTTTTTAAATTTTAATTATATGCTTAGAAATATTTTTATTTTATTTTTCTCATTTTCAATTTACTCACAAGGTACATTAATGGTTGATTCAGAAAAATCTTCACTTAGTTACGATGCAAAACATTTTTTACATGCATGGTCAGGTGTCAATGATAACATTAGTGGAGTTGTAGTGTATGACAAAGAGATTTCTAAAATTGCTATTGCTGCTAAGGTTGTTGATTTTGATAGTGGAAACTCGAACAGAGATGCTCATTCGCTTGAAGTATTAGAAGCTCTAAAATTCCCAATTATTAAATTTTACTCCGACGATATCAAGTACAAAAGTGATTCATTAATCATCAGTGGAAAATTAGAATTTCATGGTCAAACAAAAAATATAATTATTAATTCAAAACTTAATGATAGTAATGAATACATTCAAATTAATGGTTTTTTTAATGTTATTCCTACTGATTTTTTAATTAAACTTCCTTCATTTATGTTGGCGGAAATTAAAGATCTTTTGAATATAAAGTTTGATTTATATTTTAAAAAGTAGTATTGAATGAAATTGAAAAGCCTTTAAATTCTGGAACATAACGGCATACTCCCCCATAGCAAATTAGACCTCCTCTCTGTTTTCCGTATGATGCAATAATTTTTGTTGTATTTTTTGAATATGAAATTCCATAAGAGTAATATGAAGGTTTATTATTTTCAATATTTTGATAATTCTTAATATTAGAGTAATAAGTAGAAAAATTATAGTTGAAATTGTATTCAGCTCCATAGCCAAACCAATTTTTATTATCATCTGAATTGAACAGGTGTTGAATATCAAATTTAATTGAACGTTTATTATTGAATTTAATTGTATTGTCTAGTACCAAGATTTTAGAATTTACTTCACCAGTTCTTTCTTCAACTAATCGTTTGTTGTAGTATCTGTTAATGAATAATAATATATAGTTATAACTTTTTGAAACTTTTTTACTAATCTCTAGGCTCTGCTCAGAAAAGTATTTTTCTCCAAAATCAAAAAAGGATGTTGTATAATCTTGACTAGAAAATGAATAATCTCCTCCTAAGTTATTCCACAAAGAACTATTAAAAGATAATTTCGTTCCGTATTTACCACCCAAAAGAGACTCTTTTTCAAAATTATAATATAAATCTAACTGAAATCCTATTTCACCAGCCTTCATCAATGTTGGATCTTGAAAAGAAACATAAGGCTGTGCTTGATAAACACTAATATTGGTAAGCAGGTAATCGTGTTGTTTAGTAAGTGCAGGTAAATAATTTATACTTGTTTCAAGGAAATCTCCATTTGCCTCAAACCGATCGGAAAAATAACCCATATTTTCAAGCCTTCTAAAAGTAATGTCAATACCAAATCCAGGATTATATGTGCCAAAATTTAAAGAGTGAGCGTTTCCTGATTTTACAAAACTTTCTGAAACTTTTCCAAATTGAACTATTCCGTCTTTTGACTTACTAATATATTCGTAGTTTAAATAAAACGAATTTGTATTGTAATCAAGTCTACTTGAAAATAGATTAGTAAAATCACCAAAATCATATGCGATATTTTCTAATCTACCGACATAACTTAACCCGAATTGAAAATTTTCAGTTAGTAAAATTTCAGAGTCAATGCCAATAATTTTTCCATTTGATATTTCTCTACCTTTTTTTTGATATCCTGCTAAAAGTTTCAAATTAATAAAATCAGACTCGAACTTTGTTCTAATACCCCAAATTGAATTATTAATCCCTAGCTGTCTGTCTTCCCATGTCCTTAAAATTAATCCACTGCCAAATTGCTCATATATAGACCCAATAGAAAAATCAAAGCTTTTAGTTTTATAATTTGCACTAAAAGTTGATAAATAAGTATCATCTAAATTTTCTGAAAAATTTTGTAATCTTCCTGGTAGATATGACTCGAGCTGCAGGTCAAACTTCCATTTATTTCCAATCAAATAGTTTAGATTGAAATAATTATTGGATTTAAACTTCTTATTAAAATCTTTAGAATCATTTTGACTGTAATAAATACTATTTGATTCAAATGCCCCATAAAATGTATTTTCTTGAGAAAAGCCAATATAAAAAAACAGAAAAAAAAGAGTGACAAATTGCTTGTTCATTTTCTATTAAAATTCTCAATAA
>CACDPE010000041.1 GCA_902554655.1 uncultured Bacteroidota bacterium
TAATATAATCATATTTTATTTTCATAAAAAGTCATCTAAAGATATTACTATTTATCGTAACTTTTTATTAGGAATGATTACGACTATTTCATTTATCAATTACAGAAAAAATAAATTTTGGGCATTTAAGCAAATGGCTGAATCTCATAGACACTTTATTAAGAATTCTAACATTAATTTTTATAAGCTTCTAGGGACTGGTGCCGGAGAAGGTTTTTCACTTGTTCCTGATTTCTCAACATATGCTGTATTAGCTGTTTGGAATGATTATGAAAATGCAAAAAAATTTATTGAAAGGAGTGATTATTCAAAATTAATTAGTGAAAAAGCATACTCAAGAAATGATTTTTTTTTAAAAACAATACAAAGCCAAGGGCTGTGGAACAATAAAAATCCGTTCAATAAAAACACAGTTAATTTGGATAAAAATAAAAAGATTGGCATTATTACAAGAGGAAAAATAAGATTAATAAAACAATTGGATTTTTGGTTAAATGTTCCTAAGGCAAGTAATGCAATCAAAAATGCAAAAGGAGTTGAGTTTTACAAGGGAATTGGAGAACTACCGTTAATGGAACAGGCAACTTTCAGCGTATGGAAAAACTTTGATGCAGTAAAAAAATTTGCTTATGACTCTAGAGCACACTCTGAAATAATTAAAAAAACACGTAAAAGAAATTGGTATTCAGAGGATCTTTTTGCTAGGTTTATGATTGAAGAAAATAATTATAAGTTATTGAATTGAAAAAAGCTATTATAATAGGTTCAGGAATTGGTGGAATCGCTACAGCGCTCAGATTAAATGCTAAAGGAATTGATGTACACGTATTTGAAAAAAATAAATATCCTGGTGGTAAATTATCAACTTTTAAAATGGGTGAATTTAGATTTGATGCAGGACCATCATTATTTACTATGCCCCACTACGTAGACGAGTTGTTTGAATTATATGGTGTAAATCCTCGAATTTACTTCAATTATAAAAGAAAAAGAATTGCGTGTAAATACTTTTGGGATGATGGAAAGATTTTTAATGCATTTGGGGATACAGATAAATTCATTGATGAATGTATTGACACCTTTAAAATCAAAAGGGAAACAATAACAAAATATATTAAAAAGGCGAAAAAGAAATATGATTTAACTGAGGGTCTATTTTTAAAAAGGTCTCTAAATAAATTAAGTTCATTTTTAAATTATGATACGCTAAACGCACTTTTTAGAATAAACTTATTCCAAATCAATGAGTCACTTAACAGTGTCAATAAAAAAGAGCTAAAAAATGACTATTTAGTTCAGTTTTACAACAGGTTTGCTACATACAATGGTTCATCACCATATAAAACACCAGGAATGATGACATTAATTCAACATTTGGAAAGTCACTATGGAACATATATTCCTGTGGGTGGAATGAATGAAATTACTAAATCTCTTTACAAATTAGCTGAAGATAAAGGGGTTAAGTTTTTTTTTAATTCAGATGTGTCTGAAATAATAATAAAAGATGATGTAGCAAAAGGAATTAAAATTGGCCATAAAATACATGATGCTGACTATATAATTTCAAATTCAGACGTTTATAATACTTACAAAAACTTATTAAAAGATGAATATGAACATAAATCACTAGAACAAGAAAGATCAAGCTCAGCAGTTATTTATTACTGGGGAATAAATAAAAAATTTAATAATCTAGATCTTCATAATATCTTTTTTTCTAAAGATTATAAAAAAGAGTTTGAATTTATATTCAATAAAAAACTAATTTCAAATGACCCTACAATTTATGTTAATATAACATCAAAAGACGTTAAAAATGACGCTCCAAGTTCAGGTGAAAATTGGTTTGTTATGATAAATTCACCCTACGATAATGGACAAGATTGGATTAAAATTAAAAATGAATTAAAAAAAACAATAATAAAAAAAATTAAAGCAGTTCTAGGTGTAGATATCTCAAATTTTATTGTTGAGGAAAAAATTTATACACCAGTAGAATTAGAAAATAATACATATTCGCATAAAGGTTCATTATACGGTATTTCTAGTAATAATAAATTTTCAGCATTTTTAAGGCATCCTAACTTTTTGAATAATATTAGTAATCTATATTTTTGTGGAGGAAGTGTTCATCCTGGTGGTGGAATACCACTATGTCTATTGTCAGCAAAGATTGTTTCAGATTTAATAAAAAAATGAATTTAGATTTTAATAAAAAATTATCCATTTTAATTATATGGCTTTTTCATTTGTCGGGCCTGATGGGACTTTTATATATTGATAAAAATTTATTTGCATCTCTCACGCCCTTGAATCTCTTTATCTCCACCACCCTTTTATTTGTTAACCAAACAAATGCATCTCGAATTAAGTTTTTAATAGTTTTTATTGTCTTTTTCATAGGAATGATTGCTGAAATATTAGGGGTTCAGTATGGTCTTATTTTTGGAAATTATGAATATGGAAATAATTTAGGTCTAAAAATCCTAGGTGTGCCACTGTTGATTGGTTTTAATTGGGTGGTTTTAACGGTTATTTGTGGAAGTATTTCTGATAAGATTTTTAAAAAAAATAAACTATTCTCAATTTTATGTGGTGTTTTTTTAATGTTACTTATTGATCTGACACTAGAACCAATTGCTCCTATTCTAGA
>CACDPE010000042.1 GCA_902554655.1 uncultured Bacteroidota bacterium
TTCTCTTTTAGCTTCTTGTGATTGAACTATTTTAATTGGTCCATTTAAATTATATCCATAGCTCACAAAAATTGATAGAATTATAACAACAGAGAAAGCCAATTGAATTAATCCAAAATTCTCTTCTCCTAAAATTTGAAATAAAATAGGTGTATAAATTAAAGTTGCAATGATATTAACACCTTGGTTAAGTGTAAGATTTATAAAGTTTTTTGAAAAAATTGATTTAATATCAAATGGCATATTGTAGTTTATATAAAAATAAACTATTTAATTAATGATTGATAAAATCTAATTAAAGAAAAATAGATAATGGAAATAACAAAACCGCCAAAAAATCCATAAACTATACATTCAAAAAATCTTAATCTAGAGTTTTCTAAAGGTAAAGTAGGTTTATCAATAATTTGAATAAGAGGAGTTTTATTTCTGTGAGTTACCTTAGCAAGTTCTAATTGTGTAACAATCTCCTGATATATTGCACCATTGGCTTGGACATCGACAAGAGCTTTTTGATAAGGAACTAAAGAAACTTTAGTTAAAGGATTAGGATTAGGAATGCTTTGATCTTTCTCAGCTAGAAATAATATAGATTTATCTAAAACTTTTTTTACACTATCAGCTTGTCTTTGTAAAATTTGCAAATTTTCACCTGTTTTTTGTGTTTTGGTTTTAAAATAAAAGTTGTTTACAATTGACACTAAATTCTCATTAAACGACTTTGCAAATAACTCATCTTTATGATCAAATCCAATCTCTAAAATTGTTGTCTTTCTACTAGGTTTATCAACCAATAAATATTTTTCCTTAATAATTTTTACAGCTTCCATCAAAACACTATCATGTAATCGTGAATTTGATTCTACAACAAATTCATCAGAAAAATTAACACCTAATTTATTCCATTTTTTGTCTATACTTTCTTCGTTACCGAATCTATTAATTAATAATTCATTTTTATTTTCAAAAACGGAATTAGACATCAAAGTTTGTTTCAACATTGAAGATGATCTATAAAGCTCCTGAATATTATCAATTTGAAAAAGACTGCTGGCATCAATAAAACTAGAAGCATTAATTCCAGCTAAAGAAGCTAAAGATGCTATATCACCAATAGAATTTGAAGATGACTCACTATCTAAAACAAATGAGGTTCTAGCATAATGTATAGGTGATTTTAAATAATTATACAATAAGACAATAACTAGAAATGATGAAGTTAAAATTGCTATTTTTCTAACATTATTAAAAACATAATTAAACCAATTTTTAAATGATTCAAAAACAAATAAAATTGAGAAATCTTTTTGATTGTCCATTTAGTTAATCTGATTAATTGCTAATATTAAAGCAGCAAGGCCAGTTGTAAAGTTCAAAATTTGAGATGCAGCTAATGGATTCTTCAAAGATTTTTTAGGCACAATAACCTCACATCCAGGTTCAGCTTTAGGATATAGATTGAAAAATAAAAACTTTTTAGTTCTAGCTACATCACCATTAGCATAAACTACATATGTACTTCCTCTTTTAGCTTTTAGATCAAATCCTCCGGCTGAATTAATGTAGTATTTTAATCCTCTTGATGGTGAGTGCCTTACAGTAGTTGGATATAATAATTCTCCTCTAAGTCTTACTGTTTCTAATTTTTTTGGTATTATAATTATATCCCCATCTTCAAGTAATAAATCTGATTTTAAACCTGGAGACTTAATAATTTGATCTAAATTAATTCCAATTGATTCAGATTTTGCTAAAGGAATATCTTCAGACATAGCGTTTCTTTTTACTATTTCGTTAATTCTTTCTTTTTTAACAAAACTTGAAAAATCTTGATTCGAGTTGTTTTCTAATTTTAATTTCTCCAAATCATTATCAATTCTGATAATCAAAAGTTTTTCTGATTCAGTTAAAACAGATTCATCAAGAGATAATTTTTCTCTTAATCTAGTTAGATCATTGATTTCGTTTTGAATTTGGGAAGACTCTTCAGCAAATTCTGTTTTTCTTATAATAGTTGCACCTTCATTATATGCATATTCATTAGGACCTCCAGCTCTTTTAAGCAAGTCAGAAATTCTTTCTTTTTTAGATGAAATTGCATATTTTCCAGGATAATTTACTTCTCCCTCAATCCTAGCAAACTTTAAGTACTCAATGTTAGGGTCTTTTCTAATTATTATATTGTCAAAAGGTTTTAATTCAAAGTTTGAGTTGCTTTTTAAATTATCAATATCTACATAAAAAACTTCAGAAGAACTAAGTGTGTTTTCAGATGAATTAACTCTGGAAATCTCAATACTTTTTAATGTAGCATTTTTTCTAACTCCACCTGCTAATAAAATGATATCCTCTAAATTCAAATTTTTTGAAAATGGATAGACTCCTGGTTTATTAATCTCACC
>CACDPE010000043.1 GCA_902554655.1 uncultured Bacteroidota bacterium
GTATTTTATTTATAGGGATTTTATTATCTGCTAAAAAATCAGGTGAATGTGTAATTCCATGATCTGCTGACAAATAGATAATATAATTATTTAACCCAATTTCTTTATCTAAAAAATTTAGAATTTCTTCTATGGTTCTGTCAAGCCTAATATAAGTATCTTGAACTTCTTTTGAATTTGAACCAAATTTATGACCAATATGGTCAGGACTACTAAAACCTATATGAACAAAATCAGTTATATCATCAGACCCTAATTCTTCCTCAATAATAGCCTTTAAAGCTAAATCTTTTAAAATTTCATTTCCGTAAGGTGAGTATTTTATAGCGTTATAGTCAGTTGATCCATCTCTATTTTTAGAAAGTTTTTTTAAATCATAAGGAAAAATAGATTGTTTTTTATTTAAAAATTTTCCTTCATAATTATTTAAATCTGGACCACTTTCAATATAATTATCTATATCATAGTAAGTATCCCAAAAGTCAATATAATTATGAATATTTTTTTTACTATTAAATTCTATTAACCAATCAGGAAGTTTTTCCATGTAATATGAACTTGAAACAAAAATACCTTCTTTTTCACTGAACCAAAATGTTTGATTTGATGTATGACCACCAGATAAAATAGCAGCTCTGTCTTTTAAGGATACACTCAATGTCTTAGCTCTAAAATTTGTAGATATCCGATTTTCATCAGAAACTGTTGTTGTTAAAAGATTCTTTGGTGACTTTTTACCGATTTTATTTGTTGTTCCTACAGGGTCAACATTATTATCATCAACACAATATATTTCTTTACCTTGTGCAGGATTATACCAGTCATTACCAACAATCCCATGATAGCTTGGTGTGGTTCCTGTAACTATGGTTGCATGTCCGAGACCGGTAGAGGTTCTTGCATAGCTGTAATGTGCATTTTTTGCTAAAAATCCATTATTTATTAATCTTTTAAAACCATGTTCACCGTATTTATTCCAAAATTTAGGAATATATTCATACTTCATCTGGTCAACGACAATACCCACTACTAATTTTACATCAGAACTGATTTTATTATCATCTTGCTGAGATAAAAGAGAAATTGAATAAAAGAAAAAAAGAAAAAAATTCTTCAAAACTTTTCAGAAAATAAAAAAAAGAGGGGAAAAACCCCTCTTTTTAATGTTATTAATAAGTAAAACTTATTATTTAGCCCACCAAAGCTTAGTTCCCATTTTGTCAGCACCTTGAACAGTGTTCGCAGCATTAACATTATCGGCATTTTTATTATAAGCTCCAGAACCATATCTGAGTCTTTGAGGATATGCTCCATTCATACTTCCTAACTCATAAATATCTGAGTCAGAAACCGTATTACTTTGAATATATCCAGTACCAGTAGTGTTTTTGTAGATTTTTGGGAAACCTGTATCTCTTACAACAGCCCAAGCTTCTAACCCATCAGTATAGTTTGCTAAATACCTTTGTGAAGCAATCTTTTCTAAGTCTCCAGTACCAGTTAATGATCCCATTGGCTCGTTAGCTAAATATGTAGCAACATCTGCATCACTTACACCCCATAATCGCATAGCATGCGAAATACCTGCCTGGTAATGTGCATTTGCTCCAGAACCAATACCTAAAACAGCTGCTTGAGCTACTAAGAAATGAGACTCAGCAGCAGTAAACACTAAGAAAGGAAAAATTGGTTTTCCTTCATTTTTCTTCTGAGTTACTATATCAGCTGGGTGTGACCATAGATCTGGAAATAACATGTTTTTAATATTCCCATTAGTTCTACTTGGCTGACCTACATAAAAAGGACCGGCTCCAGTTGTGATTGTAACAGTACCATCACCAGCAACTGATTTTGTGTAAGTTACATCTGAATCAGTTAAATGCCCTTCCATGTATGCAATGTGCTTGTCATACATTCCTACTAAATCACCAGTAGTTGGCTTTATAAATTCAAAAGTTCCACCAGCTATAGGTTTTGCGTACTTAGATAATCTTGGATCATTATTATCTCTTAATAAATCAACCAACGTACTACCTAAATGCCATCTACCACCACCATAGAAATTATGCCATATATCTCCGTATGTAGCACTCGCCCATTGTGAAATTTCAGTATCTCTTGGAATTGTAGCATCTTTGTCTCCAAGAACACCACCTGTTATTGCTTCTTGAACTTTAGCACTGTAATCAGCACCTCCAGCACCATGTCCTCTTAAAGCAACTTTTAATTTAAGACTATTAGCTAACTTTTTCCAATCTTGCATATTTCCGTTAAAGAATAAATCATTCTCACCAAGAAGCTGTGGTCCTTCACCTGTAGTAG
>CACDPE010000044.1 GCA_902554655.1 uncultured Bacteroidota bacterium
TAACTAAGGGTCCACTTTCAACATGAATAAATCCTAGACCGAGAGCAATTTTTTCGTATTTCTTAAATATTTCTGGATTTATAAAATTTTTAACTTGTAAATGTTTTTTAGATGGTTGTAGATATTGACCAATTGTTAATACATCAACATTGGCATTTCTTAGATCGTGAATGGTTTTTATAACCTCGTCTTCTCTTTCACCAAAACCAAGCATTAGACCTGATTTTGTTCTATTAACTCCATTGTCTTTCAAGTATTTAAGAACATCCAAACTTCTTGAGTATCTAGCTTGAATTCTAACCTCTCTTGTTAACCTTTCAACTGTTTCGATGTTGTGTGAAATAACTTCAGGCTTAACTGCAATAATTCTATCTAAATGTTTTTCGATTCCCTGAAAATCTGGAATTAAAGTTTCTAAAGTAATTCCAGGATTAAGCCTTCTGATACTTTTTATTGTTTCAGCCCAAATAATTGATCCCATATCTGTTAAATCATCTCTATCAACAGATGTAATAACAGCATGTTTAATTTTCATTATTTGAATGGACTTTGCCACTTTTTCTGGCTCTTCCCAATCAACAGAATCTGGTCTTCCAGTTTTGACTCCACAAAACCCACATGATCTGGTACAAATATTTCCCAATATCATGAAAGTTGCAGTACCTTCTCCCCAACACTCACCCATATTAGGACAACTACCAGATGAACAAATTGTATTTAATTTATACTTATCAACAAGTGATCTCAGGTTTGAGTATTTTTTTCCTACTGGTAACTTTACTCTAATCCAATTTGGCTTTTTTTTGAAGGATTGAATTGAGTTTAAAATTTCAGTTTTTTTTGAAGATTTTATGCTTTTTAAGACTTGAGTTTCCAATACAAACTATATAACAACAAATATACCATTATATAATTATATTATATCAATGTTATATACCAAATAGAGAAAAATAATAAAAATATAATTCCAGAAATAGAATACACTTTCATCCATTTTGATAGTCTATATTTTTTTGGCATTAAATGACTTGATACAAGGATGTAGTTTATAATTGCATATAGAGGCGCTGTGATAAAAGATAATACAGTTGCAATTTTTACAAGACCACCCATTTCGGACATAAAAAAAATAAAAATTAAAATTGTTCCTATTGATAAAATGGCTATCCAACTGTTATAATCATTTAATCTATTAAATTTTAATAGATCAAGTGTTTTGCTCATTGCTCGTGGTGAAGCATCCAAGCAAGTAATGGTTGTACTAAACATGGTAGTAAATGCAGCAATTGCAATAAAAACCATCATATTTTCACCAAGGTTTGAAGTATACAGATTTATGAGCTGTGAAGCAAAAACACCACCAGAGTCAGAAAACTTTTCTCCTGAATGGTACATAACATGAGCTCCTAATCCAACAAAACATAAACCTAAAAAAACAGTAGTTAAATAACCTACATTAAAATCAAATTTTACTGTATTAAAATCAATTTTTTTATCAATTTTCATTTTTTCTCTAGTCCAAATGGATTGCCATATAGATATGTCTAAAGGAGCTGGCATCCAACCCATAAATGCAGCTAAAAAAATAACACCTTCAATATCATTAGGGATAATTTGTCTAAAGTTTAAAATCGAATCACTATTAAAAGATGCGGATAATAGTGCAATTACTGTTGATATTCCAAGGATCAAAATAATAAACTTCATTAAATTATCTAGTAGCTTGTATTTACCAATTATTAGCAGTAGGACAGAAAAAACAACTATTATTATTGCCCAATAAGTAATATTTTCAGTAATTCCAAATAATTCCATTGCAAGTCCAGCAGTTACAATTGTGACTGCTGCTTGAATTGTAAAGATTGTAACAATCGAAAGAATAAGATAGATAATTAATACACCTTTATGTATTTTTAAATAACCATCTAGGAGTGTTTCACTTGTAGCCTGTGTGTATTTAGTGCCAAAAAAGAAAAAAGGATATTTAAAAAAATTACATAGAATTAGTGCCCATAACAAACCAAAACCAAATTCAGCGCCAGATTTGGTTGATTGTACTAGATGTGATACACCAATTGCAGCACCTGCAAAAAGTAAACCTGGTCCTAATTTTTTTATAAAAGATATCATTCAAGATCTAGTATTTGATTCAAAATTCTTTTTGCTCTGTAAATCTTGATTTTAATTGTATTGACAGGTTGATTTAACTTTTCA
>CACDPE010000045.1 GCA_902554655.1 uncultured Bacteroidota bacterium
CTTAGAAATTGGTACATAGATATCCCTAAATCTGGTCCTGTTAGTCTAAAAATGGAAGAAGATTTAATCAAATCGTACTATGCAACAATTAGTTATTTAGATACATTAATTGGAAAACTTTTAAAATCTCTTGATGATTTAGATTTAAGAAAAAATACTACAATTGTATTTTGGAGTGATCACGGTTTTTTTCTAGGTGAACACGGTTTTTGGTGTAAACATCATACTTTTCAAGAAGCAATACACGTTCCACTACTTGTTTCATCACCAAAAATGAAACAAGGGTTTCAGACTAATACTATGATAGAATATATAGATTTATATCCAACAATTTGTGAAATTGCTGGAATAAAACCACCAAACTATATTCACGGTAAGAGTTTTGTACCTATTTTAAGAAATCCTAATCTAGAACATAAAAAAGAAATTTATAGTAGATATCAAACTTTAGAGGTTGTTCAAGATCACAAGTTTTCATATCATGAGGTTTTAGAGCGTGGAACAGGAAAAGTTTTATACAACATGTTGTTTGACATGGAAAATGATAAAAAACAGTATTATAACATTTCAAAAAAACCTAAATTCAAAAACTTAGTTGATTTATATTCAAAGAAATTAAAAGAAATGAGAGATTTCTCTAATAAACCAATAGTAATAAAATGAAAAAAATTATTTATTTGACCGTTTTTTTTACAACTGTTATGTACAGTCAAAAAAAATTTAAGGACGAACCACTTGTCAATGAAATATTTACTGCTGATCCCTCAGTACATATTTTTAATGGAAAAATATATGTATACCCTTCTCATGATATAATTGAGGAAAATCCTCTGTATGATGATTGTGGAAGTCAGTATGCTATGAGAGATTACAGAGTTTTATCAATGGATTATATCGGAGGACCAGTAACAATTCATGACGTTGCTTTAGATTTAGACGACGTACCTTGGGCTAAAAGACAATTTTGGGCTCCAGATGCGGCTCAAAAAAATGGTAAATTTTATTTATATTTTCCGACTAAGGACAAAGATGATATATTTAGAATTGGTGTAGCAGTTTCAGATAAACCCGAAGGACCTTTTAGGTCAAAAAAAACACCAATAGAGGGCAGTTATAGTATGGATCCATCTGTATTCAAAGATGATGATGGTTCTTATTATATGTATTTTGGAGGTATTTGGGGTGGACAACTTCAAAGATGGGATGAAAATAATAATTATACTCCCTCAGGATGTGAAACGCAAGATAATGGTATTCCTGACAGTCCTGCTATTTCACCAAGAATTGCTAAAATGTCAAATGATATGATAAGTTTTGCAGAAGATCCAAAGCCAATTAGAATAATTGATGAAGATGGTAAACCAATACTAACTAAAGACCACGATAGAAGATTTTTTGAGGCAGCATGGATTCACAAAAGAAATGGAATTTACTATTTGAGTTATTCTACAGGAAATACCCACTATATTGTCTATGCAACAGGTGATAATCCTTATGGTCCATTTACATACAGAGGAGTTTTAAACAATCCTGTTCAGGGATGGACAAACCATCATTCAACAATTAAAATTGCAGAAAAGTGGTATTTATTTTATCACGACACACAACTCTCAGGAAAAGATTTCTTAAGAAACGTTAAATTTTCTGAAATGACTCATAATTCAGATGGAACTATAGAAACAATAACAACATTAATAGATTAAATGTATAATATTGGATATGATTTAGGAAGCTCTTCTTTGAAAATTGCATTAACAAATGCAAAAAATGGGAAAAAAATTTGTGTATTACAAGAGCCAAATTATGAAATGAATATTATTTCAAAAAATAAAAACTGGGCTGAACAAGATCCTAACCAATGGTGGAAATATTTTTGTGATGGAACAAAAAGAATAATAAAGGAGTCTAAAATCAAATCATCTGAAATTGTCGCTATTGGAATTTCATATCAAATGCATGGACTTGTTCTTGTAGATAAAAATTTTCAGGTTTTATATAATTCAATAATTTGGTGTGACGGAAGGGCTGTTGATATTGGTAATAAAGCTTTTTCTGAAATTGGAGAAAAAAAATGTATGGAATTTCTTTTGAATTCGCCTGGAAACTTTACTGCGTCTAAACTTGCTTGGGTCAAAGAAAATCTTCCAGAAATTTATGATAAGACTTATAAGTTTATGCTTCCTG
>CACDPE010000046.1 GCA_902554655.1 uncultured Bacteroidota bacterium
TGGGACTAGAAATTGTAGATGAAACAGATAAAGTTGAAGACTTACAAGCTTTTGCAAAAAAATATAACGGTAATTAAAGATCTTTTATTAATGGCTTTATGTACTTTACCCATTCTTCGTATCCTTTTTCGTTAATGTGAATTCCATCAGTAGTTAAATCCTCTTTTATATATCCTTTATCATTAACAAAAATGGAGTATAAATCTACGATTTTATACAACCTTTTCTGTTGATTTCTCTTAAGAAAACTATTTATAGACTCTATTTTAAGATTATATAATTTTTTTGATGTTGGTAAAATTGTTTGTAAAAACATTTTAGTTTCAGGGGATGCTTTTTTTATTGATTTAACTATGGTAAGTATGTTTTTTTGTATAATATTTTCTGAAGGTATACTAGGATCATTATTCCACAAATCATTGATGCCAATTAATAAAAAAACAGCTTTTGGTTTAAAATATTTAATTTCACCAATTCTTCCAATAATTCCAAGTGTAGTATCGCCACCTATACCTCTGTTTACAGCATTAGAAATACTTAATCTATTCCCCCAATCATTACCACCTTCTGTAATACTATTCCCAAGAAAAACAACTTGACCAAAGCTCAACTGATTTTTATTAAACTCATTAATTTTTTTTAGATAATTTACTTTACCCCATTCATCATGATATTTTAAAAATTTATCAGATTTTGAAAATAAATTTCCATAATCAATTATTGCTTGACTATTTGATAGTTGAGTTATAAATAAAAAAAAGATTATTTTGAATAAATTATATTTCAAAACTTCGAATAAAAATGTAAACCCCTCACAAAAGAGGGGCTTTTAATTAGATAAAATTATAATGGAAGTTGTGCGGGATTGAAATAATAGTCCTCTCTAACAATTTCACCTTCATCATTGAAATGATGTACTATATGTTGAAAAAGAGTAGATGTATCTCCAGATTTTTTATTTTTAAAATCCATTACCCACCAAGAAATAACAACTGCACCATCACCTTCGTAATCCAACACGTCAGGAAAACCATATTCTCGAATATCAACGATTTCCAGTATCTCGGCATATGAACTAAAATCTTTAAATTCTTCATCTAAAGATTTTACCTTATCAAACGGAACACTATTCATAACATCATAAAATCTAGCATTTGGGGAATAATGACTTTTTATTTTTTCTACATCCATTGTTTGATAAGCCTGAATTAATAATCTTACTTTTGAAACATATGGATGATCTTTGAAAATAATTCCATTCTTTTTAGTTTCATAAGCGTCGTAAGCTTTTCTCCACAAAACTTGGTCATCCATTATACTTATGTATCTAATTTTATCACCATCACTATTCATTCTGAAATTGGCATGTCTTGGCATGTTTAATTCTACTCCAGTATTTTTATCATAACCGGTCATCCATGTATAAGTCATTACATCAAGAATTCCATCTTTTTTATACTCAAAAACATCGGGGTAAGATCCTCCATAGTGTTTTATTTCAAAGTTTTCTATATTCTTACTTAAATAATTAGACCTACCAAGAAGTTGTTGCAGTGTTCCTGGTTTTGATCTCATGGTTGAATTTCGCCAAGTAAAATTTTCGGTAACTAAACTTTTAATTTTTTCAGTATCACCTTTTACGAACGCTTCGTTAAACTGATTGACAATTTCTAAAGCTGGATGTTCAATATAGATCTTACCATTAGTTTTCTTTTGAGCTAATGAAATTGAACAACTAAGCAATAGAAAAAATAAAATAATTTTTTTCATAATTTTTTGATTAATTAATAAAGTTAATAATTATATAATTTATCTGTTTTGCTAAAACTTATTTTGTCAGTTTAAATTATATATATTAAAACAAATATATAATGTAACAACGATCCATTTAAAACAAAAATGTGCCATATAGAATGGAAATACTTAACTCTATCAAAATAATAAAAAAATACGCCAATAGTATATGACAATCCACTGGCTATTAATATTATTTTGGCATTAAAACTTATTAATTCAAATAGTGTTTGAATATCAAATATTATTAGCCAACCCATAATTAAATAAACTAACAAAGAAATAGTATCATTTTTTTTTTTTGAAAAAATTTTAATAAAAGTA
>CACDPE010000047.1 GCA_902554655.1 uncultured Bacteroidota bacterium
CAATTTTTCAAGATTCGATTGATGGAAAGTTAAAGATGGTCATAAAAAAAGAACAATTTAATAAAGAATTTATCTATTTTTCTCAAATCGCTGACGGTGTAACTGAAGCAGGTAGATATAGGGGATCTTATCAAAATGAAGCTATTTTTTATTTGAAAAGATACTTCAATAAGATTGAGTTTATTTCTCCAAATACTAACTTCTATTTTGATCCTAATAGTCCACTTTCAAAATCGAAAGATGCTAACATTAGTGAAGCAATATTTTTTTCAACAAAAATTCTAAGTGAGGATAAAGCAAATGAACTTTTCTTGATTGATGTAGACAAATTATTTGTTTCAGAAATTTTAACTAGAATAAAACGACCAAGAAGACCTGGATCATCATCGTCATCATTCAGTCTTGGAAATTTTGACAGGGAAAAATCAAAGATTGAAGAAATAAAAAATTATCCTGAAAACACTAATCTAAAAACTGAATATGTGTATAATAATCCAAACTATTTAAATAGTGGTTCTGAAGCAGTTACAGATGCTAGAAATATTTCTATTAAAGTATTTCATTCACTAATTGAAATGCCTGATGATAATTATGAGATTAGATATGCTGATGCTAGAACTGGTTATTTTACAACTGAAACAAATGATATGACTTCCACAAAAACAACTAACTATCGGGACATGATTAATAAGTGGAGATTAATTAAAAAAAATCCTGAATTAGAATTATCTGAGCCTGTTAAGCCAATTACCTGGTGGATAGAAAATTCAACACCACATGAATGGAGGGAGACAATAAAAAATGCTGTTTTACAATGGAATATTGCATTTGAAAAAGCTGGATTTAAAAATGCTATTGAAGTTAAAACTCAACCTGATGACGCTGATTGGGACGCCGGGGATATAAGATACAATGTATTAAGATGGACATCATCTCCAAATCCACCATTTGGTGGTTACGGTCCAAGTATGGTAAATTCCAGAACTGGTGAGATAATAGCTGCAGACATCATGTTAGAGTTTGTTCACTTCACTAATAGAGTCTTTTATGAAAAATTATACCAAGATCCATCTAAAAATATGAGTTTAAATTTAATTAATGAGGAATATTTTTACGATAATAATCATTCATGTTCAGCTGGAGAACATACTCATGAAAATATTTTATATGGAAAAACTGTTTACCCTGAGTTTTCAAATAATGATATCAAACTTGGTAAATTAGAAAAAGACAATATGATAAGGCTGATTATGCATGAAATTGGTCACACTCTTGGTCTAAGTCACAACATGAGGGGAAGTCACCTCTTCAGTCCAGATGAACTTTCTAACCCGGAACTATTGAAAGGTAAATCAATCAACACATCAGTAATGGAATATCCTGCTTTAAATGTAAGTTTAGATAAAAATAAACAAGCTCAATTTTCTGACACAACAGTAGGTCCTTATGATAAATGGGTAATTGAGTTTGGCTATAAACCAAATTTAACAAAAAACGAAAGAGAAAAAATTTTATCTAGATCTAATGAACCTGAATTGGCATTTGGTAATGATGCTGATGACATGAGATCATCAAGTAGAGGAATTGATCCTAGAGTTATGGTTTATGATTTATCAAATGATCCAATAAAATTTTCCATTGATAGATTTACATTAAACAATAGGTTATTTAATGAATTAAAAGAAAAGTTTTTAAAGCAGGGATCAACATATGATGATCTTAGAAGAGCATACTACATTTTAGGTTCATCATCTTCAACAGCTGGCACAGTAATTTCGAGATTCATAGGTGGAGTTTACGTTGATAGGTCAGTAGTAGGTCAGAAAGGTGCTACTAAACCCTATACACCTGTGAGCTATTTTGATCAAAAGAGAGCCATGAACGCATTAAAAAAATATATATTTAGCCCTAATTCATTCAAAGTTTCTAATGATATTTATAATTTATTAGCAAAGCAAAGAAGAGGTTTTGATTTTAGATCTGGGCCGGAAGATCCAAAAATTCATGATCAAATCTTAGGTTATCAAACAAGAGTATTGTCTCATCTTTTACACCCAAATACACTACAAAGAATTC